>NZ_JBHZQU010000021.1:0-52277 GCF_042867205.1 Sphingomonas sp. NCPPB 2930 | reverse complement strand
GCGCGCGAGCCTTTGGGCTCGCTCAACCCCTCACCCAAGCTACGCTAGCCAGCAGGCTGGCAAGCTTCGCTAACCCTCTCCCCTGTCCAGGGGAGAGGGGAAGAAGAAGCGATCCAGAATGGCGATCCGTCCTGGGGCCGGAGCGGGGCCCGCCAGGACGACGGTCATCCCTGATCGCTTGGTCCTATCCCCCGGCGGGGCGATGAATCACGCCCCCGGTCATCGGCTGCGGCACGCCGGTCGTGCCGGGAAAGCTGATCGGCCGCTCGTTCAGCCGACGCACCGCCATATAGGCGAAGCCCTCCGCCTCCATCGCGTCGCCGTTCCAGCCGAGCGCATCGCTCGGCTCGGGGGTCAGCCCCGTCGCCGCCGCGATCATCGCGAGCATCGTGGCATTGTGCCGCCCGCCGCCCGCGACCAGCAGGCGCCGGGGCCGCGCGGGCAGATGGTCGAGCGCGCGCGCCACCGTTTGCGCGGTAAAGGCGGTCAGCGTCGCCGCGCCGTCCGCCGCCGACAGCCCCCGCGCGGGCTGGATGGTGAAGTCGTTGCGGTCGAGCGACTTGGGCGGGGCGAGGTCGAACCACCCATTGTCCATCATCGTGTCGAGCACGGTCGGCTCCACCCGTCCGCTGCCCGCCAGTGCGCCATCGGCATCGTAACGCTGCCCGGTTTCGGTCTCCATCCAGCTGTCGATCAGGCCATTGGCCGGGCCGGTATCGAAGGCGACGAGCGCGCCGTCGTCGCCGATCCAGGTGATGTTCGCCACCCCGCCCAGATTGAGGATCGCCACCGGCTTCTCCAACCCGGCCGCCAGCGCGGCGTGATAGACCGGGATCAGCGGCGCCCCCTGCCCGCCCGCCGCGACATCGGCCGAGCGGAAGTCGGAGACGGTGACGATCCCGGTCGCATCGGCCAGCGCCTGTCCGTCGCCGATCTGCCAGGTCCAGCCGCGATCGGGGCGATGCGCGACCGTCTGGCCGTGAAAGCCGATGACATCGACCGCATCCGCGCCGATCCCGGCATCGCGCAGCAGCTTCTGGACGACCATCGCATGGGTGCGCACGATCAACTCGCTCGCCGCGACGATCGGCGGGCTGGCGCGCGGTCGGTCGAAGGTCAGCGCCATGGCGGTGGCCTCCGCCAGTTCGGTGCGCGCGGCATCCGAATAGGGTTCGCTGCGAAAGGCGATCGCGCGCCGCTGCGCCTCGCCGTCCGTCTCGATCAGCGCGGCATCCACCCCGTCGAGCGAGGTTCCCGACATCAATCCGATCGCCAGCATCGCGCTTAACCCTTGTGAATTTGCATCCCTCATGCCGGGATCGCGCGGACGTGTCGACCACATGGCGCAAGCGCATCTGGAAAAGCGTCGCGTTTTGGCCTATGTGCGCGCGTATCCCATGGCAACCAAACTCCCCACTCCGCCGCGTGTCGGCATGGTCTCGCTCGGCTGTCCCAAGAATCTGGTCGACAGCGAACGCATCCTGACCCAGCTCCGCGCAGACGGCTATCAGATGTCGCCCGACTATGCCGGGGCCGACGTCGTGCTGGTCAACACCTGCGGCTTTCTCGACTCCGCCAAGGAGGAAAGCCTGGAGGCGATCGGCGAGGCGATCAAGGAAAATGGCCGCGTCATCGTGACCGGCTGCATGGGCAAGGAGGCCGAGGCGATCCGCACCCGCTTCCCCGACGTGCTCGCGATCACCGGCGCGCATGAATATGAGCAGGTGGTGGAGGCGGTCCACGCCGCCGCGCCCGCCAACCTGTCGCCCTATATCGACCTGATCCCCGACGCCGGGCTGAAGCTGACCCCGCGCCATTACAGCTATCTGAAGATTTCCGAGGGCTGCAACCATCGGTGCAGCTTCTGCATCATCCCGTCGCTTCGCGGCGACCTGGTCAGCCGCCGCCCCGACGCCATCCTGCGCGAGGCGGAAAAGCTGGTCGCGGCGGGCACGCGCGAGCTGCTGGTCATCAGCCAGGACACCTCGGCCTACGGCATCGACATCCGCAAGGAACCGCGGATGTGGAAGGGGCAGGAGGTCGTGCCGCACATGACCGACCTGGCCCGCGAACTGGGCAAGATCGCGCCCTGGGTGCGGCTGCACTATGTCTATCCCTATCCGCATGTGGATCAGGTGATCCCGCTGATGGCGGAAGGGCTGGTGCTGCCCTATCTGGACATTCCGTTCCAGCATGCCGCGCCGTCGGTGCTCCGCCGTATGAAGCGCCCCGGCAACGACGCCAAGGTGCTCCAGCGCATCCACCAGTGGCGCGACATCTGCCCCGATATCGCGATCCGCTCGACCTTCGTCGTCGGCTTCCCCGGCGAGACGGAGGAGGATTTCGAATATCTGCTCGACTGGCTGGACGAGGCGCAGCTCGACCGGGTCGGGGCCTTCCGCTTCGAGCCCGTCGAGGGCGCCGCCGCCAACGCCCTGCCCGATCACGTCCCCGAGGAGGTGAAGGAAGAGCGTTACGCGCGGATCATGGAAAAGACCGCCGCCATCTCCGCCGCCAAGCTGGCCGCCAAGGTCGGCCGCACCCTGCCCGTCATCATCGACGCGGTGGATGACGAAGGCGGCGCGACCGGCCGGTCCCAGGCCGACGCGCCCGAGATCGACGGTGAGGTCTTCCTGCGCGATGCCGGGCATCTGTCGGTCGGCGATATCGTGTCCGTCGAGATCGAGGATGCCGACGAGCATGACCTGTACGGCGTCCCCGTCACAGGAAGCGAATAAGCATCATCACCAGCCCGGCCATCGACACCAGATAGGCCAGCGACCGGACGTACCGGACGCCGAACAGATAGAGCGGCACATAGGCGACCCGTGCGAGGAACCAGACCCACGCGCCGGTCGCCGCCATCCCGCCGCTCCGGCCGGTCAGGGCCAGCCCCAGCGCCAGCGCAATGAAGACGGGCCAGGTCTCACGATAATTGGCCGAAGCACGCTCCGCCCGCCCGGCAAGCGGTCCCAGCGGCGCCGGAGTCCCGTCGCGCGGCCCCGCATTCCAGCCGATACCCCGGTCCAGCGTCGCCAACTGCGATTGCAGCGCGAGATGGACGAACAACAGGATGATCGACCAGCCGAGGATGGTCAGTTCGGTGGTCATTCGTCCGTCTCCCGCAGTCCACCCCGGCGAAGGCCGGGGTCCGGTGGTCAGCGCGCCTAGGCGCGCGACGGGGTCTCCAACGCAGAACGTCGCAACTGGACCCCGGCCTTCGCCGGGGTGGCCAGGAAAAAGCGCCGGGTGTCTCCCATCCCCCGTTCAGCCTGAGCGTAGTCGAAGGCCAAGGGACTCATTCTCCACACAGTGATCTTCAGGCTTGGCAGATGTCGTAGCATGGCCTTCGACTACGCTCAGGCTGAACGGAGGGGGGCACGACCGCCCTCCACGCTCCCACACCCGCCCCACACCCGTTGCGCCGCCCCCACAAACCTGCTTCCTTGGAGCGCATGAGATACCCGACCCTGCTGGCAGCCGTCGCGCTGCTCGCCCCCGCTCCGCTCGCCGCACAAGCCCTGACCCCGGCCGAAACCCAGAAGATCGATGCGCTGGTGACCAGGACGCTGGCCGATACCGGCGTCCCCTCCGCCTCGATCGCGGTGGTGCGCGGCGGCAAAATCGTGCTCGCCAAGGCTTATGGCAAGCAGTTCGAGGGGCAGCGCGGCCCCGCCGATCCGGCGCTTCCCTATCAGATCGCCTCTGTGTCCAAGCAGTTCACCGCGACCGCGATCCAGTTGCTGGCGGATGAAGGCAAGCTGTCGCTGGACGACACTGTCGCCAAATATATCCCCGGCATCAGCGGCGGCGACACAATCACCATCCGCCAGTTGCTCAGCCACACCTCGGGCCTGCGCGATTACTGGCCGCAGGATTACAGCTTCAAGGCGATGGCGACCCCCACCACGCCGCAGGGGATCGTCGACCGCTGGGCCAAGGCGCCGCTGGACTTCGCGCCGGGCACCCAGTGGCAATATTCCAACACCGGCTATGTCGTGGCGGGCCTGATCGTCGAGAAGGTATCGGGCCAGCCGCTGCTCGACTTTCTCCAGGCGCGCGTCTTCGGTCCGCTGGGCATCCGCGCGGTGGATCAGGACAAGGCGGTCGGGCCGGGCTTCCCCCAGGGCTATCTCCGCCATGCGCTGGGCCCCGTCCGGGTCGAGACGCCCGCGGCCCCCGGCTGGCTCTATGCGGCGGGCGAGCTGTCCATGGCACCGCGTGATCTGGCGAAATGGGACGTGGCGCGGATGAACCGCACGCTGCTGCCCGCGAAGGACTGGAATGAGCAGGAGACGCCGGTCAAGCTGGCCGATGGATCGAACACCAATTACGGGCTGGGCGTCGCGGTCGGCACCGCCGATGGACGCCGCGTGGTCGAGCATAGCGGCGAGGCGGTCGGCTTCCTGACCGAGAATATCGTCTATCCGGACGACAAGGCCGCCGTGGTGGTCGCGGTCAATGCCTGGTTCGCCGATGCGCAGGGGCGGATCGCCAAGGGCATATCCGACATCGTCCTGCCCGCGCCCAAGGCCGATGCCGGGGATGCCGCCGCGCTCGACCGCATTCGCCGGGTCTATGCCCAGCTTCAGGCGGGGCACCTCGACCGATCGCTGCTGACCGAGGACGCGGCCTATTATTTCACCCCCGCGACCATCGCCGACTATCGGTCGAGCCTGTCGCCACTCGGCGCGCCGAAGACGATCGAACAGACGGGCAAGACCCGGCTGCGCGGCGGGTTCGTCAACCGTTCCTACCGCGTGACCTATCCGAACCGCACGCTGCGCATCAGCACCTATGCCGAGCCGGGTGCGACCGGAAAGATCGAACAGTTTCTCGTGAGTCCCGCCGAATGACCGACTTTGCCCCCCTGCTCCAACCCGATCGCGGCCAGAGCGCCCATGCGATCACGCTGCTGACCGCCGACGGCTTTGACGGCTGGCTGAGCCGCCAGCCCGCCGCGACCCGCGCGCTGGCGGCCGCGCAGCGCTTCACCGCCAAGCCCAATAGCCATATCCTCGTGCCGCAGGATGACGGCATCGCGGTGGTGGCGGGCGTCGCCGATCCCGCCGCGCCCTGGGCGCTGGCAAAGCTCGCCGAGACGCTGCCCGAGGGCAGCTATCGCCTGGACGGCGCGGAGGTCGGGGCCAATGCGCTGGGCTGGCTGCTCGGCCAATATCGTTTCACCCGCTATCGCAAGGCGGAGGATGCGGGGCCCCGCGTCCTGCTGACCCGCGACGTCGCGCACCGGGACGAGATGCTCCGCATCGCCGCCGCGACCGCCTTGGTCCGCGATCTGGTCAACACGGGTGCGGGCGATCTGGGCCCCGCCGAGCTGGAAGCGCAGGCCGAGGCGCTGGCCCAGGCCCATGGTGCGACCGTCACCGTCACGGCGGGCGAGACGCTCGCCCGCGACTATCCGATGATCCATGCGGTCGGGCAGGCCGCGACGCGCGACCGTGCGCCGCGCCTGATCGAGCTGGCCTGGGGAAATCCCGCCCATCCGCGCATCGCGATCGTCGGCAAGGGCGTGTGCTTCGACACTGGCGGGCTCGACATCAAGCCGTCGGCGGGCATGCGGCTGATGAAGAAGGACATGGGCGGCGCGGCGCATGCGCTGGCGCTGGCTGGCCTTGTCATGGCGGCCAAGCTGCCGGTCCGGCTGCACCTGCTGATCCCGGCGGTGGAGAATGCGGTGTCGGGCGCGTCCTTCCGCCCCGGCGACGTGCTGCGCACCCGCAAGGGCCTGACCGTCGAGAACACCAATACCGACGCCGAGGGCCGCCTGATCCTGGGCGACGCGCTGACCCGCGCGGGCGAGGAGAAGCCCGAGCTGATCCTCGACTTCGCTACGCTGACCGGGGCGGCGCGCGTGGCGCTGGGCCCCGACCTGCCGCCGCTGTTCACCGATGACGAGGCGCTGGCGGCCGAGCTGCTGGCGGCGGGCGTGGCGGAGGACGATCCTGTGTGGCGGATGCCGCTCTGGGACGGCTATGACGATATGCTCAAGTCCGACATCGCCGACATGGTCAACGCACCCGATGGCGGCTTTGCGGGGGCAATCACGGCGGCGCTGTTCCTGCGGCGCTTCGTGCCCCGGGATACGGCCTGGGCGCATCTCGACGTGTTCGCGTGGCGGCCTTCGGGCAAGCCGGGACGCCCCAAGGGGGGTGACGCCTATGCCCTGCGCGCGGCGTATCGGATGTTGAAGGAGCGCTATTCGGGGGTTTGATCGGCGGTTGGACGTGGCCTTCGACTACGCTCAGGCTGAACGGAGCTCGGGGATCAATCCCGACAGCCGTTCACGCTGAGCGAAGTCGAAGCGCACGGGCCACACCCAACCCCAATCACAACCCCGCCGCCGCCTCGATGATCGGCACGAACTTCTCGGCGGTCAGGCTGGCTCCGCCGACCAGCGCGCCGTCGACATTCTCGACCGACAACAGCGTCGCCGCATTCTCACCGATCACCGAGCCGCCATACAGGATGCGAACGTCGTCCGCCGCATCGCCGATCAGCATGCGCAGCTTGGCGCGCGCGATCGAGTGGATCGTCGCGATCTCCTCGACGGTCGGCGTCCGCCCGGTCCCGATCGCCCAGCGCGGTTCATAAGCCAGGGTGAACCAGCTCCCATCGGCATTGTCGGGCACCGACTTCTCGATCTGCGCCTGCACCACCCGCTCGGCGCGGCCCGCATTGCGCTCCGCCTCGGTCTCGCCGCAGCACAATATGACCTTCAGGCCGTTGCGATGCGCCGCCGCCGCCTTGGCCCAGGCGTCCTGGCTCGTCTCGCCCTGGTCGGCACGACGTTCGGAATGGCCGACGATCGTGAAGCGCGCGCCCGCCTCGCGCACCATCCCGGCCGAGACGCAGCCGGTATGCGCCCCCGAATCGCGTTCGTGCACATCCTCCGCGCCGATCGCCAGATCGGGCACCCGCTCCGCCGCCGCGGCGATCAGCGTGAAGGGCACCGCCATCGCGACATCGACATTCGGGGCCGCCAGCGCCGCCGCCGCGATCGCGTCCAGCTCGGCCAGGGCGGCGCGCGAACCGTTCATCTTCCAGTTGCCAGCCACCATTTTGCGCCGTGCCATAACCGGGCTCCTCATCTGTCGACTGTTATACGTGTTCAACACCGATAGCGGATCATGCGATCCGCGCAAGCTTGATGCGGGCGCGACGGGCCCCTAAAGCACATCCGTTTTTATCCTTTGCCGATCGGTCGTCCATGCTCAGCTTCTTCCGCCGGATCATCAATTCCAAGGCCGGCGTCGTCGTGACCTTCATCGTGCTGGGCGTGATCGCGATCGCGTTCGCCGCGGGCGACGTGTCCAACATCTCGGGCATGGCGGGCGGGCTGACCGGCTCGTCGGTCGCCAAGGTCGGCGATGCGAAGATCACCGCCAACGACCTGCGCACCGCCGCGCAGAACGAGGTCGCCGCCTATCGCCAGGAACAGCCGACCTTCGACATGGCGCAGTTCATGGCGGCGGGCGGGTTCGAGGGCGTGCTCCAGCGCGAGATCACCGGCCTGTCGCTCGAACAGTTCGGCAAGGACCAGGGCATGGTCGTCTCGCGCCGCCTGATCGACGGGCAGATCGCCTCGATCCCGGCCTTTCGCGGCCCCAATGGCCAGTTCGATCCGGCGCTTTACCAGCAGCTTCTGGCCCAGCGGAAGATGACCGACGCGCAGGTCCGCACCGACCTGGAGCGCACCCTGTTCGCGCAGCAACTGACCGTGCCCACCATCGGCGCGACCCAGATGGCGATGCAGATGGCGCTGCCCTATGCCTCGCTGCTGCTCGAAAAGCGCGGCGGTGAGGTCGGCTTTATCCCGACCCGTCTGGTGCCCACCGGCCCCGCGCCCAGCGACGCCGACATCCAGGCCTTCTACACGCGCAACGTCCAGCGCTACACGCTGCCCGAGCGTCGCGTCGTCCGCTATGCGCTGGTCACCCCCGCCGCCATCGCGGCCAAGGCGACCCCCAGCGAGGCGGAAATCGCCCGCTATTATCAGAGCAACCAGTCGCGCTACGCCGCCGCCGAAAAGCGCGACGTGACGCAGGTGATCGTCGCCGATCAGACGGGCGCGAACGCGCTGGCCGCCAAGGCGAAGGGCGGCACCAGCCTGGCCGATGCGGCGCGCGCCGCCGGGCTCGAGGCTTCGGTGCAGAAGGGCCTGGACAAGGCGGC
Source organism: Sphingomonas sp. NCPPB 2930 (assembly GCF_042867205.1). Classification (NCBI taxonomy): domain Bacteria; kingdom Pseudomonadati; phylum Pseudomonadota; class Alphaproteobacteria; order Sphingomonadales; family Sphingomonadaceae; genus Sphingomonas; species Sphingomonas sp. NCPPB 2930. The sequence continues at coordinate 44,084 of NZ_JBHZQU010000021.1, read as the reverse complement.
CTATGCCGCGCTCGCCTCCGCGCCGGTCGCCGATGCGGTGTTCACCGCCGCCAAGGGTACGGTCGTGGGTCCGGTGCGCGGCACCCTCGGCTTCGTCGTCGCCCGTGTCGACGGCGTGACCCAGGTGCCGGGCAAGACGCTAGCGCAGGTCCGTCCCGAGATCGTCGCGGAGCTGACCAAGCAGAAGCAGGCCGCCGCGCTGGGCGAGATGCGCAACGCGATCGAGGATTCGCTGTCGGGCAACGCGACCTTCGAGGAAGTGGTCGCCGACCGCAAGCTGCAGGCGCAGACCACCCCTGCCGTCACCGCGCAGGGCACGGCGCCCGACGCGCCCACCTTCCAGCCGACGCCCGAACAGCGCGCGATGATCACCGCCGCCTTCACCGCCGAGGAAGGCGACGCGCCGCAGCTGGTTCCGGTCGGCCAGGACGGCGGCTTCGCCATCGTCGGCGTCGGCCAGATCCAGCGCTCGGCACCCCGCCCGCTGGCGCAGGTCCGCGCGCAGGTGCTGGCCGATCTGAACGCCGACCGCGCCCGTGCCGCCGCGCGCAAGCTGGCCAATGCCGTGCTCGCCAAGGTGAACAAGGGCATGCCGATGGCGCAGGCGCTGAAGGAAACCGGGCTGGCCGTGCCGCCGGTCCGCCCGATCGCCGCGTCGCGCCGCGACCTCGCCGCCGCGCAGAACACCCCTGCCGCCGCTCCGCTCGCGCTGCTGTTCTCGATGCCGCAGAACAAGGCGCGCACGCTGGAGGCACCGCAGAACGAAGGCTGGTACATCCTGCGCGTGACGAAGATCGAGGCGGGCAATGCGACCGGCAATGACGCCGCGATCCGCGCCGCGCGCGGGGACATTGGCCGCCTGGTCGGCCGCGAATATGTCTCGCAATTCGCCCGCGCCGTCCGCGACACGCTGGGCGTCAAGACCGATCCCAAGGCGATCGCCAAGGTCCGCTCGGAGCTGCTGAACAATGGCGGCAACTGAGCCCCACGCCGATGACGCCGCGCTCGCCCAGCTGAAGGCGGGGCGGCCCGCGCTGGTGTGGCGGCGGCAGATCGCCGACACCGAGACGCCGGTCGCCGCCGCGCTGAAGCTGATCGAGCCGGGGCGCGGCGACTTCCTGCTCGAATCGGTCGAGGGCGGCGCGACGCGCGGGCGCTACAGCCTGATCGGGCTGGCCCCCGATCTCGTCTTCCGCGCCGACGGGCATGACGCCGCGATCAACCGCCGCTGGGCGACCGATCGCGACGCTTTCGAGCCCTGTGCTGCGCCGACGCTCGCCGCGCTACGCACGCTGGTCGCCGAATGCCGCGCCGACGTGCCTGATGGGCTGCCGCCCGCGCTCGCCTGCCTGGTTGGCTATTTCGGCTATGAGACGGTGGGGCTGGTCGAGGCGCTGCCCAAGCCCCCGGTCGATCCGCTCGGCCTGCCCGACATGATTTTCGTGCGACCGACGGTCATCCTGGTGTTCGACCGGCTGACCGACGCGCTCTATCTCGTCGCGCCGGTCTGGCCCGAGAATGTCCGCGATCCCGAACGCGCGCTGGCCGAGGCGCAGGAGCGGCTCGACGCCACCGCCGCGCGGCTGGCCTCCACCCGTCTGCCGCCGCCGGTCCGCGCCGATCTGCCCGAGCCCAGCTATGCCCCCGCCCTGCCCGCCGGGCTCTATGCGGAGATGGTGGCGCGGGCGAAGGACTATATCGTCGCGGGCGACATATTTCAGGTGGTGCTGGCGCAGCGTTTCTCGGCGCCCTTCGCGCTGCCGCCCTTCGAGCTGTATCGCAGCCTGCGGCGGATCAACCCCTCGCCCTTCCTCTATCATCTCGACCTGCCGGGCTTTTCGCTGATCGGATCGAGCCCCGAAATCCTCGTCCGGGTCCGCGCGGGCGAGGTCACGATCCGGCCGATCGCGGGCACCCGCCCCCGCGGCAAGACGCGTGCCGAGGACGCCGCCAACCGCGACAGCCTGCTCGCCGATCCCAAGGAGCGTGCCGAGCATCTGATGCTGCTCGACCTGGGCCGCAACGATGTCGGCCGCGCCTCGGCGGCGGGCAGCGTCCGTGTGACCGACAGCTATACGGTCGAATTCTACAGTCATGTGATGCACATCGTGTCCAACGTCGTCGGACGGCTGGGCGACGACAAGGACGCGCTCGACGCGCTGTTCGCGGGCTTCCCGGCGGGCACGGTCAGCGGCGCGCCCAAGGTCCGCGCCTGCCAGATCATCGCCGAGCTGGAACCCGAGCAGCGCGGCGCCTATGCGGGCGGCGTCGGCTATTTCTCGCCCGACGGATCGATGGACTCGTGCATCGTGCTGCGGACCGCGGTGGTCAAGGACGGCACCATCCATGTCCAGGCGGGCGCAGGCATCGTCGCCGACAGCGACCCGGCCTATGAACAGCGCGAATGCGAGGCCAAGGCAGGCGCGATGCTCGCCGCCGCACGCGATGCGGTGGCGCGGGCGGGTGACGGGGGTTTCGGGCAGTAGGGCAGCTCAGGGCCGGGGCGCCCGACGGGGAAGCGGAACCAGTATCGCCGCAAACGCGAGGGAACTGGGGCGGATCGATATTCAGGATAGCTTCTTCTTCCCTCGCCCCTCGCAGAGGGGAGAGGGGAGAGGGTTGCGCAGACTTGGCCTTTGCGTAGCAAAGGCTTAGTCGGAGCTGGGTGAGGGGTGGCGCTCGCTTCGCGAGCGCGCGAGCCCTTGGGCTCGCTCAACCCCTCACCCAAGCTGCGCTAGCCAGCAGGCTGGCAAGCTTCGCTAACCCTCTCCCCTGTCCAGGGGAGAGGGAAGAAGACGCAATCCCGCACGTCGATCGACCCTAAGCCACCGCCCTCACTGCCCGTCGGCGGACGGCGGGGTCGCTTCGGCGCGGCGGGCGCGGCGTTCGTCGGAATATTGGCGGTTCCAGGTCATGCTGCACCCGCTCTGCCCGCCCGTGCCGACCGGCGAGCAGGTGTCGGGGATGCCGCCCGCGACCCGACCGACCTGATCGATCGTCGCGGCACGGTTGACCCAGCTCTGGTTCTGCGCGGGAATCGGCTTGTCGTCGCGCAACGCCTTGGGAATGCGGTAGGGCTCGTCGACGCGACCGCAGACCACCACCTCTTCGGAGGTGCTGGGCGGACATTTCTGGTCGCCGGTCAGCGTCACCTGACGCACCCGCTTGGGCGGTTGGCCGGAGGCGGCCTGCGCATCCTGCCCCGCTTGCTGGGCAAGCGCCGCGCCGGGGGTCAACAGCAGGGCAGCGATCAGGGCGGCACGAACCATGGCGACGAAACTCCTTTGAGACGACAACGTCGAACGCCGCGCATGGCTCCACGCTGAACGGCCTCTCCCCACGGCCGAATTCCGGCAAATTTAGGGCCATGTGTCGCGCGGCCCGACAATTTCACACCTCCGACCGCCCGGTGCGGCGCGGCGGGCGTTGCACCATCCGTGCGATCGGCTATGGCGGGATCATGATCCTGGTCGTCGACAATTACGACAGCTTCACCTGGAACCTCGTCCATTATCTTCAGGAATTGGGCAGCGAGGTGGAGGTGGTCCGCAACGACGCGATCTCGGCGGGCCAAGCGCTCTCGTCGGGGGCGCAAGCCTTTCTCATCTCCCCGGGGCCCTGCACCCCGACCGAGGCGGGCGTCAGCCTGGACCTGGTCGCCGCCGCCGCCGATGCGGGCCGGCCGCTGCTGGGCGTGTGCCTGGGCCATCAGGCGATCGGCCAGCATTTCGGCGGACTGGTCCAGCGCGGCGGACTGATGCACGGCAAGACCTCGCCCGTGCATCATGACGGCACCGGGCTGTTCCGGGGCCTACCTTCTCCCTTCACCGCGACGCGATACCATTCGTTGATCGTCAACGACGTGCCCGACAGCCTAGTGGTGAATGCGCGGGCCGAGGACGGCACGGTGATGGGCTTCCGCCACGCGACGCTGCCCATCCACGGCGTCCAGTTCCACCCGGAAAGCATCGCCACCGAATATGGCCATGCGATGCTCGCCAATTTCCTGCGCGAAGCGGGCGTGGCGCACGACCTGCCTGAGCGGCTGCGTCCGCCGGTCGAGACGCCCGCGTGACCACGATCGCGCTGCTGCCCGATCCCGTCAGCCCGCTGTCGCGCGAGACGGCCTATGCGGCCTTTGCCGACATTCTCGACGGTCGCGCGGGCGACGAGGCGACAGCGACCTTCCTGACCGATCTGGCCGAGCGAGGCGAGACCTCGATCGAGATCGCCGAGGCCGCGCGGGCGATGCGCGAGCGGCTGATCCCCATCACGGCGCCGCCAGGCACGATCGACGTGTGCGGCACCGGTGGCGACGGGCATCACACGCTCAACGTCTCGACCGCCGTGTCGCTGGTCGTCGCGGCGCTCGGCGTGCCGGTCGCCAAGCATGGCAACCGCGCCGCCTCGTCCAAGGCGGGCGCGGCGGACACGCTGGAGGTCCTGGGCCTCGACATGGAGCGCGCCGGACAGGTGGCGCAGGCCAGCCTGAGCGATATCGGCATCGCCTTCCTCTTCGCCGCCAACCACCACCCCGCCATGGCGCGGATCACCCCGATCCGGCGGCGGATCGGGCGGCGGACGATCTTCAACCTGATGGGCCCGCTCGCCAATCCCGCGCATGTCGGCCGCCAGCTGATCGGCATCGCCCGTCCCGACTATGCGTCGGTCTATGCCGAGGCGCTGGAGCAGCTGGGCGCGACGGCGGCGCTGGTCGTGTCGGGCGAGGAAGGGCTGGACGAACTGTCGGGCGCCGGGCCCAGCATCGCGGTGTCGGTCGGCGATGTCGCCGCGCCCGCGACGATCACGCCCGAGGATGCGGGGCTGCCCCGCCATCCCATCACCGCCATTCGCGGCGGCGACGCCCGGCACAATGCCGAGGCGCTTCACCGCCTTCTCGCCGGAGAGCCGGGCGCGTATCGCGACGCGGTTCTCCTCAACGCCGCCGCCGCCTTGCTGGTCGCGGGGCATAGCGCCGATCTGGCCCAGGGGGCCGTGGCCGCTGCCCGCGCGATCGATACCGGCGAGGCTGCGGCGCTTCTCGATCGATGGATTGCTTACCGATGACGATGCTCGACCGCATCCTGGAAACCAAGCGCGCCGATGTCGCCGCGCGCAAGGCGACGATGTCGCTGTCCGATCTCGATGCCAAGATCGACACGGTCTCCGCCCCGCGCGGCTTTCGCGCCGCGCTCGACGCCAAGACCGGCCATGCGCTGATCGCCGAGGTGAAGAAGGCCAGCCCGTCCAAGGGCCTGATCCGCGCCGATTTCGATCCCCCCGCCCATGCCCGCGCCTATGAGGCCGGGGGCGCGGCGTGCCTGTCGGTGCTGACCGACGAGCGCTGGTTCCAGGGGGCCGACCTGTTTCTGGAACAGGCGCGCGCGGCGGTGTCGATCCCGGTGCTGCGCAAGGATTTCATGGTCGATCCCTGGCAGGTGCATGAGGCCCGCGCGCTGGGGGCCGACGCCATCCTGATCATCGTCGCCGCGCTGGACGACGGCCAGATGCAGGAGATCGAGGCGGCTGCGATCGAATGCGGCATGGACGCGCTGGTCGAGGTGCACGACGCCGCCGAGATGGAGCGCGCCGCCCGGCTGAAGTCGCGACTGATCGGGGTGAACAACCGCGATCTCAGGGACTTCTCGGTCGATTTTCAGCGGACCTACGAACTGGTCGGCCGCGCGCCGCAGGGTTGCACCTTCGTCGCCGAGAGCGGGCTGACGACGCGCGCCGATCTCGACGCGATGGCCGAGCATGGCATTCACTGCTTCCTGATCGGCGAAGCGCTGATGCGCCAGCAGGATGTCGAGGCGGCGACCCGCGAACTGATCGGATGACCGGCCTCACCCATCTGGACGAGACCGGGTCGGCGCGGATGGTCGATGTCGGGGGCAAGTCGGTGACGGCCCGGCAGGCGGTGGCACAGGGGCGGATCACCATGTCGGCCCAGGCCGCCGCCGCGATCGCGGCGGGCAGCGTCCAGAAGGGTGACGTGCTCGCCGTCGCGCGGGTCGCCGGGATCATGGCCGCCAAGAAGACCAGCGACCTGATCCCGCTCTGCCACCCGCTTCCGCTCAGCAAGGTCGAGATCGAACTGACCTTGGATGCCGAAGGCGTGACCGCGACCGCGACCGCCGCGACGGCGGGCCAGACCGGGGTGGAGATGGAGGCGCTGGCCGCCGTATCGGTCACGCTGCTGACCGTCTATGACATGGCCAAGGCGCTCGATAAGCGCATGACGATCGGCGATATTCGGCTGTTGTCCAAGACCGGCGGCAAGTCGGGTGACTGGCACGCCTGACCGGCCCGCCTGCGGGAACGCCAGCGCCGACGACGCGTCTTGTCGCCAATAGGAGTGACCGCCATTCTTCTACCCGTTGCCGAAGCCCAACAGCGCCTGCTCGCGCTCGCCCCTGACCGGCCCGCCATCGAGCTCGCCCTGCGCGACGCCGCCGGGCGCTGGGCCGCGCGCGACGTGCTGGCGCAGCGGACCCAGCCCTCGCGCGACCTGTCGGCGATGGACGGCTATGCGATCCGCTTCGACGACATGCCGGGGCCCTGGACGGTGATCGGCGAAAGCGCCGCCGGACGCCCCTTTCTGGAGAGAGTCGAAGCCGGACAAGCGACGCGCATCTTCACTGGCGCCGCGCTGCCACAGGGCACCGACACGGTGCTGGTTCAGGAAGAGGCGGGGCGCGAGGAGCAAACGCTGACCCTGACCGGCGAAGGCCCGGCGCATCGCGGGCGCAATGTCCGGCGGCGCGGGCTGGATTTTTCGCAGGGCGACAGGCTGATCGCCGCCGGGCAGCGGCTGACGCCCGCGCGGATAGCGGTGGCGGCAACCGGCGGCCATGGCACCCTGCCCGTCCGCCCGCGCGTCCGGATCGCGATCGCCGCGACCGGCGACGAACTCGTGCCCCCCGGACAGGGGGATGCCGATGCCCTGCCGGAGTCGAACGGCGTGATGCTGGCGGCTTTGCTCGCCGACCTGCCCGTCGAGATCATCGATCTGGGCATCCTACCCGACAATCTGGAACGGCTGCGCGACGCCTTTGCCGGGGTCGCCGCCGATCTGCTGGTCACGACCGGCGGCGCGTCGGTGGGGGACCATGATCTGGTCCAGCCCGCGCTGAAGGCGGCGGGCGGCAGCATCGATTTCTGGCGGATCGCGCTTCGCCCCGGCAAGCCGATGATGGCGGGGCGGCTGAACGACATGGTCGTGCTGGGCCTGCCCGGCAATCCGGTGTCGGCCTTCGTGACCGCGATCCTGTTCGTCAAGCCGCTGGTCGCGCATATGGCGGGCGCGGGCGATCCCTTCCCCAGCGCGATCCCCGCCATTCTGGGCGAGGATCTGCCCGCCAACGGTCCGCGCATCGACTATCTGCGCGCCGCGATGATCGACGGGCGCATCCATGCGGCGGCCATCCAGGACAGCTCGATGCTGCTGACTCTGGCGCGCTCGACGTGCCTGGTGATCCGCCCGCCGCACGCGCCCCCGGCCCCTGCGGGCGACTCGGCGGAAATCCTGATGCTCGCTTGACGCAAGCCTTTCCGTTCCATATAAGTTCCACGTCTGTTCTGGACGGAGGATCGCGATGCTCACCGCAAAGCAGCATGAGCTTGTCTGCTTCATCAACGACCGTTTGCGGGAAACCGGCGTCTCGCCCTCCTTCGAGGAGATGAAGGAGGCGCTGGACCTCAAGTCCAAATCGGGCGTCCACCGCCTGATCTCCGCGCTGGAGGAACGCAATTTCATCCGCCGCCTGCCCAATCGCGCCCGCGCGCTGGAGGTGCTGCGGATGCCTGATCGGCCGGAAAAGCCGGTCGCGGCCGCCGCCAGCGCGGCCGATGCGCGACCGCCCGCCGCGAAGCCGGTCGCCGAGCCCGCCAATGACGTGGTCGAGATTCCCCTGCACGGCCGTATCGCCGCGGGTGTCCCGATCGAGGCGTTCGAGGGCAGCTCGACCCTGGCCGTCCCCGCTGCCCTGCTCGGCACGGGCGAGCATTATGCGCTGGAGGTGTCGGGCGATTCGATGGTCGAGGCGGGTATCCTCGACGGCGACTATGCGCTGATCCGCCGCACCGACATCGCCCGCGACGGCCAGATCGTCGTCGCGCTGATCGACGAGGCGGAGGCGACGCTGAAATATTTCCGGCGCGAAGGCTCGATGATCCGGCTCGACCCCGCCAACCGCGCCTATGATCCGCAGCGTTACGCGCCCGCCCAGGTGCGGGTGCAGGGCAAGCTGTCGGGCATTCTGCGCCGCTACGATTGACAAGGGAGCGAGCGGGTCAGCGTCCACGCGCCTCGCTCGCCACGATCCAGGGGTGCCGGTCCCCCGGCATCCGCGCGGTTTCGGCGACTGGTCCCGACAGCTGGATCGTCACGCCGCCGCTGCGGCGCAAGGCGAGGGCATCGAGTTTCAACCAGCGCGGGCGGCACGCCTCGGGCAGCCGTCGGTCGGCGATCATGATGTCGACGCGGTCGCAGAGCGCGATCAGGCTGGCCCAGGGCACCGCATAACCGCTTCGCGTCGCCGCCACCCGCCAGACGCGCCCGTCCCGCACGATCCGGGTCAGGCAGATATCGGCGCCGCACCGCGCCTCCGCCTGGTCGACCAGCGCGAGCGGTGCATCGTCGCTGCCGCCGATTTCGAATAGCGCATTGCGGACATAATCCCCCGCCCGCTCCCGCAACAGCGCCATGCCGCCGCCGGTGCGGATCGCGGCATGGCGGCCGTCACCGGTCACGATCAGGTCGGGCACGGGCGCGGCCAGCATGGCGGTCACGCCGATCGCCACGCCCGGCACGCCCAGCCATCGCCACCGCGTCCGCCACAGCGCCACCCATAGTCCGCCAAGGATCGTCACGGCGAAAGCCCCGTCCGGCGCGACCGGCAGCGCCATTACCGCCCCCGGCATCGCCGCCACCTGCCGCGCCAGCCAGAGCAACGCCCCCAGCGCATGGCCGAGCAGCCACCAGAAGGGCGCGCCCAGCCCCACGGGATCGAGCAGCAGCGCCAGCATCTCCAACGGCATGGCGACAAAGGTCGTCCAGGGAATGGCGACGATATTGGCAAAGGCGCCGTACAGCCCCGCCTTGTGGAAATGATAGATGGCGATCGGCATCAGCGCCGCCTCGACCACCAGCCCGGTGACGAGCAACGCCCCCAGCTGCCGCGCCGCCGACCAGCGCCAGTCGGGATGCGGGCCGAACCAGCGCCGCATCGCGGGATGTTCGTGCAGCGCGACGATGGCGGTGATCGCCGCGAAGGACAGCTGGAAACTCGCCCCCATCAGGGCCTCGGGCCGGAAGAGCAGCACGATGGACGCCCCCGCCGCAACCAGCCGCAGCGTCATCGCCTCGCGTCCCAGCGCCAGCGCCGCCAGCACCAGCATGGCGGCGACACAGGACCGGATCGTCGGCACCTCCGCCCCCGTCAGCGCGGTATAGCCGATCGCCGCGACCGCGCCCGCCAGCGCTCCGACCAGCGGCAATCGCACGCGCAGCGCCAGCCATGGCCAGAGCGCGAGCAGCCGGATCGTCAGGACCATGACGATCCCGACCACCGCCGTGATGTGCAGCCCGCTGACCGACAGCAGATGCGCGAGCCCCGCCCGGCGCATCGCCTCGGCATCCGCCTCGCCGATGCCGCCGACATCGCCGGTTGCGAGCGCGGCTGCGATACCGCCCGCACTCCCCTCGATCCGCGCGGAAATATGGGATGACAGCCGCTGGCGAAGCCCCTCTCCCCGGCTCAATGGCCGCAGGACCTTGACCGGCGCGAAGCCACGCCCCGTCGCGCCGATCCCCTGAAACCAGGCGGCACGGGCAAAGTCATGGCCGCCGCGTGCAATGGGTCCGGCGGGCGGCATGAGGCGCGCGCGCAGGCGGATGATCGCCCCGCGCCCCAGACCGGCCGGAACATCCTCGATGGGCAGCGACACCCGGACATGGGGCGGCAGCATGATCGCCCGCCCGCGCCCGTCGCTGGCCTCCGACGGCTTCAGCATCAGCCGCATCAGCCCGCGCGCCGCCAGCCGGTCGACGCCCTCCACCGCGCCCGTCATGGTCGCCAGCACCGGGCGGGCCAGGACCGGCGCCGCCACCGACTCGGCCCGCGCCCAGGCCAGCGTCGCGCCGCCGCCGACCAGCAGCGCGGCCATGCCGATGCCGCGCGTCACGCGGCCGCCGCCGGACAGGGTGAACGCCGCCAGCCCGACCCCGCCCGCCACACAGATCAGCGCCGCCCAGCCGCGCGGATCGGGCAGGACGAACCACAAGGCGATGCCAAGCCCCCAGGCCACCGGCATCCACAGCGCCAGCTGCGTCCGCTCGCGTTCCGCCCAAAGTTCCAACGCCGTCCAGCGCGGCATTTGGCGAGGGCCGCGCTTGATGCTAGGGGCTGCGGCGGCTGAATAGGCCATCGAAATTCATGATTGGGAGTATGCGCGGTTGAGCGCAACAGATGATATCGCCACCGGGTCGGCCGCAGGCGAAGTGGTCACCCGCTTCGCGCCCTCGCCGACCGGCTTCCTCCATATTGGCGGCGCGCGCACCGCGCTGTTCAACTGGCTGTTCGCCAAGGCGAATGGCGGCAAGTTCCTGCTGCGCATCGAGGATACCGACCGCGCCCGTTCGACCCAGCCCGCGATCGACGCGATCCTGGACGGCATGCGCTGGCTGGGCCTGGACTGGGACGGCGAGGCGGTGTTCCAGTTCGCCCGCGCCGACCGCCATGCCGAGGTGGCGCGCGAGATGATGGCCAAGGGCCATGCCTATCGCTGCTACATGACGCAGGACGAGATCGCCGCGCAGCGCGAGGCCGCGCAGGCCGCCAAGCAGCCTTTGCGCATCCGCTCGCCCTGGCGCGACGCCGACCCCGCGACCGCGCCCGAGGGCCAGCCCTTCGTCGTCCGCCTGCGCGCCCCGCGCGAAGGGGCGGTCACGATCGAGGACCGGGTGCAGGGCAGCGTCACCGTGCAGAATGCCGAGCTGGACGATCTGGTCCTGCTCCGCTCCGACGGCACGCCGACCTATATGCTGGCGGTGGTGGTCGACGACCATGACATGGGCGTGACCCATGTCATCCGCGGCGACGATCACCTCAACAACGCCTTCCGCCAGCTTCCCATCTACAAGGCGATGGGCTGGGCCGAGCCGATCTATGCGCATATCCCGCTGATCCACGGATCGGACGGCGCCAAGCTGTCCAAGCGTCACGGCGCGGTCGGGATCGAGGCGTATCGCGACGAGATGGGCATCCTTCCGGAAGCGCTCGACAATTATCTGCTCCGCCTGGGCTGGGGTCATGGCGATGCCGAGATCATCGCGCGGGACGAGGCGGTGAAGTGGTTCGACCTCGCCGCCGTGGGCAAGGCGCCGTCGCGCTTCGACCTGAAGAAGCTGGAAAATCTCAACGGCCATTATATCCGCGAAGCCGACGACGCGCGCCTCGCCGCGCTGACCGCTGGCCGCATGGGCGTGGAGGAGGTCGCGCTGCTGACCGCCGCGATGCCCTCGCTGAAGCCGCGCGCCGCCAATCTGAACGAATTGGCCGATGGCGCGCGGTTCCTTTTCGCGACCCGTCCGTTGACCATGGATGATGCCGCCGCCGGTCTCCTCGATGAAAAGGCACGGCACATTCTCTTTTCCGTACACACCGCGCTTGACGCGGTGCACAACTGGGATACGGAGCTTTTGGAAGACGCGGTACGCAAGGTGGCCGAGGCAGAGGGCGTCAAGCTCGGCCAGGTCGCTCAGCCGCTCCGCGCTGCCTTGACCGGACGCAAGACGTCACCGGGGATCTTCGACGTGCTCAGCCTGTTGGGCCGTGAGGAAAGCCTGGGTCGGATCGCGGACCAGATGACCGCAGATAGGAAGGATAATTGAGCATGAGCGACACCGCGAAATTCAACATCGCAGGCAAAGAGTTCGACTATCCGGTCATGTCGGGTTCGATCGGCCCGGACGTGGTCGATATCCGCAAGCTCTATGCACAGACCGGCGCGTTCACCTATGACCCCGGCTTCACCTCGACCGCTTCGTGCCGGTCGGAGCTGACCTATATCGACGGCGACGAGGGCGTGCTGCTCCATCGCGGCTATCCGATCGGCGAGCTGGCCGAGAATAGCAGCTTCATGGAAGTCGCCTATCTGCTGCTGAACGGCGAACTGCCGAACCAGGACGAGCTGTCGGGTTTCACCAACACCATCACGCGCCACACCATGGTGCATGAGCAGCTGGCGGCGTTCTTCCGTGGCTTCCGCCGCGACGCGCACCCGATGGCGATCATGTGCGGCGTGGTCGGCGCGCTGTCGGCCTTCTATCACGATTCGACCGACATCCATGATCCGGTGCAGCGCACCATCGCCTCGCACCGCCTGATCGCCAAGATCCCGACGATCGCGGCGATGGCGTACAAGTATTCGGTGGGCCAGCCCTTCCTGTACCCGGACAACTCGCTGTCCTACACCGGCAACTTCCTGCGCATGACCTTCGGCGTCCCCGCCGAGCCGTATGAGGTGAACCCGGCCGTCGAAAAGGCGATGGACCGCATCTTCATCCTGCACGCCGATCACGAGCAGAACGCCTCGACCTCGACCGTCCGTCTGGCGGGCTCGTCGGGCGCCAATCCGTTCGCGTGCATCGCGGCGGGCATCGCCTGCCTCTGGGGTCCGGCGCATGGCGGCGCGAACGAAGCCGCGCTCAATATGCTGCGCGAGATCGGGACGCCCGATCGCATCCCCGAGTTCATCGCGCGCGCCAAGGACAAGAATGATCCGTTCCGCCTGATGGGCTTCGGTCACCGCGTGTACAAGAATTACGACCCGCGCGCGACCGTGATGCAGAAGACCGTGCGCGAAGTGTTCGACGCGCTGAAGGTCAACGATCCGCTGTTCGAGACGGCGCTCCGCCTCGAAGAGATCGCGCTGAGCGACGATTATTTCGTCGAGAAGAAGCTGTTCCCGAACGTCGACTTCTATTCGGGCGTGATCCTGTCGGCGATCGGCTTCCCGACCGAGATGTTCACCGTGCTGTTCGCGCTCGCCCGCACCGTCGGCTGGGTCGCGCAGTGGAACGAGATGATCACCGATCCCGACCAGAAGATCGGCCGTCCGCGTCAGCTGTACACCGGCCCGACGCAGCGTTCGTACGTTCCGGTCGAGCAGCGCTAAGCCATGAACCGGTTCCGGCCGATCCTGATCGCCATCGGTGTCATGCTGACGCTGACCGGGCTGTTATGGATCGGTCAGGGGCTGGGCTATATCCACTGGCCCGAACAGAGCTTCATGCTCGGCCAGGGCCAGTGGGCCGATCGCGGGGCCTTTGTCGCGGTGGCGGGATTGCTGATGATCCTGATCGCGCGCAGGCTGCCCCGGCGGCGGCGCTGAATGGATAGCGACGACAGGAAAGGGCTCCTTCGGGAGCCCTTTTTATTGGGCGCGCAGCCCGAAGGTGAAGGTCGCACCCTCGCCCGGCACGCTCTCGACGCTCAGGTCGCCCCCCATCGCGCGCGCCAGACGGCGGGCGATATAGAGGCCCAGGCCATTGCCGCCGGGCTCGGACGGATCGACCCGCTCGAACTTCTCGAAGATGCGCCGCTGATCCTCGGGGGCGATCCCCTTGCCCTGGTCGGTGACGCGGACCAGAGCCCATTCCTCCTCGCGCGTGACGCCGATGACCACCTCGCCGCCTTCCGGCGAATAGCGCAGCGCATTGCCGATCAGGTTGATCAGGATCTGGAGCGAACGGCCGAAATCGCCGGTCGCGGGCATGGTCTCCGCCGGATCGGGGCGGCGCACCCGGACCCCCGCCGCGTCGGCGCGAACCGCGAGCAGCCCGGCCGCCCGGCGCGCGACGTCGGCCAGGTCCATCGGCGTGGCGGGCAGCGTGAAATCGGGCTGCTCGACCGCCTGCAACTCGACCAGATTGTCGACCAGCCCGAGCAAATGCCGACCGGCATGCGCGATGTCGCTGGCATATTCGGCATAATCGGCCGCGATCGGGCCGTCCGCCCGTGCGGCGATGCTGTCGGCATTGGCGACGATCCGCGCCAGCGGCGTGCGCAGCGCTCGGTCCAGCCCGGCGGTGAAGCTCTCGGTCAGCGGCGGATCGCCCAGCATGGCGGCCGGATCTTCGTCCCCACCCTCTGGATCGACCAGATAGGTCGCACCGATCAGCCCCGCTATGCCGCCCATCCCGTCATGGCGCACCGCCGCCGACAGCCGGACCGCCGCATCGGTCGGCACCAGCCGCGCGCCCCGTCCGTCGAGCGGGGCCGCCTCGTTGAACAACCCCGCCTCGCCGGTATCGAAGACGAACAGCGCGCTGAGCGGACGCCCCAGCAGCGCGGCGGCGTCGATGCCATGATGCAGGCCAGCTTCGGGCGAAAGGAATGTCAGACGCAGCGCGGCGTCGGTTTCCCAGCGGAAGTCGGCACCCGCCGTCGCATAATCGGGGGGCGTCGCGCGCGGCTTCCACGCCGCCCGGTCGCGCCAGCCGCTGACGCTCAGCCGGATCTGCCCCGTCTCGGGCCGGGCCTGGACCCAGAGGTCGAGATCGCCCTCGTCATCGGCAACGACGACCCGGCGCGAGACCGCGACGCCCAGCCGCCGTGCGAGTCGGGCTATCCGCGCGATCGGCGCCACCGCCAGCCGGTCGGACGAGTCGCCGCCCGCGCGGATGTGCAGCAGCTCGATCGGCGGGTCGGCCGACAGGATACGGTCGCTGCCGTCCAGAATGGCCCGCGCCACCATCGATTCGCCGGGGCCGCTCATCGCGCTCACCGGCGGACAGCCCCGTCCAGCCGGTCGATCGCATCGCGAAACCCGCGCGGCAGGGTCAAAGGAGCGAGCGCACGCCTGGCATCCTCGGCCGTCACCGTCATGATCGCGTCCAGCGCGTCGGCGAACCCCTCGATATCGCGGGCGCCATCCGCCTCGCTCAGCGCCAGCCCGATCCGGCCCAGCGTCGCCCGGTTCATGTCGAGCGCGCGCAGCACCAGCCAGAGGCGATCCCCCTCCGGCTCCAGCACGATGTCGCGCATATCGGCATCGTCGATGCCCGTCCCGCGCGCGAGAAAGGCGATGAACAGGCCCAGTTGCCGGTCGGACAGGCTCTCGACCAGCAGATCGGGCAATTCCCCGGCCCGCGCATCGATCGCCGCCGCCAGGCGACGCGCCGCCACGTCCGGCCGAATCCCGTCTGCCTGCGCCGCCAGCAGATGATCCGCCGCCAGCGTCAGCGCGCGGTCGAGCGTGGGGTCGTCACCATCGCGCAGCGCGGCGGCCACGGTCCAGACCAGCTGGCGGTGAAGCGCTTCGGGCAGGCAGGGCGCGACGCTTCCCTGCCCCGCCGCCCGGCTCGCCCCCTCGGCCAGCAGCACCGCCCGCGCGGCGTCGGAGACATTGGGATCGGGTGCCTCGGCCAGCCGTACGAGCAGGCTCGTGCCGTCGCTCGCCAGCGCCTCGGTCGGCAGCGCGTCGGCCAGCAGCCGCTGGCGCAGTTGCGCGACAAGTTCGGTTACCAGTTCGGGATCGGCGAGCAGCCCGGCCCGGCGCAGCCGCTCGACGGTGGCGGCCACGGGGCTGCGCCACGCGACCTCGCCCTCCATGTATAGCCCCGCCTGGTGCCGCAGGTCGCGCGCCACCCCCTCGACCAGATCGTGCAGCCGCGCGATCACGGTCAACCGGATGCGTTCGCTCAACCGACCAT
The DNA here is from genome assembly GCF_042867205.1 of Sphingomonas sp. NCPPB 2930. NCBI lineage: Bacteria > Pseudomonadati > Pseudomonadota > Alphaproteobacteria > Sphingomonadales > Sphingomonadaceae > Sphingomonas > Sphingomonas sp. NCPPB 2930. The sequence continues at coordinate 28,363 of NZ_JBHZQU010000021.1, read as the reverse complement.
CGTCATCCAGCGCCAGATCGACCAGCGCCGCCCGCCGCCGCCGCGTATCGCGCGCGCGCGCCGACGCGACCCGCGCGGACAATCGCGCGCCCTGCCAATGCACGGCATGATAAGGGTCCGGGTCGACCGCCATTCCGAACCGCTAACCCGTTTGATCTTAATGCGACACTAAACTTGCGCGCGTAATGTCTCGATTGCGGACGCCAGGGTCGCAATCGCATAGATGCTGGCCAGCACCAGCCCCCACAGGCCGATGCCGAGCAGCGTCGCGGGCAGGATCACCAGCAGATAGGCGGGCGGGCTCGCCCACCAGCGGCGGCGGAAACGATAGAGCGCGGCGCGCTCCGCCAATATGCCGAGGACGACCAGGACCAGCGCCATGGCCAGCCCCAGATCGTCGGCCCAGGCCCGGTAATGCTGCCACCCCAGCGCCATGATGGCGAGCGCCGTGAGCACCGCGATCGCGGCCGACAGCGCGCGCGCCGCCCCCTGTTCGTCGCGCAACCCCGCCAGCGTCTCGCCCAGCCCCAGCCCCAGCGTGCCGATCATCGCCAGGAACAGGCCAAACCCCGGAAATCCTGTCAGGATCAGGATCAGCCCGAGCAGCCCGGCGCCGCCACCGACCCCGCCCGCGACATGGGCAGGCACCGACCGTTCGACCAGCCGGGGCAGCGCCAGCCGGGCGATCGGCGCCAGGATATAGCGATCGAACCAGCTCCGCCGCCCCGACACCAGCCGCGCGACGACCGCCCGCCCCCGCGCATCGAGCGTCTCGGCGTGGTGGACGATGCCGTGCCCGGCCTTCTCCGCATCGGCGGGCAGCAGGATATGCGTCGCCCGCGCCTGCGCGGCGAGGCGGAGCAGCGTCGATTGCAGATCATAGTCACGCGGCAGCGCGGCCACCTCAGCGACGCGACGCGGATCGAGCCGAGCGACCCCCGCCCAGGCCATCTGGCTGCCGACCCGCTCCAGCCCCGGCTCGGCCCCCGCCTCGGGCACGACCATCAGCGCGTCATGGCCGGTGTCGCGCAGGACATGCGCGATCGTGTCCTCGGTGGTGATCAGCCCGTCCGCCAGCACGACCAGGCGCGAGAGCGGATGCAGCTTTTCCGCTGCCTCGACCGCGCTGCGCACCGTGTCGACCACCACGCCACGCTGTGCGATTCGGGCGATCGCGCCGAGCAGTTCGGGGGTCAGGCGCGCAACGACGATGATGATCTGCGCCGCCCCCGCCGCGATCAGCAGCCGCGCCTGATACTCGATCAGGGTCACGCCCGCGAACGGCAAGGTGGCCGTCAACCGTCCGGGACGGTCGTCGGCATCGTCAATCGCGAATAAAAGGCCGGATAACATCGCCCGCTGTTAGGCGCTTGGCGCGGCCCATGCCAGCCCCGAGCGCCGATGAACGGATCGGCGCGGGCGTCAGAGCCGCGCGACGACCTCGCCGATCCGGACCAGCAGTTCGGCGTCGGGCGCATCGCGCGTCGCCGCCTGCGCGGCCAGCGTCATCAGCGGCAGCGCATTGACGCTGGCCGCCAGCCCCTTCAGGCGGAGCGCCGCCTCTCGCCACCCCTGCCCGCCCTCTGCCGCGTGCAGCGTTTCCACCGCATGGTTCACGCCGTCGACAAAGGCCCGGCGCAAATCCTGGATCACCGCAGGCTCATCACCGGCCACCGCCGCCAGCGCGGAATCGATTGTTCCGTGTTCATAGGTCATTCATGGCCGCTTACCCGGATTGCCCACGACACGGAACAGCGCAAATGACTTTCTGCCGTCGGCAAACGTGATAAACCGACCCATTGTGACACGGGGGCTCGGATGATCGTGGATATGCGCGCGGAGCGTCAGGACAGGCCGGATATCGCCGACGTGGAAAGCCATGACGGGCGCTATGATCCGGTCTTTGCCGAGCCCGTGGCGGCGCCGCCCGCCAGCCCGTGGCTGGACGACGGCCCCCTGCCCCCACCCGAGGACCCCGCCCCGCGCTGGCCGATGATCCTGGCGATCGGGGCATCGGTGCTGTGGTTCGGCGGCATGCTGGCCTGGGGACTGCTGGGCGCGAACGCCCCGTCGGCCGAGGGGCTGGCCTCGTTCGCCACGCTGGCGCTGGCCGGGCCGATGCTGATCGCGATCCTGTGGCTGCTTGCCCAGCGCAGCAGCTCTGCCGAGCAGCGCCGTTTCGCGATGACCGCGCATGACATGCGCCGCGAGGCGATGGCGCTGGAGCGTGCGGTCGGGATGATCGGGCGCGCGCTGGAGGCCAACCGATCCGAATTGTCGGCGCAGGCGATCGCGCTGGGCGAGATGGCACAGGCCGCCGAAACCCGGTTCAACGCGATCGCGCGCGACCTGTCCGACGATATCCAGATGGTCGAGGCGCATGGCCGCGTGCTGAGCGATGTCGCCGGGACCAGCCAGGCCTCGCTCGCGCACCTGCTCGACGCGCTGCCCCGCGCCGTCGACGAGGTCGGCGAGGCGGGCGACCGGATGGCCGAGGCGGCGCGATCGGCCGAGAGCCATGCCGCCGCGCTCGATGCGCAACTGGTCGCGCTGGGCCGCCGGGGGCAGGATGCGGACACCATCGCCAGCGGCGCGGCGCAGCGTCTGGCGACCCATATCGAACAGATGGAGGCGACCAGCCGGACCGCCAGCGCGCATCTGGAAACGGTGACGGCCAGCGTCGCGACGACGATCGACGCGCTGCTCGACCGCACCGCCGAAGCGATCGACCAGTCGCGCAAGGGCATCGCCGCACAGGGTGACGCCATGCTGGCGATGGTCGGCGCCAATCAGGCCGCACTCGAAAGCGCCGCGCGCGACAGCGCCGATGCGCTGGCAGAGCGGGTGGGAAGCGTCGACCAGGCCATTGCCCGCCTGACCGCCGAGCTGGAGGGGCAACGGATCGCAGGCGAGGCGATGATCGACGCGCTGGACGCGCAGCTCGACCGGGTGGAGGCGCGCATGGCCGTGCTCCACACCCAGGGCACCGAAAAATCGCAGATGCTGGCCGCGTCGATCAGTGCGCTCGGCGGATCGGCGGACGCAATGACCGGCGCGCTGGAAGCGGGTGAGGCGATGGCCAACCGGGTCATCGCCACCACCGAAACGCTGCTGATCGCGCTCGACGCCGCCGCGCGCGAGATTGACGAGACGCTGCCCGAGGCGCTGGGCCGGCTCGACCAGCGGATGCACGCCAGCCATGAGGTCGTGGTCGAGACCAAGCCCGAGCTGCTCGCGCTGGTCGCGGCGGCCGAGAGCACGCATGAGGCGATCGCCGCCATCGCCGACGTCATCGCTGAACAGCGCCAGACGCTGGAAACGCTGTCGGGTTCGCTGATCGAGACGCTCTCGACCGGCCGGGCCAAGGCCGATGCGCTGGGCATGATGGTCGACGAGACGATCGACCGCTCGCACCGCTTCGCCGACGAGGCCGCGCCCAAGCTGGTCGATGCGCTGCTGCGTGTTCGCGAGACGGCGGCGACCGCGGCGGAAAGCGCCCGCGAGACGCTGGCCGAGGTCATTCCCCAGGCCGCCCATGCGCTGGAGATCGCCAGTGCCGAGGCGATGCGCCGCGCGACCGGCGACACCGTCGAGCGCCAGGTCCATGCCATCGTCGAGGCGACGCAGGGCGCGGTCGAGGCCGCCACTCGCGCCACCGAAAGGCTGGCCCGCCAGGCCGAGCAGATTGCCGAGAAGACGGCCCTGGTCGAAAACCGGATCGAGGAGGCCCGCACCGAGCGGGAGGAGGCCGACCGCGACAGCTTCGCCCGCCGCGCATCGCTGCTGGTCGAATCGCTCAATTCGGCGTCGATCGACATCGCCAAGATCTATGCCCCCGAGGTCACCGACAGCGCCTGGGCGGCCTATCTGAAGGGGGATCGCGGCGTCTTCACCCGGCGTGCGGTGCGCATCCTCGACTCGCATCAGGCGCGCGATATCGCCGAGTTGTATGACGACGACCTGAAGTTCCGCGAGCATGTGAACCGCTACATCCACGATTTCGAGGCAATGCTGCGCGGCGTGCTGGCCCAGCGGGACGGATCGCCGCTGGGCGTGACCTTGCTGTCGTCGGATATGGGCAAGCTCTATGTCGCGCTGGCCCAGGCGATCGAGCGGCTGCGGTAGGCGGGATCAGGCGCGTCGCCTGGCCACGTGCACTTCGACTTCGCTCCGTGCGAACGGAGGTGCAAACACGGCCCCGCGTCCTATCCCGACCTCCGTTCAGCCTGAGCGAAGTCGAAGGCCACGCATCGCCACGGCCACAGGCCAAACCAGGCTCAGAGGCCCCGGCTCATCCCGCTCCAGTCGAGCATGTCGGCGGTGATCCAGCCATAGACATAGTTGAGGTAGAACAGCACGAACATCACCGTCGCGGTGATCGTCGTGCGCCGCAGGAAGCGCCCGACGGCAAAGACGTGCGGGGCGCTTTCGGCGGTGCCGGGGATGTGCACCTCCCCGGCCTCATGCGCGGTCCTGACCCCGAAGGGCAGGACCAGGAACACCGCGAGGAACCAGAACAGGACGTAGATCGCAAGCGCCGACGTCCAGTGCATGGCATCAGCCCTCGATCAGGAGGACGTCGACGATCGGCTTCTTGCCGGTCCAGCGGGTCGCGACCCGGCGCACCGACAGGCGGATATCCTCGCGCAGCTTGTCGGTGGCGCGGCGCGGGCCGTCCACCGCCTTGGCGGCGGCCGCCACTGCTTCGGCGATGAAGGCATCGCGCTCGTCCTCGACGGGCACGCCCTGCACCCGCACCTGCGGACTGCCGACCAGCCGCCCCTTGGCGACCGCGACGCCGACCGAGATCTGGCCGTTGATCGCCAGCTTGCGGCGCTCGTTCATCGTCGACCCGTCCGAGGGCAGGATCACGTCGCCGTCCAGCACCAGACGGCCGACCGGCGCGTTGCCGATCTTGGTCGCATTGCCCGGCAGCAGGCGGACGATGTCGCCGTCCGACTGGACCAACGTCTGCGGCACGCCCTGCGTCGTCGCGAAGCAGGCATGTTCCATCATGTGCCGCATCTCGCCATGCACCGGCATCAGCGTGCGGGGGCGCAGCCACTTGTACATCTGGGCCAGTTCGGGCTGGCCGGGATGGCCCGACACATGGACATGCGCCTGGCGCTCGGTGACCATGCGGACGCCCTTGCCCGCCAGGATGTTCTGGATACGACCGACCGCGGTCTCGTTGCCCGGAATCTGGCGCGCGGAGAAGATCACCGTATCCCCCGTGTCGAGGCGGATCGTATGGCTGCCCTCGGCGATGCGCGACAGTGCGGCGCGCGGCTCGCCCTGCCCGCCGGTCGCGACGATCAGCACGCGGTCCTTGGGGAGCCGCATCGCGGTTTCGGGATCGACCGTTTCGGGGAAGCCCTTGAAGTAACCACAGGCCTTGCCGACCTTCAGGATCCGGTCGAGCGAGCGGCCGGTGACGCACAGCTTGCGCCCAGTCTCCTTGGCCACCTCGCCCAGCGTCACCAGACGCGCGGCATTGGAGGCGAAGGTCGTGACGACCACCCGGCCCTTGGCCTTGGCGACCGTCTCGGCGATGCCCGGACGGACGCTGGCTTCCGAGCCCGAGGCTTCGGTGTTGAAGGCGTTGGTCGAATCGCAGACCAGGATGTCGACACCCCGGTCGCCGATCGACGACAGCTGCGCCGGGCTGGCGGGCTTGCCGATCACCGGGGTCGGGTCGATCTTCCAGTCGCCGGTGTGGAACACCCGGCCGACAGCGGTCTCGATCAGTAGCGCATTGGCCTCGGGGATCGAATGCGACAGCGGAACGAAGGTGAAGTCGAACGGGCCAACCTCGAACGCCTTGCCCGCCTCCATCACGCGCAGCTTGACGCGGCTGGCGCTGCCCTCTTCCTCCAGCTTGCCGCGGACCAGTCCGGCGGTGAAGGCGGTGGCATAGATCGGCACGCCCAGGTCTTCGGCGAGATAGGGCAGCGCGCCGATATGGTCCTCATGCCCATGGGTCAGCACGATGCCGACCAGATCGTCCAGCCGATCCTCGATGAAGGACAGGTCGGGCAGGATCACGTCGATGCCGGGATAGGCCGGATCGGCGAAGGTGATGCCGCAATCGACCATCACCCATTTGCCTTCGGTGCCGTACAGGTTCACGTTCATGCCGATTTCGCCCGAGCCACCGAGCGCGCAGAACAGCAATTCTTTCTTGGGAGTCATTCACTTCCTGACAATGAGCGCCCACCCCGCTGAAAGCGGGTCCGGGGCGATAGGGGTGCGCCGGTCAGGGCGCGGTCATCTCTTCACGGGCCATGCGCCCTGCGGCATCTCGCGGGCTGCACGATCCGAAACTCTCGTTACCGAATATGGGCGCGTTCCCACAGGATCGCCAGCCCCTGAATGGTCAGATCGGGTTCGATATGATCGAATACGTCGGTATGCGGGCTCAGCAGCGTGGCGAGACCGCCGGTCGCGAGCACCTTGACCGGCCGCCCGACCTGCGCCTTCAACCGCGCGACCAGCCCCTCGATCATCGCGACATAGCCCCAGAAGATGCCGATATGCATCTGGTCGACCGTGTTGCGGCCGATGACGTTGCGGCTTTCCGGCGCCTCGATCGCGATACGCGGCAGCTTGGCGGCGGCGGTGACGAGCGCGTCGAGCGACAGGTTGATGCCCGGCGCGATGATCCCGCCCTTATAGGCGCCTTGATAATCGCTGATGTCGAAGGTCGTCGCGGTGCCGAAATCGATGGTGATCAGATCGCCAGGATAGAGCGCGTGTGCGGCAATGGTGTTCACCGCGCGGTCCGCGCCCAGCGAGGCCGGCTCGTTGACGTCGATCTCTATGCCCCATTCGGCGGCGCCGCGACCGGCGATCAACGGGTCGACCTTGAAATATTTCTGCGCCAGCACTTCCAGATTGTGGAGCGCGCGCGGCACCACGGTCGCGATGATGACCCCGGTCACATCCTCGCGCGCATAGCCTTCCAGTGCCAGCAACTGGTTGATCCAGACCGCATATTCGTCGCCGGTCCGACGCGGATCGGTCGCGATCCGCCAGCGGCCCTTGATCGTCCGCCCTTCGAACAGCGCGAAGACCACATTCGTGTTCCCGGCATCGATCGCAAGCAGCATGGGGGTCCTTCAGATCAGGAAAATATCACCGGCATGGATGACATGCACCGAGCCATCCGCCAAGCCGAGCCGTAAAGCCCCGTCCCCCGCCAGTCCGTCGAAGACGCCGTCCAGGCTCTGTCCGTCAGGCAAGCGGGCATTCAAGGGCGTGCCACGCGGATGCGCCCGCGACTCCCAGCGCGCGGTCACGGCGGACAGACCCCAGGTCCGCCACGCCTCGACCCAGCAGGCCATGGCCTCGGAAAGCCGGTCCTGCATCGCCGCCACGCTGACTGCCGCGCCCTGTGCCGCCAGCGAGGTCGTTGCCCGGTCGGGCAGGTCGGGCGCGGAGGCCAGGTTGATGCCGATGCCGATGATGACCGCGTCCCCCACCCGCTCCAGCAATATGCCGGACAGCTTGGCGCCGTCGATCAGCAGGTCGTTGGGCCATTTGAGGCGAAGCCGGTCTTCGATCGCGGGGAGGCAGGATCGCACCGCCTCTTCGATCGCCACCGCGGCGACCAGCGCCAGCGTCGCGGGGCTCGGATCGCCCGGCTGCAACCGCACCAGCGTCGATCCGTAATAATTGCCGATGGGCGAGGACCAGTCTCGCCCCTGGCGTCCGCGCCCCGCCGTCTGGCGGTCGGCGCGGAGCCAAAGACCGTCTTCGCCGCCCGCTTCCGCAAGCTGGCGAAGATCGGCATTGGTCGATCCCGTTTCCGGGACGTGCAGCACTCGGCTCAGAACAGAGCCCGCGCCGCCGCGAGCGACCAGGCGCCCAGCACCGGGATCAGCAGATAGCCGACCGGCGACACGAACAGCGCCGACAGCGCAATCAGGCCGTTCTCGACCGGCTGCGCATCGCTATTGTCCCAGGCCCCGACGGGCTCGTCGAAGAACATCGTCTTGACGATGCGGAGATAATAATAGGCACCGATCACCGAGGCGACGACACCGATCACCGCCAGCGGGAACAGCCCCGCCGCGACCGCCGCGTTGAACACCGCGAACTTGGCATAGAAGCCGAGCAGCGGCGGAATGCCCGCGACCGAGAACATGAAGAAGGCCATCGCCCAGGCGAGCGCCGGACGCGTGCGGGACAGGCCCGACAGGCTGGCGATCGACTCCATCGGATTGCCCTGCTCGTCGCGCATGCGGATGACGATCAGGAACGCACCCAGCGTCATGATGACGTAGATGGTCAGATAGGTCAGCACCGCCGCGACGCCCTGTGCCGTGCCGGCTGCCAGACCGATCAGCGCGAAGCCGACATTGTTGATCGACGAATAGGCGAGCAGCCGCTTGATGTTGGTCTGGCCGATCGCCGCCACGGCGCCGAGAATGATCGACGCCAGTGCGGCGAAGGTCACGATCTGCTGCCACTGCTGCACCGCCGAGCCCATGGCCTCGACCGCGACGCGGATCGCCAGCGCCATCGCCGCGACCTTGGGGGCGGAGGCGAAGAAGGCGGTCACCGGGGTCGGTGCGCCCTCATAGACGTCCGGGGTCCACATGTGGAACGGCACCGCCGACATCTTGAACGCGAGGCCCGCAAACACGAACACCAGGCCGAACATCAGGCCCAGCGAGCGCGTCCCCATCGCCGCATCACGGCCATAGGCGCCTGCGATCTGCGCGAAGTCGGTCGAGCCGGTGAAACCATAGACGAGCGAGATGCCGTAGAGCAGGATGCCCGACGCCAGCGCGCCCAGCACGAAATATTTCAGGCCCGCTTCGGCCGAGCGGCCATCGCGCCGCATGAAGCTGGCCAGCACATAGGCCGACAGACTCTGCAGCTCCAGACCGACATAGAGCGTCAGCAGATCACCCGCCGACACCATCATGCCCATGCCGACCGACGAGAGCAGCATCAGGATCGGATATTCGGGACGCAAATCCTCACCCGGCGAGCGGGCGAAGAAGCGCGGCGCCATGATGATCGCCACTGCGGTCGCCAGATAGATCAGGACCTTGGCGAAACCGGCAAAGGCATCCGCCCGGTACAGGCCGCCAAAGGCCAGCCCGCCCGTGGTCGCCGGACCGGCGAGCGCGACCATTGCCCCCGCCAGCACGAACACCGCCGCAATGGAGATCCCGCGCGTCGAGGCGGTTCCGCCCCAGGCGGCGACGAGCATCAGCGCGATCGCGCCGAGGGTCAGCACCAGCTCGGGCAGGACCATCAAGAGGTTCAACGAATAGCTCATCAGTGCGCCTCCCCGTGCGCAGCTTGGTGCTCAGGGGCATGGGTGGTGGCCAGCGCCGGGTTACCGGCGGTGGGGCGGCTGTCCGAACCGGGGTTGGCCCGGTCGATCCGCTGGAGCAGGATCGTCACGTCCTTGCGCATCGGCGCCAGGAAGCTTTCCGGATAGACACCCATCCACAAAGTTACCGCCGCGATCGGGGCCAGCAGCCAGAGCTCACGCGCAGACATGTCGGGCATCGCCGCCACCTCGTCCGACTTGATCTCGCCATAAGCGATCCGCCGGTAGAGATAGAGCATATACGCCGCACCCAGGATGATGCCCGTGGTGCAGAGCAGCGCGGTCCAGGTCGACACCTGATAGGTGCCCATCAGCGACAGGAACTCGGCGACGAAGCCGCTGGTACCCGGCAGACCGATCGACGCCATGGTGAAGAACAAGAAGAACACGGCGTATTTCGGCATGTTGATCGACAGACCACCATAGCGCGCGATCTCACGGGTGTGGAGCCGGTCATAGATGACGCCGACGCACAGGAACAGCGCGCCCGATACCAGACCATGGCTGAGCATCATGATCATCGCACCCTCAATGCCCTGCTGATTGAAGGCATAGAGGCCAATGGTCACGATCGCCATATGGGCGACCGACGAATAGGCGATCAGCTTCTTCATGTCGGACTGCACCAGCGCTACCAGCGAGGCATAGATCACCGCCACCGCCGACAGCGCGAAGATCAGCCAGGTCAGCTGTCCGCTCGCCTCCGGGAACATCGGCAGCAGGAAGCGCAGGAAGCCATAGCCACCCAGCTTCAGCAGGACGCCCGCCAGGATGACAGACCCCGCCGTCGGCGCCTGGACGTGCGCGTCCGGAAGCCAGGTGTGGACCGGCCACATCGGCATCTTGACCGCGAACGAGGCAAAGAAGGCGACCCACAACCAGGTCTGGACCGAGGCCGGGAAGTCATAGGCGAGAAGCGCCGGGATCGAGGTCGTGCCCGCCGTGCGCGCCATATAGAGCATCGCGACGAACATCAGCAGCGAGCCGAGCAGCGTGTACAGGAAGAACTTGTACGACGCGTAGATGCGGTTCGCCCCGCCCCAGATGCCGATGATCAGATACATCGGGATCAGGCCGGCTTCAAAGAAGACGTAGAAGAGGAACAGGTCCTGCGCCGCGAAGGTGCCGATCATCAGCACCTCGGTGAACAGGAACAGCCCCATATATTCGGGAACGCGCTTGTCGATCGAGCGCCAGCTGGCCCCGATGCAGATCGGCATCAGGAACACGCTGAGCATGATCAGCAGCAGCGCGAAGCCGTCGATGCCGAGCGACCAGCCGAACGGACCGAAGATGCCGGGGGCATGTTCGACGAACTGCCACTGCGCGCCGCCCACGTCGAACTGCGTCCAGAGCACGATGCCCAGGACGAAGTCGACCAGCGTGGCGGCCAGCGCCAGCATCCGCGCGCCCTGCGCGTTGAGGAAGAGGCAGGCGATCGCGGCAACAGCCGGGACCGCCAGCATGACGGAGAGGATCGGGAAGCCCTGCATCACGCGATCAACCCAAAATGGCCCAGGTGACGGCCGCGGTCAGGCCGATCAACATGACGAACGCATAGCTGTAGAGGTATCCCGTCTGGAAGCGCGCCGCACCCTTGCTGCCTTGCTGGATAAGCCAGGCAACGCCGTTGGGGCCGAAGCGGTCGATCGTCTTCTCGTCGCCACGGTGCCACAGGAACCGGCCGATCGCGAAGGCGGGGCGCACGAAAAGGAAATGGTAGATCTCGTCGAAATACCATTTGTTGAGGAGGAAGCGGTACAGGATGCGGAACTGGTCCGCGAACTTGGCCGGGAATTCCGGCGCACGGATATAGGTCAGATACGCGGTCAGCAGACCGAGCAGCATCACCACCGTCGCCGACAGCTTCACCCACACCGGCACGCCGTGCATCGAGTGCATCAGGTGCTCGTTGAAGGCGATCGCGCCCTTCCAATAGCTCTCGCCCGCCTCCGGCTCGATGAACCAGCCGTGGAAGACGAAGCCCGCCGCGATCGCGCCGATCGACAGGACGATCAGCGGGATCAGCATGACCAGTGGGCTTTCATGCGGATGATAGCCACCGGTGCCCTCGGGCAGGTCGGTATGCGCCGGACCATGGACATGCGGTTCGTCACCGGCGTCCTCGGCATGGGCGACATTGTGATGCGCCTCGTCGTGATGATGCGCGTCATGACCATGCGCATGATCGTCATGGCCGTGGCCATGCGCGTCGTGCAGCGCGTGCTGGATATGCTCCGACCCGGTCCAGCGCGGCTTGCCCCAGAAGGTCAGGAACATCAGGCGCCACGAATAGAAGCTGGTCAGCAGCGCGGCGATCACGCCCGCCCAGAAGGCGAAGCCCGACCCACCCGCATAGGCGACCTCGATGATCGCGTCCTTCGAATGGAAGCCCGCGAAACCGAACGCCATCGGGTTGCCGAACAGAGCCGGAATACCGACGCCGGTGATCGCCAGCGTGCCCATCATCATCGCCCAGAAGGTGAGCGGGATGTGGCGACGCAGGCCGCCATAGTAACGCATGTCCTGCTCGTGATGCATAGCATGGATCACCGAACCCGCACCCAGGAACAGCAGCGCCTTGAAGAAGGCGTGCGTGAACAGGTGGAACATCGCCGCGCCGTACGCACCGACGCCAGCCGCGAAGAACATATAGCCGAGCTGCGAACAGGTCGAATAGGCGATGACGCGCTTGATGTCGGTCTGCACCGTGCCGACGGTCGCGGCAAAGAAGCAGGTGCAGGCGCCGATCACGGTGATGACGCCAAGAGCGGTCGGCGACGTCTCGAACATCGGCGACAGGCGGCACACCATGAACACGCCCGCAGTCACCATGGTCGCGGCGTGGATCAGCGCCGACACCGGGGTCGGGCCTTCCATCGCGTCCGGCAGCCAGGTGTGGAGACCCAGCTGCGCCGACTTGCCCATCGCACCGACGAACAGCAGCAGGCAGAGCACGGTCATCGTGTCGAAGCGATAGCCGAGGAACCCGATGGTCGAACCCGCCATGGTCGGCGCGGCCGCCAGGATTTCGGGGATCGACACCGTCTTGAACACCAGGAAGGTGCCGAAGATGCCGAGCATGAAGCCCAGGTCGCCGACGCGGTTGACGACGAACGCCTTGATCGCGGCCGCATTGGCCGAGGGCTTGCGGAACCAGAAACCGATCAGCAGGTAGGACGCGAGACCCACGCCTTCCCAGCCGAAGAACATCTGGACCAGATTGTCCGCCGTCACGAGCATCAGCATCGCGAAGGTGAAGAGGCAGAGATAGGCGAAGAAGCGCGGCTGATCCGGCTCCTCGCTCATATAGCCCCAGCTATAGAGATGGACGAGCGCCGAGACGCTGGTGATGACCACCAGCATGATCGCGGTCAGCGAGTCGACGCGCAGCGCCCAGTCGACCGACATGTCGCCGCTGGTGATCCAGTGGAGCACCGGCGTGACCGTCGCGACATTGGCGCCTGACAGATAGCCGATGAAGATCGGCCAGGACAGCGCACAGGAAATGAACAGCGCGCCGGTCGTGACGACCTTGGCGGGCACGTTCCCGATGGCCTTGTTGCCGAACCCCGCAATGGCGGCGGCCAGCAACGGCAGGAAGACGATAGCGAGGATCAACCCGATTACCCCTTCATCCGGTTGACGTCGTCGACCGCGATGGTGCCGCGGCCACGGAAATAGATGACCAGGATCGCCAGACCGATCGCCGATTCACCGGCAGCCACGGTCAGCACGAACATGGCGAAGACCTGCCCCACCAGATCGTGAAGCGCGGCCGAGAAGGCGACGAGGTTCAAGTTCACGGCGAGCAGGATCAGCTCGATCGCCATGAGGATGACGATCAGGTTCTTCCGGTTCAGGAAGATACCCAGCACCCCCATGGTGAACAGGATCGCTGCGACGACCAGATAATGGACGAGACCGATCGTCACAGTTCCACCCCCTGCCCGATGGGCTGATTGATGTTACGGATCGCCTCATGCGGCTGACGCGCATTCTGCTTGGCGATGTTCTGCGGACGGACGCCGCCGCGCTTGCGATGCGTGAGCACGATCGCGCCGATCATCGCGACGAGCAGGACCAGGCCCGCACCCTCGAAGATGAACAGGTAGCGCGTGTACAGCAGGTTGCCGATCGCCTGGATGTTGGACACCTCAGGCGCGATCGGGGCCGCACGGGCCGCCAGCTGAACGCCGCCGACGCTCCAAGCCTGGAAGGCGATGATGACCTCGGCCAGCAGGGCGACGGCGAGTGCCAGGCCCAGCGGCAGATAGCGCGCAAAGCCCGCCCGCATCGCCGCGACCTCGATATCGAGCATCATGACGACGAAGAGGAACAACACCGCGACCGCGCCCACATAGACGATGACGAGCAGCATCGCGATGAACTCGGCCCCGCACAGCACCATGAGGCCCGCAGCGTTGAAGAACGCCAGGATCAGCCACATGACCGAGTGCACCGGATTGCGCGACGCGATCGTGAGCCCAGCGGACACGATCACCACGGTCGCGAAAATATAGAAGGCGATAGCCTGTATCACTGCCTGTCAGGCCCCTTTTCTGTCCGCCCCGAACCGTTGGTCGCGGGCTTTAACGGTACGGCGCATCGGCGGCAAGGTTCGCCGCGATCGCGCTTTCCCAGCGGTCACCGTTATCGAGCAACTTCGACTTGTCGTAGATCAGCTCTTCGCGGGTCTCGGTCGAAAATTCGAAGTTCGGACCCTCGACGATCGCATCGACCGGGCAGGCCTCCTGGCACAGCCCGCAATAGATGCACTTGGTCATGTCGATGTCGTAGCGCGTCGTGCGGCGGCTGCCGTCGTCGCGGGGTTCCGCCTCGATCGTGATCGCCTGGGCGGGGCAGATCGCCTCGCACAGCTTGCACGCGATGCACCGCTCCTCGCCATTGGGGTAGCGACGCAGCGCGTGCTCGCCCCGAAAGCGCGGAGAGATGGGGTTCTTCTCGAACGGATAGTTGATCGTCGCCTTCGGCTTGAAGAAGTAGCGAAGGGTCAGCGCATGCCCCTTCACGAACTCCCACAGCGTAAAAGCCTTGACGTACTGAGCGACGCTCATGCCGGAACTCCCACGCGCGCATACATCAGCACGCCAGACACCAAGAATACCCAGAACAGCGACACCGGCAGGAACACCTTCCAGCCCAGCCGCATCAGCTGGTCGTACCGATAGCGCGGTACGGTCGCCTTCACCCACGAAAAGACGAAGAAGAAGAAGCACATCTTCAAAAGCAGCCAGACGATACCCGGCACGGCATAAAGCGGCGCCCAGTCGAGCGGCGGCAGATAGCCACCCCAGAACAGGATCGCGTTCAGCGCGCACATCAGGATGACGTTGGCATACTCGCCCAGCCAGAACAGCGCGAACGACATCGAGCTATATTCGGTCTGGTAACCCGCGACGAGCTCCGACTCCGCTTCGGTCAGGTCGAACGGCGCGCGCTGCGTCTCGGCCAGCGCCGAGATGAAGAACATCACCGCCATCGGGAAGAGCAGCGGATTGAGGAAGAAGCCGTTGACCGGAATCCCCAGCACGCTCTTCTGCGCCTCGACGATGTCGGTCAGGTTGAAGCTGCCCGACCACATCACGACCGAAATCAGGATGAAGCCGATCGCGACTTCATAGGACACCATCTGCGCGGCCGCACGAAGCGCCGAGTAGAAGGGATATTTCGAGTTCGATGCCCAGCCCGACAGGATCACGCCGTACACGCCCAGCGACGAGGCGGCGAGGACATAGAGCAGGCCGACATTGATGTTGGCGACGACCACGCCCGGCTGGAACGGCACCACCGCCCAGACGATCAGCGCGACCGTGAAGGTGATGATCGGCGCCAGCAGGAACAGTCCACGATTGGCGGCGGCCGGAACGATGGTTTCCTGAAGGAAGACCTTCAGACCGTCGGCGAAGGACTGGAGCAGACCGAAGGGGCCGACCACGTTCGGACCACGGCGCAGCGCCATCGCCGCCCAGATCTTGCGGTCGACATAGATGACCATCGCGACCGCCAGCATCAGCGGCAGCGCGATCGCCAGAATCCCGACCAAGGTCGCGATCGTCCAGGCCCAGCCATAAGGAAGGCCGAGCGTCGTGTTGAAAAACGCGGTCACTCCGCTGCCTCCGCATAGCTCTCACCATGGACCAGTTCGGCCGAGCAGCGCTGCATCGTCGGGCTGGCGCGGCAGATCGCGTTGGTGAGGTAGAAGTCCTTGATCGGATAGCCCTCGATCGTGCCCGACGCGGTCGCGTTCAGCGACGGTGCGGCCCAGTCGAAGGTGACAAGACCGACCTGGCCCAGCGCGGGAACCTCGGCGGCCATGGCGGCGCGGAGTTCGTCCAGCGTGTCGAACTTCAGGGTCTGGCCCAGAACCTCGGACAGCGCGCGGAAGATCGTCCAGTCGTCACGCGCGTCGCCCGGCGCGAACACCGCCCGCTCGCCGCGCTGCACCCGGCCCTCGAGGTTGACCCAGGTGCCCGACTTCTCGGCATAGGTCGCGCCCGGCAGGATGACATCGGCGTGATGCGCACCCTTGTCGCCATGATGGCCGACGAACACCTTGAAGCTGCTGCCGAACTTGGCGAAATCGACCTCGTCGGCGCCCAGGAAAAAGGCGAGCTTCGGCGCAGCCGCGACCACGTCGGCGATACCGCCCTTCTGCGCATAGCCGAGCATCAGCCCGCCCATGCGCGCGGCCGCCATGTGGACGACATTATAGCCGTTCCAGGCCGAACCGTCTTCCAGCGTCCGCACCAGATTAAACTGGTCGACCAGCTTCAGGCTCGCGCCATGCGCGCCCTTGATCGCACCGCCACCGACGACGACCATCGGACGCGCGGCCTTGCCGAACAGCTCGGTCACCGCCTCGGGCAGGTTGCCCAGCACCGACAGGTCGGCGCCCAGCCACTCGACCTTGTAGGTCAGGTCGGTTTCGGGGCCGATCGCGAAGACCTTGGCGCCCTTCTTGATCGCCTTGCGGATACGGGTGTTCACCAGCGGCGCTTCCCAGCGCAGATTGGTGCCGATCAGCAGGATCGCATCGGCGCGCTCGACGCCCGCGATGGTCGTGTTGAAGTTGACCGCGGCCAGGCTCGACGTGTCATAATCCATGCCGGTCTGGCGGCCCTCGAGCAGGCTCGAGCCCATCTTGGCCAGCAGCGCCTTGGCGGCGAACATCGTCTCGCAATCGACCTGATCGCCGGCGATCGCGGCAACGCTCGAACCGGCATTCACGTCACGGATCGCGGCGAAGGCCTCGTCCCAGGTCGCAGGCACCAGCTTGCCGTCGCGGCGGATGAACGGACGGTCGAGACGACGACGGACCAGGCCGTCGATCGCGTGACGCGTCTTGTCGCTCGCCCACTCCTCGTTCACCTCGTCATTGATGCGCGGCACGCAGCGCAGCACCTGACGACCACGGCTGTCGAGGCGGATATTGGTGCCGACCGCGTCCATCACGTCGATGGCGAGCGTCTTCTTCAGCTCCCAGGGACGCGCCTCGAACGCATAGGGCTTGGACGTCAGAGCGCCCACCGGGCACAGGTCGACGACATTGCCCGACAGCTCGCTCGACACGGCCTGTTCGAGATACGAAGTGATCTGCATGTTCTCGCCGCGATAGATCGCGCCGATTTCCTCCACGCCCGCGACCTCTTCGGCGAAGCGGACGCAGCGGGTGCACTGGATGCAGCGGGTCATGACCGTCTTGACGATCGGACCCATGTACTTCTCGGTGACGGCCCGCTTGTTCTCGTCATAGCGGCTATGGCCCTTGCCATAGGCCATGGATTGGTCCTGCAGGTCGCACTCGCCGCCCTGATCGCAGATCGGGCAGTCCAGCGGGTGGTTGATCAGCAGGAATTCCATCACGCCTTCGCGCGCGGCCTTCACCATCGGGGTGGTGGTGAAGATCTCCTGATTCTCCGCCGCCGGGAGCGCACACGACGCCTGCGGCTTGGGGGGCCCAGGCTTCACCTCGACGAGGCACATGCGGCAATTGCCCGCGATGGACAGCCGCTCATGATAGCAGAAGCGCGGGATTTCCTTGCCCGCAAGCTCGCAGGCCTGCAGCACGGTGGCGCCCTGCGGCACCTCGATCTCGACGCCGTCGACTTTGACCTTAGGCATTATTCGGCAGCTTCCATCATCGGGGCGTTGCCGCCCGTCTCGCCTTTGCGTTCGCGAATGCGACGTTCCATCTCCGGGCGGAAGTGGCGGATCAGGCCCTGGATCGGCCAGGCCGCCGCGTCGCCGAGCGCGCAGATGGTGTGGCCTTCGACCTGCTTCGTCACCTGGAACAGCGTGTCGATCTCGGAGACATCGGCATCGCCGGTGCGCATCCGCTCCATCACGCGCCACATCCAGCCGGTGCCTTCACGGCACGGGGTGCACTGGCCGCAGCTCTCATGCTTGTAGAAATAGGACAGACGGCTGATCGCGCGGACGATGTCGGTCGACTTGTCCATGACGATCACGGCCGCCGTGCCGAGACCCGATCCGACCGCCTTCAGGCCGTCGAAGTCCATCGGCGCATCCATGATCTCGGCGGCGGGCACCAAAGGCACCGACGAACCACCCGGGATCACCGCGAGCAGATTGTCCCAGCCGCCGCGAATGCCACCGCAATGGCGCTCGATCAGCTCGCGGAAGCTGATCGACATGCTTTCCTCGACCACGCAGGGACGATCGACATGGCCGGAGATCTGGAAGAGCTTCGTGCCCTTGTTGTTCTCGCGCCCGAAGGACGAGAACCACTCGGCGCCGCGCCGCAGGATCGTCGGGGCGACCGCGATCGACTCGACATTGTTGACCGTGGTCGGGCAGCCATAGAGGCCCGCACCCGCCGGGAAAGGCGGCTTCAGGCGCGGCTGGCCCTTCTTGCCTTCCAGGCTTTCGATCATCGCGGTCTCTTCGCCGCAGATATAGGCGCCCGCGCCACGATGGACGAAGACGTCGAAGTCATAGCCCGAGCCGCAGGCATTCTTGCCCAGGAAACCCCGGTCATAGGCCTCGGCCACGGCTGCGAACAGCGTCTCGGCCTCGCGGATATATTCGCCGCGAATATAGATATAGGCCGCCCGCGCGCGCATCGCGAAGCCCGCGACCAGCGCGCCTTCGATCAGCTTGTGCGGATCGTGGCGGATGATCTCGCGGTCCTTGCACGAACCCGGCTCGGACTCGTCGGCATTGATGACCAGGAAGCTCGGACGGTCGGGGCGCGGTTCCTTGGGCATGAAGCTCCACTTCATGCCGGTCGGGAAGCCCGCACCGCCGCGCCCGCGCAGACCCGACGCCTTGATGACGTCGATGATCTTGTCCTGGCCCAGCTCGAGCAGCGCCTTGGTATTGTCCCAATCGCCGCGCTTCATCGCCGCGTCGACGTTCCACGGCTGATAACCGTAGAGATTGGTGAAAATGCGGTCCTTGTCAGCGAGCATTATGCGCCCCACTCCCCGCGATAGTCGTGATTGTCGCCGACCATGGCGGTCAGCGTGGTCGGACCGCCCAGCGGCTCGACCGTGTGGCGCCCCGGCTCCTGCGTACCGGTCTTGGGGCTCTCGCCGCGTGCCAGCGCTTCCAGGATCGTGACCGTGCGGTCGTAATCCAGATCCTCGTAATTGTCGTCGTTGATCTGGACCATCGGCGCGGAGGCGCAATTGCCCATGCACTCGACCTCGGTCAGCGTGAACAGGCCGTCGGGCGTGGTCTTGCCCTTGATCAGCCCCTTGTTCTTGCACGCCGCCAGCACGTCGTCCGACCCGCGCAGCATGCACGGCGTCGTGCCGCACACCTGGACGTGATAGCGGCCGACCGGCGCCAGGTTGAACATCGTATAGAAGGTCGCGACCTCATAGATGCGCATATAGGCGACACCCAGCTGGCGCGCGACGAACTCGATCACCGGCACGGGCAACCAGCCTTGCGTCTGCGTCTCCGCCCCCACCTGGCGCTGGGCCAGATCGAGGAACGGGATCGAGCAGGACTGTTCGCGACCCTTGGGATAGCGCGCGAGGATCTCGTTCGCCTTCTTCTGGTTCTCGTCCGTCCAGGCGAAATTGCCCCAGCGGGCGCGGACTTCGGCCTCGTCGGGAATGATGGCTGCGTCGGCCATTAGCGAATGAACTCCACGCGCGACACCTTGTCGTTCTCGAAGGAATAGATGGACATGACCTCGAACGCCTCGCCACCCGGCGCGCGTTCGACCTTTTCATGCAGCAGCACGGTCTCGCCGAACGCCTGGTCGGCGACGATCTCGGCGCGGTTCTGCGGGAACTGCGCGAACATCGCCTTCAGCCCTGAACGCACGCCCTCGCGCCCGTCGCGCAGGACGGCACCGCGATAGCCCGCTTCGCAGGCATCCTCGGTCATCAGCGCGACATAGGCGTCAGCGTCCTGCGCATTGTAATGCGCGATCATTTCGCGAGCGATCGCGACGCGCCGGGCGGTGTCGACTCCGCTCAACGGTCGCACTCCCCGAACACGATGTCCATCGCGCCCAGGATCGCGGTCGTGTCGGCCAGCATATGCCCCTTGGACATGAATTCCATGGCCTGGAGATGGCTGAACGCGGTCGGCCGGATCTTGCAGCGATAGGGTTTGTTCGATCCATCGGAGACGAGATACACGCCGAACTCGCCCTTGGGGCTTTCGGTCGCGACATATACCTCACCGGCGGGGACGTGATACCCTTCGGTATAAAGCTTGAAGTGGTGGATCAGCGCTTCCATCGAGCGCTTCATCTCACCGCGCTTGGGCGGCGTGACCTTGCGGTCGGTGGCGAGCACCGGACCCTCGGGCATCTGCGCCAGGCACTGCTTCATGATCCGGGCCGACTGGCGCACTTCCTCGACGCGCACCATGAACCGATCATAGCAGTCGCCACTGGTGCCGACCGGCACGTCGAAGTCGACCTTGTCATAGGCGTCATAGGGCTGCGACTTGCGCAGGTCCCAGGGGATGCCCGAGCCGCGGATCATCGGGCCGGAGAAGCCCCACTTGATCGCGTCCTCGCGGTTCACCACCGCGATGTCGACATTGCGCTGCTTGAAGATGCGGTTGTTCGCCACTAGGCCGATCGCATCCTCGAACAGGCGCGGCAGACGGGTGTCGAGCCAGTCGGCGATATCGGTCAGCAGCTTCAGCGGTACGTCCTGGTGGACACCGCCGACGCGGAAGTAATTCGCATGCATGCGCGCGCCCGAGGCCCGCTCATAGAAGTTCATGCAGTCTTCGCGAATTTCGAACAGCCACAGGTTCGGCGTCATCGCACCGACGTCCATGACGTGGCTGCCGATGTTGAGCATGTGGTTCGAGATGCGCGTCAGCTCGGCGAAGAACGTCCGCAGATATTGCGCGCGCAGCGGCACTTCCAGGTCGAGCAGCTTCTCGACCGCGAGCACATAGCTGTGCTCCATGCACATCGGCGAGCAGTAATCGAGGCGGTCGAAATAGGGCAGCGCCTGCGAATAGGTCTTGTACTCGATCAGCTTCTCGGTGCCGCGGTGCAGCAGGCCGACATGCGGATCGACCCGTTCGACGATCTCGCCGTCCAGCTCCATGACGAGGCGAAGCACGCCGTGCGCCGCCGGATGCTGCGGGCCGAAGTTGATCGTATAGTTCTGGATCGACACGTCACCCGTGGTCGGGTCGACGGCGTCGGTCTTGTGGAGCAGTTCGTCGACGTAGTCGCTCACTGATTCTGTCCTCCACCCTTGCCCGGCACGACGTCCGGATCCTGGGGCTTGCCGTCGGCCTTATTGCCCGGATGCGGTTCGCCCGCGCCCGTCTGCTTGGGGCTTTCGGTAGTCTTCACATCGGCGGCACGCGGCGCGGCGGTCTTGTCCGGCTCGGCACCGGCCTTCTTGACCGCATCGGCGCTGGCCGGGGTCTGCGCACCCTTGCCTTCGGGCTGCGCGCCCTTCTCGTCGCCGGGAAGCACATATTCGGCGCCTTCCCACGGGCTCTGGAAGTCGAAGTTGCGGAAGTCCTGCGCCAGCTTCACCGGCTCATAGACGACGCGCTTCTCTTCTTCCGAGTACCGCAGCTCGGTATAGCCGGTCAGCGGGAAGTCCTTGCGCAGCGGATGGCCGCGGAAGCCGTAATCGGTCAGGATGCGACGCAGGTCGCTATTGCCCGAGAACAGCACGCCGTACAGGTCATAGACCTCACGCTCCAGCCAGCCCGCGACCGGCCACAGGCCCGTCACCGACGGCACCGGCTTGTCCTCGTCGGTCGAGACATGGACGTGCAGGCGGTGGTTGCGGGTTAGCGAGAGCAGGCAATAGACCACCTCGAAACGCTCGTCGCGCTCGGGATAGTCGACGCCCGCAATCTCCATCAACTGCTGATATTCCAGCCCCTTGGTGTCGCGCAGCGCGATCATCGCGGGGACCAGGTTCGCACGGTCGACGACCAGCGCGACCTCGCCGACATGCTCGCGCGCGTCGAGCAGCCAAGGGCCGAGCGCGGCGCGCGCCGCATCGATCACGCCGTCATTCGCGGCGAAACGGGGAGCAGGCGCCCTCACCGTTCGATGCTCCCGGCACGGCGGATCTTCCGCTGCAACTGCATCACGCCGTACAGCAGCGCCTCGGCGGTCGGCGGGCAGCCGGGGACATAGATGTCCACGGGCACGATCCGGTCACAGCCGCGCACCACCGAATAGCTGTAATGGTAATAGCCGCCGCCATTGGCGCAGCTGCCCATCGAGATGACGTATTTCGGGTTCGACATCTGGTCGTACACACGACGCAGCGCCGGGGCCATCTTGTTGCACAGCGTACCCGCCACGATCATCACGTCCGACTGGCGAGGTGACGCGCGCGGCGCGGCGCCGAAGCGCTCCAGATCGTAACGCGGCATGTTCACGTGGATCATCTCCACCGCGCAGCACGCCAGACCGAAGGTCATCCACCAGAGCGAGCCGGTGCGCGCCCACTGGAACAGCTCCTCGGTCGAGGTGACGAGGAAGCCCTTGTCGGTCAGCTCGCCGTTCAGCCCGTCGAAAAAGCCCTGATCGGGCTGAATGACGGCCTGGCCATCATGGACGACTCCGCCATGGGCCTGCGGCTTGAACTCAACCGGACCGGAGTGAAGATTTACTCCCAATCCAACGCTCCCTTCTTCCACGCATAGACGAGACCCAGCGCGAGCTCGCCGATGAAGATCATCATCGAAAACCAGGCGGTCCAGCCGAGGCTGAAGACGCTTACCGCCCAGGGGTACAGAAATGCCGCTTCCAGATCGAAGATGATGAACAGGATCGCGACGAGGTAGAAACGCACGTCGAACTGGCTGCGCGGGTCTTCGAACGCGGGGAAGCCGCATTCATATTCGGACAACTTCTGCTCGTTGGGCTTATGGGCACCCGTCAGGCGCGCCACGAGCATCGGCAGAAACACGAAGGCCGTCGACAGAACCAGGGCAACGCCCAGGAACAGGAGGATCGGCAGATATTGCGACAGATCGACCAAGTTTTTCTCTCGCAGATGCGGAACTGGATGCGATTGGCTTTAGGCCGATGGGTCGGCCGGAGCAAGCCAGCGGAGGCATGAGAATGAATCGCAAGTGAACGCCCTCACCCGCCCTCATCCTCGAATTTTCAGATGGTAATTCAGTGGTTTGAACGCAAGAGGCATGATCCCTTGCGTTCAAATCCCACCAAATTCTTAACGCAGCGCGTTGGCCAGCAGCTTGTGCAGCTTGGAATGCAGGCCCTCATTGGCCGCCAGATACTCGCCGCGCTCGAGCGACTTGTCCGAACCCCGGAAGTCGCTGACGAAACCGCCCGCTTCTCGCACCAGCAGCATGCCCGCCGCCGCGTCCCAGGGCTTCAGGCCCGACTCCCAGAAACCGTCGTAACGACCGGCCGCGACCCAGGCGAGGTCGAGCGCGGCCGAGCCGAAGCGGCGGATGCCGGCCACCTGTGGCGCGATCGCACCGAAAATGCGGCTCCACTGGACGAAATCGCCATGTCCCAGGAACGGGATGCCGGTGGCGATCAGCGCCTCCGACAGATCGCGGCGCGACGACACGCGCAGGCGGCCGTCCTGCAACCAGGCGCCCCGGCCCTTTTCGGCCCAGAAGCTCTCGTCGGTCAGCGGCTGATAGATCAGGCCGGTCGTCACCTCGCGCTTGCCGTTCGCCAGCGGCTCCTCGACCGCAATCGAGATGGCGAAGTGCGGGATGCCGTGCAGGAAGTTTGAGGTGCCGTCGAGCGGATCGATGATGAAGCGCGGCTTGGACGGATCGCCCTTGATCTCGCCGCCCTCCTCCATGAGGAAGTTCCAGTCGGGACGCGCCTTCTTCAGTTCCTCGAAGACGGTTTCCTCGGCGCGCTTGTCGGCCATCGACACGAAGTCGGCGGGCCCCTTGCGGCTGACCTGGAGGTGCTGGACCTCGTTGAAGTCGCGGCGAAGACGCGGCGCGGCCTTGCGCGCGGCGCGTTCCATGATGGTGAGAAGCCCGGAGTGCGAGGCCATGATCGTCCTTTCGGTCGCGCCTCTGCATCTCGGGCGCTGGAAGTGAAAAGGCCCGCCGCGAACGACGGGCCGGGACGGCGGATGACGGTGTCGCGCTCAAGCCGCGCCGGTCATCCGCCGATACCGATTAGTCCGCGCGGCGGACGTAGGTCTGTTCGTACACGTCGACGACGATGCGCGTGCCGCTGGCGATGTGCGGCGGCACCATCACGCGGACGCCATTGTCGAGAATGGCGGGCTTGTACGACGAGGAGGCGGTCTGCCCCTTCACCACGGCGTCCGCCTCGACGATGGTGGCTTCGATCTGGTCGGGAAGCTGGACCGAGATCGGCTTTTCCTCGTGCAGTTCCATCACGACGTCCATGCCGTCCTGAAGGAATGCGGCGGCGTCGCCCAGCAGGTCGCGCGGCAGCGTGATCTGCTCATAGCTTTCCTTGTCCATGAAGGTCAGGTCGTCACCCTCGGCGAACAGGAACTGGAAGTCCTTGGTGTCGAGACGGACGCGCTCGACCGTCTCGGCGGAGCGGAAGCGGACGTTCGTCTTGCGGCCGTCGATGAGGTTCTTCATCTCGACCTGCATATACGCACCGCCCTTGCCGGGCTGGGTGTGCTGAATCTTCACGGCGCGCCAGATGCCGCCTTCATACTCGATGATGTTGCCGGGACGAATGTCCACGCCGCTGATCTTCATGGGTCTTCAACCTGCTGGAAAGAGCAAAGGATGCCGGGGCGTGGCGCCGCACGGCAGTCCGTGTGGCCTGCCTTAGCTCGAAGCGGTCTTTCCGGCAAGCAGCGGATAGGGATCGACCGGCTCGCCCTGCCACCAGCCATCCCCGGCGCGCATCCAGCTGATCGCGAAATGGAGATGGGTGTTGCCCGCCCCGGCATTGCCGCTGTCGCCGACATAGCCGACCACCTGCCCCTGGCGGACCGGCGCGCCCTCCGCGATGCCCGGCGCATAGCCCTGGAGATGCGCGTAATAGAGGCTCCAGCGGCCGTCGCGCGAACGGATATAAAGAGTATGCCCGCCGCGATCGCTGTCGAACAGCTTCTCGATCGTGCCGGCCAGCGCCGCGACGACCGGGGTTCCGGCGGGGGCGATCAGGTCGATCCCCTCATGCTTGCGCTTGCCGCCATCGCGCGGATCGCCCCAGTCATGATGCAGCGACCCCAGCGGATAATGCGCGATCGGCATGGCCAGCGCCGCCGAACTGCCCGCCACCGCCTGGCGGGCGGGGGCCGCGACCTCGGGCACCACCACCCGGCCCGGCCCGAAGGACAGCATCGACAGGAAGCCGCCGACCCCGATCACGATCAGCGCCAGCATCACCCAGCCGAAGCGCGATAACAGCCCCCTGCCCCCGCTCTGCTTCATGCCCCCTCCTTTGCATCCGGCCGCCCATCCCCAAGCAAACGCGAGGAGGGACGCTTGTTTCCGAAGCGCAACGGATGGGAGGGTTCTCGACCGCCCTTCGCCCCCGCAAGAAGCCGGGGGCGAAGCGGCGATATTATTTCAGCACCTCGGCAAAGGCCTTCACCGCGGCAGCCTCGTCGCCGTTCCACACCGCGCCCGACACGGCGAGGAAATCGGCCCCCGCCCGGACCAACGGCGCGGCATTGGCCGGGGTGATCCCGCCGATCGCGACGCAGGGCAGCTCGAACAGCGTCGACCACCAGGACAGGACGACCGGTTCCGGCCGGTGCGTCGTTTCCTTGGTCGTGGTCGGATAGAAGGCGCCGAACGCGACATAATCCGCGCCCGCCTCGCCCGCTTCCATCGCCAGGTGGCGGCTGTCGTGACAGGTCACACCGATCTGCACCGTCGGGCCCAGCACGTCGCGCGCCTCGCGCGCATCGCCATCCTCCTGCCCCAGATGGACACCATCCGCGCCGAGCCGCTTGGCCAGGCTGATGCTGTCATTGACGATGAAGGCCACCTCGCGATCCGCGCAGATACGCTGGAGCGGCTCGGCGAGCTTGGCGGCGGCGTGCTGATCCATGTCCTTCACGCGGAACTGGAATGCCGCGACCGGCCCGGCGTCGAGCGCGCGCGCCAGACGGTCGGGGAACGCCCCGGCGACGTCGAGCGGCGAGATGAGGTAGAGCTGGCATGGCGGCCGCCGCATGTCGCGCACGAAGGCGCTGGCGAATTCGGGATCGAGCGGGCCGAGGGGATCGTCTTCAAGCGTCATGCCTGTCCCCCTAGCGCGTGACGCGGCGTCCGTCACCTGGGGGCGGCGCATGGTGGAATGGGCGCCCCGGTTCCCCAACCGGAACGCCCAAGCCTGCCAAGGACTTATTCCTCGTTCTTGTAGATCGCGACCAGCTTGTCGAGCATCGCCAGCGCCTCGTCGCGCGGGCGCTGGAAGGTGTTGCGGCCGATGATCGAGCCGTTGCCGCCGCCGTCGCGAATGTCGCGCGCATCCTGATAGACGGCATCCGCCCCCTTGGCCGCGCCGCCCGAGAAGACGACGATGCGACGGCCCGCAAAGCTGGACTGGACGACGTGGCGCACCCGGTCGACCTGGTGAGACCAGTCGGTGCCTTCATAAGCGGACTTGGCCTCGGCCTGTTCGATATGGTCGGTGGGCAGCTTCACCTTGATGATGTGCGCGCCGAGCTGCGCCGCCATGTGCGCCGCATAGGCACCGACGTCGAGCGCCAGTTCACCGTCCTTGGTCAGCTTGCCGCCGCGTGGATAGCTCCAGATCACGGTGGCGAGCCCCGCCTCGCGCGCTTCGGCCGTCAGGATCGCGATCTGGTCCATCGCGTCGAAAATGCCGTCCGAGCCGGGATAGATGGTGAAGCCGATCGCCGCGCAGCCCAGCCGCACCGCGTCCTGCACGCTGCCCGTCACGGCTTGCGTGATCGAGGTGCCCCAGCTGTTCGAGCTGTTGATCTTCAGGATGGTCGGGATCTGGCCCGCGAACGTGTCCGCCCCGGCCTCCAGCATCCCCAGCGGCGCGGCATAGGCGGACAGCCCGGCATCGATCGCCAACTGGAAATGGTAATGCGGGTCATAGGCGGGCGGGTTGATCGCGAAGCTGCGCGCGGGCCCGTGTTCGAACCCCTGGTCGACCGGCAGGATGATCAGCTTGCCGGTGCCCCCCAGCCGCCCCTGCATCAGGATACGCGCCAGATTGGCCTTCACCGCCGCCGGCGTGGCTTCGTACTTGTCGAGAATGGCCTTCACGATCGGGGTCATCGATTCTCTCCGGATTGGGTTCGGGAACGGGTCAGAGCATCAGCCAGCGGCGCAGTGCCTGGTCGACCTGCTCCATCCGGGTGGGCGAAGCATGGCCGAGCAGTTTGACGATATGATTGCGCGGGATGGACAGGATTTTGTCGACCTGCACCTCGCACTCGACGGTCAGGCCGGTATGTTCGCGCGGGGAAAAGGCGACGCGGAACAGCGCCTCGCCCCCCACGACCGAGGTCATGGGACAGACGGTGATCGTATTGTGCGTCTCATTGTAAAGGTCGGACTGGACGACCAGGAACGGGCGGTGGTCGCCCCCCTCCCCCGTCGTCGCGAGCACGATGGCGGCGTGCGAGATCTTCACGCGTCCGCCTCCTGCGCCAGCGCGTTCCAGAAGGCGAAATCCTCCGGCGTGTCGCGCTTCGAGGCGCGAGTCGACTGGCGACGGGCCTCGCGGCGATAGGCCTCGTCATGCAGGTCGACATAGCGCCGCACCGCCTCGCGCGCGATGTCGCTCTTGCTGCGGCCCTGGGTCCGCGCGACGGCCGCCAGCCGTTCTTCCAATTCGGTGTCGAGACGGACGCCGAGCATCGCCATTCCTTCGTTTAACACGTTCAACGTAGCAAGTCCGACAAGTCGGATCAAGCGCCCTTGACGGCATAAAGTGTGCGCGATCATTCTGATGCGGGGCAGATGGGGGGAGTCTTGGGATGAAATGGTTGCGCTTCGCAGGGGCCGCGATGCTGGCCGTGACGCCCGTTGCGTCCCCGACCCTCGCCAAGTCCACGCCCAAGGTCGGCGACATGGCGCCCGATTTCGACCTGACGCTGATCGACGGCAGCCATGTCCGGCTGGCGGACCTGCGCGGACAGGTGATCGTGCTGAATTTCTGGGCGACATGGTGTGGGCCGTGTCGGGCGGAACTGCCGCTACTCGACCAATATCATCGCATCCAGGCACCGCATGGCCTGAAGGTCTTTGCGATCGCGACCGAGGATTCGCTGCCGCTCTACAAGCTGAAGCCATTGTTCGCCGCGATGACGATGCCATCGGCGCGGCGGATCAAGGGGCCCTATGCCACGCTGGGCGCGGTGCCGACCAATTACATCATCGATCGCAGCGGGCGGGTCCGCTACGCCAAGGCCGCCGCGTTCGAACTGAGCGACCTCAACCAGTTGCTGGTGCCGCTTCTAAAGGAAACCCCGTCGCCAGCGGCGACGGGGTCGTAGTTCCCTAATTTTCCTCCCCTTGCAGGGGGACTGTTTACACCGGCCGCATTGTGGATTCTTGTCTGTTCCTGTGATTTGAGGCGGGGGG
>NZ_JBHZQU010000020.1:0-53072 GCF_042867205.1 Sphingomonas sp. NCPPB 2930 | reverse complement strand
CTCACCCAAGCTGCGCTAGCCAGCAGGCTGGCAAGCTCCGCTAACCCTCTCCCCTGTCCAGGGGAGAGGGAAGAAGATGCAGTCCTGAATGTCGATACAGCCTAAGTCTGTGGCAGGCGGTGTCGCTTGGCCTTCGACTTCGCTCAGGCTGAACGGAGGTCCGAGGGTCAGCCCCGGAACAGATTCCCCAACACCCCGCGTACGACCGCCCCCATGATCCCCCCGCTGTTCGACCGCCGCCGCGATCCGCCACCGAACACCTGCTTGCCGATCTCGTTGGCGACCTGTCGCCCGATCGAGGAGCTGGCCGAGCGTGCCGCGCTGGTCGCGATCTTGGCCCAGGGGGAGTTGGCGGCCTCGCGCTGTTCGGCGATGCGCGCGCGTTCGGCCTCTTTGGCGGCCTTCGCCTCGGCCTTGGCCGCCTGCGCCGCCTGTTTGTCGGCTTCGGTCGCGGCCCGCGCTTCCGCAGCGGCGGCGGCGGCTTCCTGAGTCTTGGCGGCGAGCAGTTCCTCGGCCGATTCGCGGTCGATCGCCTGGTCATATTTCGCGCCGACCGCATCGGTCTCGACCAGAACCTTGCGCTCCTCGGGCGTGGCGGGGCCGACCCGGCTGCGCGGCGGGGCGATCATCGTGCGCTCGACCGGCGAGGGCGAGCCGTCGGGCTGGAGCAGCGACACCAGCGCCTCGCCGACCTTCAGCTCGGTGATCGCGCTGGCCACATCGACGCCGGGATTGGCGCGGAACGTCTCGGCGGCGGAGCGCACCGCCGCCTGGTCGCGCGGGGTGAAGGCGCGCAGCGCGTGCTGGACGCGGTTGCCCAGCTGCCCCGCGATCTTGTCGGGCACGTCGATCGGGTTCTGGGTGATGAAATAGACGCCGACACCCTTCGACCGGATCAGCCGCACGACCCGCTCGATCGTGTCGACCAAAGCGGGTGCGGCCCCGTCGAACAGCAGATGCGCCTCGTCGAAGAAGAACACCAGCTTGGGCTTGTCGGGGTCGCCGATCTCGGGAAGCTGCTCGAACAGCTCGGACAGCAGCCACAGGAGGAAGGTGGCATAAAGCTTGGGGCTGGCCATCAGCTGGTCGGCGGCCAGGATGTTGACCACGCCGCGCCCCGCCTCGTCGGTGCGGATCAGGTCGGCGAGTTCGAGTGCGGGCTCGCCGAAGAAATGCTCGCCCCCTTGCGTGCGCAGCTGGAGCAAGGCGCGCTGGATCGCACCGACTGACTGTTTGGAGACATTGCCATAGCTGGTGGTCAGTTCGTCGGCCCGCGCGGCGCATTCGGCCAGCATCGCCTGGAGGTCGTCGAGGTCGAGGAGCAACAGCCCTTCCTTGTCCGCGACATGGAAGGCGATGGTCAGCACCCCCTCCTGCGTCTCGTTAAGCCCCATCATCCGCGCGAGCAGCAGCGGCCCCATCTCCGACACGGTGGCGCGGACCGGATGCCCCTGGGTCCCGAACAGGTCCCAGAACTGCACGGGCGCGGCTTCATAGGACCAGTCGGTCATCCCCAGCTCGGCGGCGCGCGCGGCGAAGGCGGCATGGGTCTTGCCCAGCGCCGATCCCGCCAGTCCCAGCCCCGACAGGTCGCCCTTCACATCGGCGACGAAGCTGGGCACCCCGGCGCGCGAGAAGCCCTCGACCATGGTCTGCAACGTCACCGTCTTGCCGGTGCCGGTCGCGCCCGCGATCAGGCCGTGCCGGTTGGCGCGCTTGAGGTCGATCGCCTGCGGCTTGCCGCCGCCCATGCCGATGAAGATGCCGTCCATGGCCGCATATTATCGCGGCGTTCGGTGACGGGAATAGCAAAAGGGCCGCCGCATCGGGGAGATGCGACGGCCCTTTTCGGACGGGCGGGACCGTTACTTGATACGCAGCGGCATCAGGCGGTCGGCGATCCGGCCGCGGGTGATCTGCGCCAGCACCTGCGGACGACCGGCGGCCTTGGCGGCGGCGACGACGCGCTGGACGTCGGCGGCGCTGCGGACCGGGGTGCCGTTGATCGCCGTGATGACGTCGCCGCGCTTCAGCTTGGAGGCGGCATCGCTCGACGGATCGACCGCCGCGATCACCACGCCCTGGGTCGATGGTTCGACATTGATCGCGCGGGCGATCGCCGGGGTCAGCGTCTGCACCGACAGGCCCAGGCCGCCACCGGCCGCCGGAGCGACCTGCGCATCGTCGTCGCTGTCGGGGAAGGCGTCGGAGCCGTCACCCAGCGACGCGGCCAGTTCCTCGTTGGACGGACGCGTCGCGGCGGTCGCGGTCAGCGAGACCGGCTTGCCGCCGCGCAGCACCTCGAGGTTGACGCGGCCGCCCGGCGGGACATTGGCGATCAGATAGGACAGTGTCTGTTCGGGCGTGACCGACTGGCCGTTGACCTTGGTCACCACGTCGAACGCCTTCAGCCCGGCCTTGGCGGCGGGGCCGTTGGGCTCGACCTTGGCGATGACCTCGCCCTGGTTCTTGGGGATGCCCAGCGACGCGGCGACATCGTCGGTGACCGGGCCGCCGATCTGCACGCCCAGATAGCCGCGCTCGATCTTCTGGCCCTTCATCAGCTTGTCGATGATCGGCTTGGCATCCTCGGCCGGGATGGCGAAGCCGATGCCGATATTGCCGCCCGACTGCGAATAGATCTGGCTGTTGATGCCGATCACATTGCCGTTCATGTCGAACATCGGGCCGCCCGAATTGCCCTGGTTGATCGCGGCGTCGGTCTGGATGAAGCGGTCGTTCGCGCCGCCCTGGCCGGTAACGCGGTGGACGGCCGAGACGATACCGGCGGTCACGGTGCTCGACAGGCCGAAGGGCTGGCCGATCGCCAGCACCCAGTCGCCCGGCCGCGCGCGCGACGAATCGCCGAAGCGGACGAAGGGCAGGTTCTGGCCGTCGATCTTCAGGACCGCCAGGTCCGAGGTCTCGTCGCGGCCGACGACCTTGGCGGTATATTCCTTGCGGTCGTTGAGCGTGACGGTGATCGAATCGACCGAGGCACCCTGCGCGCCCGGTGCGATGACGTGGTTGTTGGTGACGATGTAACCGTCGGGCGAGATCAGGAAGCCGGAGCCCAGCGAGGCGCCTTCGCGCTTTTGCGGCTGCGGCCCGGTCTGGCCGCCGAACTGGCCGAACATGCCCTCGAACGGCGTGCCCGCGAACGGGTTCGGCTGCTGCTTGACGGTGATCGACTGCTTGGTGGAGATGTTGACGACAGCGGGCTGGAGCTTGGCGACCATGTCGGCAAAGCTCATCGGCGCGCCGGCGCGGGGGGCGACCGCCTGGATCGCGCCCGGTTCGTTCTGCGCGACCTGGGCGGTGCCGGGCTGGAGGGCCAGGGTCGCGGTCGCGCCACCGAGGAGGAGCGCACTGGTAATGGCGTAGGCGTAGCGCACTGGGCTAGGGTCCTCTCAAAGAAAATTCAGTTTGACCGTGTCCTATTTGTCACGGTTTGGCTGAACGACGCTTGAATATGAACGAGCGGAAAGGCGGGAAAACCGCCTATCGACCCGGCGCGGTGAATTCCTTCAAATAGCTGTTCTGCGGCGACAGAATGATCTGGGTGCTCCCATGTTCCTGAGTCGAGCCGTCCGCGCCGAAGGTATGGCGATAGGACTGCATGGCCCGGTAGAAGTCATAGAAATCCGCATCCTTGCCAAAGGCCTGGGCATAGATTTGCGCGGCCTGGGCATCGGCGTCGGCGCGGACGATCTGCGCCTGCTTCTGGCCTTGCGCGGCGATGGTGATCGCCTCCTGCTGGCGCGCGGTCTGCATCCGGGCGAGCGCGCTTTGCAGCGGGGTGCCCGGCGGCAGCTCGGCTTCCTTGATCCGCACGTCGACGATCTGCACGCCGTACTGGCGCGCGATCCGGTCGAGCCGGACCTGGATCGCGTCCATCACCTGCCCGCGCTCGGGGCTGAGCAGTTCGGACGACCGCCGCTTGCCCAGTTCGTTGCGCAGCGCCGATCCGAAGATCGGGCGAAGCTGGTTGATGACGCCGTCGACGCTGCCCGCCGTCGCCAGCATCCGGCGTGGGTCGATCACGCGGAAACGGGCAAAGGCATCGACGTTCATGCGCAGCTGGTCGGTCGACAGCACCTGGGTCTTTTCCAGGTCGAGGTCGAGCACCCGCTTGTCGACCCAGACGATGCGGTCGATGAAGGGAATGCGTGCGATCAGCCCGGCGCCGCTGTCGCCCAGTTCCTCGTTCGGGCGATAGCCGTTGACGATCCGGCGCGGCTGCTCGAACCGATAGATCACCGCCTGCTTGGTCTCGGGCACGATGGCGAAGGTCGCCGCCGCCACGATCACCGCGACCAGCAGGGCGACGCCCAGCACGATCGGATTGCGCATCGACAGACCGTTCACTGGCCGCCTCCCTGCGTCGCGACGGGCGCGGCGGGTTCGGGCGCCACCATCTCGGGCGCGGGGCGCGCCTTTTGCAGCGGCAGATAGGGCACGACGCCCGGCGCCTCGACGATGGTCTTGTCCGACTTGGCCAGCACGGCCTCCATGGTCTCGTAATACATGCGGCGGCGGGTCACTTCGGGGGCCAGGCGATATTGTTCGTACACCTTGTCGAACTGCGCCGCCTCACCCTGGGCGCGGGCGATCACCTGCTGCGCATAGGATTTGGCCTGGTTCACATCGGCCACCGCGCGCTGCTGCGCCGCCGTCACCTTGTTGAAGTCGTCGACGATCTGCTGCGGCGGGGCGGCCTGCTTGATCGCCACGCCCTGGATTCGCACGCCCGAGCGATATTCGTTCAGGATCGACTGGGTCAGCTCCTGCACCCGCTGTTCGATGCCGGTACGGCCCGACCCCAGCGCCTGGTCCAGCGTCGTCTCGGCGATGACCGCGCGCATCGCGCTCTCGGCGGCGGCGCGGACCGTCTCCTGCGGCTGGGCGAGGCGGAAGGCGAAGTCGCGCGGATTGGCGATGTCCCAGCGGACCGAATAGGTCAGGTCGATGATGTTCTGGTCGCCGGTCAGGACCAGATTTTCGCCCGAGCCCTCGGGGAAATTCTCGGTCCGGATCTTCTGCACGTCCAGGACGCGCACGGCGGCGATGGGGGCGGGGGCGGTCAGCTGGATGCCGGGTTCGAGCACGCCGGTATAGCGACCGAAATAGGTGACGACGCCGCGCTGCTGCGGGCCGATCGGATGGATAGAGGTGTAGAGCAGCCAGATGCCGACCAGGATCGCGGCCCCGATCGCCCAGAGGGTGCGTCCGCCGGGCGCGCCGGGCAGGCCGCCAAAGCCGCCGCCGCCCGATCCGCCGGGGCCTTCGCCCGGTCCGCCGCCGCCCGATCCGCGCGCCTTGCGGATGAACTCGTCCAGCGCGGTCGGCTTGGCAGGGGCCTTGCGACCGCCCGGCGGGACGGCCCAGGGATTGCGGGGCCCGCCATCGGAGTCTTCACCGGACCCGCCCCATGGGCCCTTCGGCGTCTCGGCGGCAAGAATGGGGGGGCGTCGGAAGCGACCCGTCAGCTTTCTCATAGTCATCGTTATAGGAACGGTTCGCCGACAAAAACAGTGCCAAGCCGCGTAACCCATCCTATCTGCCCCCCATGAGCATGATCGAGACGGTGAAGGCGGCGGTGGCCGCGGTGGCGGGCAAGCGCGCGAGCGTGCGGATGGAGGGCGCGCGCGCGGGCGTCGTGCTCGACGCCACGGGGCTGGACGGCGCGGGCCGACAGGCGCTGGAGGACGGGGTCAAGGCGGCCGCGATCCAGTCGGGGGCGGAGGATGTCCGCGTCGTCCTGACCGCCGAGAAACGCGAGCGCCGGATCGTCGCGGTCGCCAGCGGCAAGGGGGGAGTGGGCAAGTCCACCCTGTCGGCCAATCTCGCCATCGCGCTGGCGCGGGGCGGGCGCAAGGTCGGGCTGGTCGATGCGGACATCTATGGCCCGTCGCAGCCCCGGTTGATGGCGGCCGAGGGGGTGAAACCCGTCGCGCAGGACGGCAAGCTGCAACCCGTGCCGACCCCGCATGGCGTTCCCCTGCTGTCGATGGGCCAGCTGGTCGAGCCGGACAAGGCAATCGCCTGGCGCGGGCCGATGGCGGCGGGGGCGCTCAGCCAGCTGGTCGATGGCGACTGGGGCGCGACCGAGCTGCTGGTGCTCGACCTGCCGCCGGGGACGGGCGACGTTCAGCTGACCATGGTGCAGAAGCACCGCCCGGCGGGTGCGGTCATCGTATCGACGCCGCAGGACCTGGCGCTGATCGATGCCCGGCGGGCGATCGACCTGTTCGCCAAGGCCGGCGTGCCGATCATCGGGCTGGTCGAGAATATGGCGGGCTATTGCTGTCCGCATTGCGGCGGCATCTCGGACCCGTTCGGCTCGGGCGGGGCGGAAGCGGCGGCGGTGGAGCTGGGCATTCCCTTCCTGGGGCGGGTGCCGCTGACCATCGCGATTCGCACCGCCTCCGACGCGGGGCAGCCGCCCGCGGCGGGGGAGGGGGACACGGTCTTCGCCCCGCTGGCCGAACGGGTGGCGCAGTGGCTGGACGCGAGCCCGGCGGCGGCATGAAACCGGCGCGGCGGCAGGGCGTTAGAGCCGGATAAGCCGCCCGCATCCCCTTGATCCCGCAAGCCGGACGGGCGGTTCGAGAAAAGGGACCGTCCATGCCGCTGACCGCCGACGAGGATATCCGCGCCCTGCTGAGCGAGGCGCGCACCATCGCGCTGGTCGGTGCCTCGGACCGCCCCGACCGGCCCTCCTACGGGGTGATGAAGCGGTTGCAGGATCATGGCTATCGCGTGATTCCGGTCAATCCGCAGATCACCGGCGAGCATGTGCATGGCGAGTTCGTGTTCCGCGAGCTGGGCCAGCTGGGCGATCCCATCGACATCGTCGACATCTTCCGCCGCTCGGACGCGGTCGGCGCCATCGTGGACGAGGCGATCGCGATCGGGGCCAAGGCGATCTGGATGCAGCTGGGCGTCGTCAACGACGAAGCGGCGGCGCGCGCCGAGGCGGCCGGGCTGAAGGTGGTCATGAACCGCTGTCCGGCGATCGAGATACCCCGGCTGGGCATCGCGCCGGTGACCGGGGGCTGAGGTCGGGGGCCAAGAACAGGGAGATGCGACGATGATGATGCCGTTCCTGATCCTGCTGGCCGCGCCGCAAGCACCGGAGCGTCAGCTGGTGACACTTCCCCGGCTGACGGCGGGATGTGTGCCGGGTCGCTGTCCGATGACGGCACGCCCCTCGCCCTATCGGCTGGGCCCCGACAGGACGAGCGCGATCGATTCCAAGTCCCGCGCCTTTGCCAATGACGGCACCTATTGTGCTGTTGTCGGGGACAAATATTGCACCAGCAAGCCGCGAACCCTGTTCCGGATGCCGATCGACCAGTAATCGGTCGGCACTGGTGCAAAGGAATACTGGCGCGATGCCCGCGAAACAGGCATGATCCCGGCCGTGGCGGTCATCCGACCGCGCGCATGCACGATGCCGGGAGAGCGTCATGGTTGCGACGATTTGGGCGATAGGGATGATGGTGGCTCCTATTCAGGGGGAGATGCCGCCGCCCCAGCCATCGGTCGACGCAATCATGGCCAGGACCCGGCGACTGACCAGCGTCGAGAGCCGCTGCATCTATGATCCCAACGCGACCGATGTGACCGTCTGCGGTCGTCGCAATGCCGATCGCTTCCGCTTTCCTTATCAATCCGCACCCGATCCCGGCGACCCCAGGCATGAGGGGGTGATGGCCGAGCGCACCCGGATGCTGGCGCGCAGCACGCCGTTGAAGGATCTGTCCCCCTTCCAGGTCGGCGGCGGCCTTGCCGGCGTCACGGTCGGAACTGGTGGGCGAAGCGGCGCGCTGACCCTGCGGAAGCCCGCGCCATGATGCTGGTGCCGCTGATCCTCGCGCTCCAGGCGACTCCGGCGGCGGCCGGGCCGCCGCCGGGCACCGAGCGTTTCTCGATCCTGGCTCCCGATCCTTGCCCGCCCTCGGCCGGGACGAAGGACGAGGTGATCGTGTGCGGACGGCGTTTGGGGGACAATCGCCTGCCCCCCGATCCGGATGCGCCGCCCGCCAAGCCGCTGATGTCCAATCCCGACCTGACCGGCATCGGGGCGTTGCGGGCCGCGGGCACGCCCTGCGCCGCGCAGCTTGCGGGGTGCGGGGGGAAGGTGGACGTCGTGACGCCCGTGCTGATGCTGGCGAACGAGGCGCGGATCGGGCTCAGCAAGATCGTCGACAAGGCGCGCGACAAGCGCAACCGCGTGCCGATCGCGCTCGATGGGCCCGGGCCGCGAGGGCATTTGGAGCCATAGGCCGGATCGCCCCCAAATCCTCCCCTTCCAGGGGAGGAATGGACGGAATGTCGATCCGATCGAGACGCCCGCGCCGATGAAGCAGGCGCGCCCCTCAGCCGCGCGCCTGTCGCCGCGACCGGGCCGAGGGCGGCGGGGCGAACCAGTCGGCCAGCGTCAGCCCGGTCTGCGCCATCGCGCGCAGCACCACCTGTCCGGCCGCGCGCGCATCGCTCAGCGCGTCATGGTGGCGGTGTTCCAGCTCGAGGAAGGCGGCCAGCGTGCTCAGCTTGTGATTGGGCAGCTCGGGCCAGGCCCGCCGGGCGATGGTCACGCTGTCCAGCCAGCGCGCGGCGATCGGGGGCAGCGCGTCGCGTTCGCAGGCGCGGCCCAGCGCCCCCTTGTCGAACCCCGAATGCGCCACCGTCACCCGCCCGCCCAGATGCCCGGCCAGTTCGGGATGGAGCGCGGCGAAATTGGGCTTGCCCAGGACATGATCGGCGGTGATGCCATGGATGCCGATATTGAAGGGGCTGAACTCGTCGCACGGATCGACCAGCGTCTCATAGGCGAGCACCTCGACTCCGTCCGTATAGCCGACGATACCGATCTGGCAGATGCTGCTGGTACGCGAACAGGCGGTTTCGACGTCGATGACCACGAAATCGGGGGAAATCATCCCGCCACTTTAGCGCGATCTGGCGTTTCGAGCAATAAAAGGTCGCCTGCCCGCTCGACAGCGACCATTTCTATCCGCTACCCGCCCAGGCTCAACGAACGCTCTGGATACGGGAAAAGATGATGGGCGACGCATTGCGGGTGGCTTTGGCGGGACTCGGTACGGTGGGGGGCGGCGTCATTCGCCTGCTCGACGCGAACCGGGAGCTGATTACCCGGCGTGCCGGTCGCCCGATCGAGATCGTCGCCGTTTCCGCGCGCGACCGGACCAAGGATCGCGGCGTCGACCTGTCGCGGTTCGAATGGGTGGACGACACCGCCGCGCTCGCCGCGCGCGAGGATGCCGATGTCGTGGTCGAGCTGATCGGCGGATCGGACGGCCCCGCGCTGACGCTGGCGCGCACCGCGCTGGAGGCCGGGCGCGGCTTCGTCACCGCCAACAAGGCGATGCTGGCGCATCACGGGCTGGAGCTGGCGCAGAAGGCGGAGGCGTCGAAGGCGGCGCTGAAGTTCGAGGCGGCGGTGGCGGGCGGCATCCCGGTCATCAAGGGGCTGCGCGAAGGCGCGGCGGCCAATGCCATCGCGCGCGTCTATGGCATCCTGAACGGCACCTGCAATTTCATCCTGTCCAAGATGGAGGCGGAGGGCCGCGACTTTGCCGAGGTGCTCGCCGAGGCGCAGGCGCTGGGCTATGCCGAGGCGGACCCCAGCTTCGACATTGACGGGGTGGATGCCGCGCACAAGCTGTCGATCCTGGCCGCCATCGCCTTCGGCACGCAGCCGGCGTTCGGCGATGTCGCGATCGGCGGGGTGCGCCATGTCCTGGCCGCCGATATCGCGCAGGCGGCCTCGCTGGGCTACCGGGTCCGTCTGGTCGGCGTGGCGGAGGAAGGGGCGAACGGCCTGTTCCAGCGGGTGCATCCCCATCTGGTGCCGCTCGACCATCCGCTGGCGCATGTCACCGGATCGACCAATGCGGTGGTCGCGGAGGGCAATTTCGTCGGCCGCCTGCTGTTCCAGGGCGCGGGCGCGGGCGATGGCCCGACCGCCAGCGCGGTGGTCGCCGACCTGATCGACATTGCGCGCGGCGAATATGGCGCGTCCTTCGCCATGCCCGCGCACGAACTGATCCCGGCGGCCAAGGCCGATAGCGGCGAGCGGCGCGGGCGCGCCTATCTGCGCTTCACCGTGCAGGACAAGGTCGGCGTGCTGGCCGAGATCGCGGCGGCGATGCGCGATGCGGGCGTGTCGATCGAAAGCCTGATCCAGCGCGGCGAAGCGGCCGATGGCGGCGTGATGATCGCCATCGTGACTCATGAGGGGCCGGAGCGCGCGGTTGCCCAGGCGCTGGAGCGGTTGCGCGGCAGCCAGAGCCTCGTGGGGCAGCCGCTGTTGATGCATATTCTGGGGTGATTTTTCGGGGGTGTAGGGTCTCTGCGAGGCCCCTTGCCCTCCCCCAGCCCCTCCCGCCTGCGGGAGGGGAGCTTTAAGGTGACGCCTCCCGCCTGCTGGAGGGGAGTTTTAGGGTGATGCCTCCCGCTTGCGGGAGAGAAGTTTATGGAATTCGGCGTTTCGTCCTTGCCGCTCCCCTCCCGCAGGCGGGAGGGGCTGGGGGAGGGCGGTGTCTCACCGAGCCCTTCCCTTACTTCTTGATCAACCCGATCTCGACCAGCCGCTCGTACAGATAGTCATGTGCCGTGATCGGCGTCGGATAGCGGTTCGGATTGTCCGCCGTCACCGTGCCCGGCAGCGTCTCGATCAGGAAATCTGGCGCGGGGTGCAGGAAGAAGGGCATCGAGTAACGCGAGAAGCCGCGCCGCTCGACCGGCGGGTTGACCACCCGGTGCGTGGTCGAGGGCAGGACATGGTTGGTCAGCCGCTGGAGCATGTCGCCGACATTGACCACCATCGCCCCCTCGGGCGGGCGGATCGCCAGCCATTCGCCCGAATCGCGGTCGAGCAGTTCCAGCCCCGCCTCTTCCGCGCCCAGCAACAGGGTGATGAGGTTGATATCCTCATGCGCGCCCGCCCGCACGCCCTCGGCATCCGCCGGGATGGGGGGATAATGGAGCAGGCGCAGCACCGAATTGCCGTCCTTGACCGCCGGATCGAACCAATGCGGATCGAGCTTCAGATGCCGGGCGATGGCCGACAGCAGGCGATCCCCCGCGCGGTCGAACGCGGTGAAGAGTTCGAGAAAGTCGTCGCGGAACCCCTCGGGCCGGGTGGGCCAGATATTGGCGGGCATCCGGTCGGCATAGGCATGACCCTCGGGCAGTTCGCGGCCGACATGCCAGAATTCCTTGAGGTCGACGACCTTGGCATCCTTGGCGATCTCGGTCTTGAACGGGGTATAGCCGCGCGCACCGCCGCCGCCGGGGATGTGATAGCCGCGCTTCTCCTCCTCGGGCAGGTCGAACAGCGCCTTAGTCTGCGCCCAGGCGCGGTCGATCAGCTCGGCGGGGACGCCGTGGTCGGCGACGATCGCAAAGCCGAACCGCTCGAACGAACCGCCCAGCGCGGCGGCGAACGCCTGGGGATCGCGGTCCTGATCGGCCAGGCTGAGCGTCGGGACCTCGGCGGAGCGGGTGTCGGTCATGAATATATCGTCCAGAAATCGAATAGGCGTAAGGCTATATAATGTCCCTACCGGCCCGAACAGGCCAGCCGGTCGGCGGTCAATTTATCCGCCGAGCGTGATCGTGCCCGTCGATCGGTCGCCGCCCGCATCGCGCAGCTCGAGTCGGAAGCGCTTGTTCTCGGCGGTGGTGCCGACCAGCCCCTCGCCGCGATCGGTCAGGGTGAAATCGGCATCCGTCATCTTGTCGCGGAACCAGTCGCGCACCGTCTGCGGATCGGCGGGGCTGTCGAAGGTCATGACGAACGCCTTGTCGCGGCCATTGCCGACATCGACGTTGCGGATCTTCGAGCCGGGATAGAGGTGGACGCCGTTCAGCTCGAAATTATCCGCCTCCAGCGACACCTTGGGCAGCTTGAACGCGCCGGTGAAGCCGGGCAGCGCCAGCTTCACCTCGCCCGACCTGCCGTCGACCGCCGCCAGTGTCTGGCCGTCCGAGCTGTTGATCGTCACCGAGGTGCCGTCGGTCGGCCGGTCGCAACCCGCCAGCGTCCCCGCCAGCGCCAATGCCGTGCCCAGCGAGAGGGGCAGGGCGATTCGATGCAGGATGGTCATGACGGCAAACTCCCTCCAGTGTCCTGTCGGTCCGATACACGTGGGGGTGGTGTGTGGCGCGCGCAAGCTGTCGACGCGCTGAACGCGGTTGAGGGCGAAGGTGATCGGCTCGGTTGGGTTTTCCCGGTTTCCCTGGCGTCCGAACGCGCTTATGGGACAGGCATCATGTCCGAATCCCGTTCCGCTGATCCGGCGACCCCCGTCGCCGCCGACACCCCCGGCGCGCCCATCGGCTTTGTCGAATTCGTCCTGCTGATCGCGGCGCTGATGGCGCTGACCGCGCTGGGGATCGATTCGATGCTGCCCGCGCTGCCCGCCATCGGCGAGGCGCTGAACGCGTCGCCCACCCAGCGGCCGTTCGTCGTCACCGCCTTCCTGATCGGGTTCGGCGTGGCGCAGCTGGTGCATGGGCCGCTGGCGGACCGTTATGGGCGGCGGCGGGTGCTGATCGTGGCGCTGGTCATCTATATCATCGCCAATGGCGCGGCGGCGATGGCGGGCAGCTTCCTGCTGCTGATGGTCGCGCGCGTCTGTGCGGGCGCGGCGATCGCGGCGACGCGGGTGGCGACGGTGGCGCTGGTCCGCGACTGCTATCATGGTCGCGCCATGGCGCAGGTGATGTCGATCGCCTTCATGGTGTTCATGGTGGTGCCGATCCTGGCGCCCGCCTTCGGTGAGCTGGTGCTCTTGTTCGGCAATTGGCGGCTGATCTTCTGGACCATTGCGGGCCTCGCCACGCTGGTGCTGATCTGGTTCGCGGTCCGCATGCCCGAGACGCTGAAGCCCGAGGCGCGGCTGCCCATCTCGCTCGACCGGATCTGGCGCGGCTGGCGGCAGACGGCGGCCGACCGGCTGTCGCTGGGCTATACGCTGGCGGCGACCGCGCTGATGGCGGCGCTCTATGGCTATCTCAACTCGGTGCAGCCGATCATGGCGGTGACGTTCGGGCGCGAAAAGCTGCTCGCGCTGATCTTCGCCACGACCTCGGTGACGATGGCGGCGGCCAATCTGCTCAACTCGCGGATCGTCATGCGGCTGGGCACGCGGCTGATCAGCCACAGCTCGGTGACGATCCTGATTATCGTCTCGGCGCTGCATCTGGCGATCGCGTGGTTCGGTGGCGAATCGCTGATCGTGTTCGCGGTGCTTCAGGCGATCACCATGGCCTGTTTCGGTCTGGCGACCTCCAATTTCTCGGCGATGGCGATGGAGAATATGGGCGGCATCGCGGGCACCGCGTCGAGCGTGCAGGGCTTTGCCAGCGTCACCATCGGGTCGGTGATCGGCGCCGGGATCGGCCAGGCCTTTGACGGGACGACCCGGCCCTTGACGCTGGGCTTCCTGGTGGCGGGCTGCGCGGCCTTCGCCTTTGTCTTCGCGACCGAGCGCGGGCGGATGTTCCGCCCCCTCTGACACGCGCACGGCCCGCGCCGGGAACCGGCCGGGCCGCCGCACCGTTCCACCCTCCACAGATCACAGGAGGCAAGGATGGGCGGACATCAGGTTTCCAGCCAGGGACCCGGCGACGATGGCTGGGACGAGGAAGGCTATGACGAGAGCCAGCGCGCCGAAATCCTGGAGGCGACGCGCGACGGCCCCAGCGATGGCGTGCTGATCACCGATATCGACCCCGATCTGGGCGACGATACGGTGGAGGACGAGCCGATCGACGAACTCGACATGGACTCCGAAGAGGTGGGCGAGAGCGATGCCTCGGTCGACATGGCCGCCGAGGATATCGACGAAGACGATCTCCAGGAGGATTTCGAGGACGACACCGTCGCCGACGGCGATATCGACGAAGCCGACGACGCCGCGCTGCGGCCATGAACCGCCTGCCTGTCGCGCTGGCGGCCGGGGGGATTGTGTTGGTCGGCTGTTCGACCATGCCCGATCCCCGCTCCTCGATGCCGCCGATGGTCTCGACCGATTTCCGGTGCGAGAATGGCAGCCGCTTCTGGGTCCGTTTCGACAATCGCGATGACAGCGCGCTGATGCGGCTGGACGGCGATCTGGCGATACGCCTGACCGGTCAGCCGGTCGCGTCCGGCATCCATTATGCCGGGTTCGGTCATGATCTGCGCGGCAAGGGGGGTGAGGTTGTTTTGACACGCCCCGCCGGCGATTCCCTCCGCTGCCAGGCCGTCCGCTGAGGCGCAGCCATCATTCAAGGCGAAAAAATGGCGGAAAATCTGGGCCGCCGCATTCTCCCCTCAATTGGTTCATCTAGGTGACAGGAACTGTGTCATCACGGCAACAGGTTCCCACAACGCGACCAAAATGACGATCTTCGTGCAACCCCGCACGGTTTTGCCGGTTAAGCGGGCCTGGGCTGAGCGGTTCGATCCGCCGCCCCACATAGAATAAGAGAAGGGTATCTCACATGCGTAAGCTTTCCCTCGTCGCCGCTGCGGCGGCCGCGTTCGTTGCCGTGCCTGCCATGGCACAGGACATGAACACCACCGACACGACGGCTGCGGCACCCGCCCCGGCCGCCGACACCGCGACCGCTCCCGATGGCACCCGCGCCTTCGGTATCGAGCCGTACGTCGCGGTCATGGGTGGTTGGGAGCAGTTCGATCGCCAGTCGGTCGCCGGCATTCCCACGCAGCCCAAGGGCTATAACCTGGACGGCGCACTGGTCGAGGGCATCGTCGGCTTCAACGTGCCGCTGGGCCCGGTGTTCGTCGGCGCCGAGGGCGCGGTCGCCAAGGGCGTGTCGGGCGACATCGACTGGCAGTATGGCGCCTATGGCCGCGCGGGCTTCCGCGCCGGTGAGAGCGGCCTGTTCTACGGCAAGGTCGGCTATCGCTGGAACAACTTCCACAACTTCGCTCCGGGCGTCGCTGGCGACCTGAAGCGTGACTATCACGCGACCGTCTATGGCGTCGGCGCCGAAGTCGGCCCGAAGGACATCGGTCTGGGCGGCCTGACCGGCAACTCGGGTCTGCGCCTCCGTCTGGAAGTTTCGACCTTCGACGACGCACATTCGTTCCGCCCGATGGCGGGTGTCGTCGCACACTTCTGATCCCTCGGGGTCCAGTTGGCTTAAGGTGGCGGGGTTCGGCAGTGATGCCGGACCCCGTTTTCCTTTGTGGACAGGCTTCCCATATCGATGGCGATGGTCGGTCGGGTAAAACGCAAGGCGGGACTGGCGGCCGCCGCCGAACGGGTCGAGCGGGCACCGCCGCGATCTTGCGCGCTGTGCGATCGGCCGCTGGGGGCGAAGGTGGAATGGCACCACCCCGTTCCCAAGAGCGAAGGCGGGCGCGAGACGGTGCCGGTTCATCCCATCTGTCATCGGACCATCCATGCGACCTTTTCCAACGCGGAACTGGCGCGGGGGTTTTCGGACTTCGTGGTATTGCGGGCGCATCCGGAGATGGCGCGGTTCCTGCGGTGGATTGCCGGGAAACCGGCGGACTTCCATGCGCCGACGCGCGCGGCGCGGTGATTTGGTTCGCGCGAAGACGCGATGGCGCGAAGAAGTTTGGTTCGCGCAGAGGCGCAGAGGACGCGGAGAGAAGAGGGCGGGGATTATATTCTCACATCCGTTCAGCCTGAGCGTAGTCGAAGGCCACGGAATAACGCCTGTCACACTATGAAATGTCGAGTTTGGCCTGCGGCCGTGAGGGCTGTGGGGAGACGGTTTCCCTTGGCCTTCGACTACGCTCAGGCTGAACGGAAGTGGGGAGCGGGCAGCGCACCCGAATGATCTCTGCGCCCTCCGCGCCTCTGCGCGAACCACACCTCTTCGCGCCATCGCGGCTTCGAGCGAAAAAAAAGGGCGGACCGAAGCCCGCCCTTTCGGCAATCACTCCGCCGCGACGCCCGCGGCCGAGAACATGTCGCCGGTCTCGCCCGGCTCCTCGTTCGCCGCCTTGGCGGTCTTGGCCTTTTGCCGCGTGTCGAACGCGTCCCAGACGTCGTTCCACTGGCCGCGCGTCGCCGCCTTCGAATATTCGGTCGCGCGCGTCTCGAAGAAGTTCGCATGCTCCACGCCGTTGAGCAGCGGGGTCAGCCAGGGCAGCGGGTGCTCGTCGATCATGTAGATCGGCTTCAGGCCCAGCTGGCCCAGGCGCCAGTCGGCGATGTAGCGGATATACTTCTTGATCTCCTTGGGCTTCATCCCTTCGACCGGGCCCATTTCAAAGGCGAGGTCGATGAAATTGTCCTCCAGGCGGATCGTCGTCTGGCACACATCGGCGATGTCGTCCTTCACCGCCTTGGTCAGGCACTGGCGCTCCTGGCAGAAGGCGTGGAACATGCGGATGATGCCCTCGCAGTGCAG
The DNA here is from genome assembly GCF_042867205.1 of Sphingomonas sp. NCPPB 2930. NCBI lineage: Bacteria > Pseudomonadati > Pseudomonadota > Alphaproteobacteria > Sphingomonadales > Sphingomonadaceae > Sphingomonas > Sphingomonas sp. NCPPB 2930. The sequence continues at coordinate 36,641 of NZ_JBHZQU010000020.1, read as the reverse complement.
ACTCTCGTCGCGCACCGACCAGCTGACGATCTGGCCCATGCCCTTCATCTTGTTGAAGCGCGGGAAGTTCATCAGCATCGCGAAGCTGGCGAACAGCTGGACGCCCTCGGTGAAGCCGCCGAACATCGCCAGCGTGCGCGCAATGTCCTCGTCGCTGTCGACGCCGAAATTCTGCATGTAATCATGCTTGTCCTTCATCTCGGCATATTCGAGGAAGGCGCCATATTCGCTTTCGGGCATGCCGATCGTGTCGAGCAGATGGCTGTACGCCGCGATGTGCACCGTCTCCATGTTGGAGAAGGCGGTCAGCATCATCTTGATCTCGGTCGGCTTGAACACCCGGCCATATTTCTCGTGATAGCAGTCCTGCACCTCGACGTCCGCCTGGGTGAAGAAGCGGAAGATCTGGGTCAGCAGGTTGCGCTCATGATCGGTCAGCTTCTGCGCCCAGTCGCGGCAATCCTCGCCCAGCGGCACCTCTTCGGGCAGCCAGTGGAGCTGTTGCTGGCGCTTCCAGAACTCGAACGCCCAGGGGTATTCGAAGGGCTTATACTGCTTGGAGGCTTGGAGAAGTGGCATCGGGGTTACTCCGGATACGAATGACGTGAAGAGGGTGAAGGCCGGTTCAGCCGCTGCTGGCCCAGGAGCGCAGAGCGGTGGCGAAACCGGCGAGAATGATCCCGCCCATGGCGAACATGGTGCCCGCGATCAGCCGGGCGTAACGGCCCTGCTCCGACCGGGGCGTGCGGAGCTGCAACAGCAGGATCAAGCCGATCCCGCCCAGCAAGGCGGAGACGGCGTACATGATGAACGCCGATGTCATGCGACCAATTCCGGTGTGGCGCGTTCCGAAACCGAACCCAACACAGGAGATTCAAGATGGTCGATGTCAGCCAGATCAAGGAACATGCCGAAGTCATCGGTGCGGACGGCGTCCATGTCGGGACGGTCGACCATGTCCAGGGCGACCGCATCAAGCTGACCAAGAACGACAGCCCCCAGACCGAGGACGGGCAGGGCGCCAAGCATCATTACCTGCCGATCGGCCTGGTCGCCGAGGTCGAGGGCGATCAGGTCCGCCTGTCGGCGACCGCGCAGAACGCCGTCGACCAGTTCGAAGAGGCGGAGTGAGGCATAGTCTCCCTCTCCCTGTGGGAGAGGGAGGGAGCGCCCGTCAGGGCGCGGAAGGGTGAGGGCGGTGTCGGTCATGCGGCGCCGCCCTTTTCCGTGGGCGATCCACCCTCATCCTTCCCACGCGGCTGTGCCGCGCGGGCCCCTTCCTTCTCCCGCAGGGAGAAGGAGATTTGAGCGATCACGCCTTCAAGATTTTGCATTACCTCCGCGTTGGTCACGCGGACCGTCCGATACCCCTCGCGCGCCATATAGGCTTCGCGGGACGCGTCATGGCCTTCCGCGACGACATGAGTGTCGCCGTCGACCTCGATGACCAGCTTTTCGGAAAAGCACAGCATGTCGGCGAAGAAAGGTCCCAGCGGCGTCTGATGACGCCATTTCAGATGCGGATAGGTTTCACGCAGCGCGCGGAGCAGGCGGCGTTCGGGGTCGGGCGCGTCGCGGCGGAGTTGGCGGGCGCGTTGCACCGTGCCGGAGCGATGATTGTCGTAGTGACGCACACCCTCACCCTTCCGCCGCCTTCGCGGCTCCCTCCCTCTCCCGAGGGGAGAGGGATTGACAGCTCACCTCACTGACAGGCCAGGCACTCGTCGTAATCGGTCGTCTCGCCGATCTCGAACTTGGGTGCGCTGATCGTGTTGTCCGCCTCAACGCCGCCGCTCCCGGCGAAACCGGCGCGCTGCACCGACTTCGAGCGGAGATAATAGAGCGACTTGATGCCCAGCTCCCACGCGCGGAAGTGGAGCATCAGCAGGTCCCACTTCTCCACGTCGGCCGGGATGAACAGGTTCAGCGACTGCGCCTGGTCAATATAGGGCGTCCGGTCCCCCGCCAGTTCGAGCAGCCAGCGCTGGTCGATCTCGAACGAGGTCTTGAACGTGTCCTTCTCTTCCTGGCTCAGAAAGTCGAGATGCTGGACCGAGCCGCCATGTTCGAGGATCGAGTTCCACACCGCGTCCGAGTTCTTCGACTTCTCGATCAGCAGCTTTTCAAGATAGGTGTTCTTGACCGAGAACGAACCCGACAGCGTCTTGTGGGTATAGATGTTCGCCGGGATCGGCTCGATACAGGCGCTGGTGCCGCCGCAGATGATGCTGATCGACGCGGTCGGCGCGATCGCCATCTTGCAGCTGAAACGTTCCATCACGCCGACGTCCGCCGCGTCGGGACAGGGCCCACGCTCGACCGCCAGGGTCATCGACGCCTGGTTCACCTGCGCGTTGATGTGCTTGAACATGCGCAGGTTCCACGACTTGGCCATCGCGCCCTCAAAGGGGATGCCGCGCGCCTGGAGGAAGCTGTGGAAGCCCATCACGCCCAGGCCCACCGATCGCTCGCGACCGGCCGAATAGGCGGCACGCTCCATGCCCGGTTCGTGGCGGTCGATATAGTCCTGCAGGACATTGTCGAGGAAGCGCATCACGTCCTCGATGAACTGCTTGTCGTCCTTCCACTCGTCCCAGGTTTCCAGGTTCAGCGACGACAGGCAGCACACCGCGGTGCGGTCCTTGCCCTTATGGTCGATGCCGGTCGGCAGGGTGATTTCCGAGCACAGGTTCGAGGTCGACACCTTCAGCCCCAGCTCGCGGTGGTGCTTGGGCATGTTCTTGTTCACATGGTCGGCGAAGACGATGTACGGCTCGCCGGTCGCCAGACGGGTCTCGACCAGCTTCTGGAACAGCGCGCGCGCGTCGACCGTGGCGCGGACTTCGCCGGTCTTCGGGCTCTTCAGATGCCATTCGGCGCCGTCGCGCACCGCCTCCATGAAGGCGTCGGGGATCAGCACGCCGTGATGGAGGTTCAGCGCCTTGCGGTTGAAGTCGCCCGAGGGTTTCCGGATTTCCAGGAACTCCTCGATCTCGGGGTGCGAGATGTCGAGATAGCAGGCGGCCGAACCGCGACGCAGGCTACCCTGGCTGATCGCCAGCGTCAGCGAGTCCATCACGCGGACGAAGGGGATGATGCCGCTGGTCTTGCCGTTCAGGCCGACCGGCTCGCCGATGCCGCGCACCTGGCCCCAATAGGTGCCGATGCCGCCGCCGCGCGAGGCGAGCCAGACATTCTCGTTCCAGGTGGTGACGATGCCGTCCAGGCTGTCGGGCACCGAGTTGAGGTAGCAGCTGATCGGCAGGCCGCGACCCGTGCCGCCGTTCGACAGGACGGGCGTGGCGGGCATGAACCACAGCTTGGAGATATAGTCGTACAGCCGCTGCGCATGCTCGGCATTGTCGGCATAGGCCGAGGCGACGCGCACGAACAGGTCCTGATAGCTTTCGCCGGGCAGGAGGTAGCGGTCGTTCAGCGTTTCCTTGCCGAAATCGGTCAGCCGCGCGTCGCGGGCATGGTCGACCTCGACCGGATAGGGCTGCGGCCGGACCGACTTGGTGTCGGCGGGCGTCGGGGCCGGGGCGGCAATGTCCGCCGCCATCTTCTCAAGCATGTCAGTCGTCATGTCGCTATCCCGGTCATCCCTGAAGTCCATCATTGATGCCGCTCCTTTGTTCCTGATCCGTTCGGGTCGGTGCCCCGCCCCCGGCACAGCCGTGCCACAGGCGTCGCGAACGGTGGGAAATGGCATCGCAAAGGCCGTTTTCCGGCGCTTCCGCGATCCCGACCGGGCCTGTCGGTCCGATCCCTTCCTACCAGCGATTGGGGTTGTCCCCGACCTCTTCCACTATCCATAGTGGAAAATCCCGGCGATCACCGCAAGGGGGGTAAAGCGCGGAAAGGGGGTTGGTTGCGACGAATGGCGGTCGTCAAAGCGGTGTCGAAACCCGCGACGCATGGATGTCTGCGGGGTTCGCGAAGCGCAAGCCCCTAAAAATATTTTTGAACGTCGATGGCGCCCGCCCCGGTCAGCCGAGCGACAGCCAGAACAGTGCCGCCAGCCCGACCAGGGCGACCAGCATCTGGGGCGGGCGCAGCCGCGCGAAGTGGCGCGGCGCCCCGCCCCACCGGGCGAGCCAGGGATCGGTCAGCGCGATCGAGGCATAGCCGATCAGCAACAGCGCAAAGCCCGTCGACGGCCCCGCGACCAGCGCCAGCAGCCCCAGCGAGAAGCGCAGGATCATGGTCAGCATCTGCGACACATGGGGGCCGCCGGGCGTGAAGAAGCTCAGGCCGCGTGCCACGCCCGCCAGGAAGATCAGGATCGCCGCCCCCCAGATCTGCCCGATCAGCAGCGCCAGCGGCACCTTCGCCCAGGCGGCCAGCGCCGCGATCGGCAGGACGAGCACCGGCCCATAGCCGAAGATCAGGCTGAGCGGGGGAATCCGCGCGTCGGCGGCCTCCGCCATGGGGAGGGCGCCGGGGGCGGGGGGCGGTGCGGGGGAAGACATGACGGCGCGAACGTGCGGCGACCCTTTCCTATCCCGCCATCCGCCTCATGCCGATCGATGATGCGGCTCGGCCTCGTCGCGCGCGACCTCCAGCCAGGGGTGGTCGTCGGGCAGCGGGGTGGCGAAGGCGATGCCGACCCGTCCTTCGCGCTCCCAACGGATATAGCCGCGCAAGGGCGGGTTGACACCCAGCCGGACACCCACCGCAGCCCCACCCACGATATAGGCGGGGGGCAGTCCCTCGATCATCATGCCGGTGGTCGACAGGTCGCGAAGCCGGACATCGACGGTCGCCCCGCCCGAGACGATCTGCGCGACGCGCAGGACCTTGGTGCGCGGCCGACGGTGAGACTTCATGCCCACCGGCGTGGCGCGCGCGCCCTGTTCGCCCAGCAGGCGGTGGACCTCCTCCACGCCGCTCGGCTTGCCATAGACATAGCCCTGGATCTGGCTGCACCCCAGATCGCGGATCAGCGCGATCTCGTCCTGCAACTCGACGCCCTCGGCGGTCGTCTCCATGCCCAGCGTGTCGGCCAGCGTCACGATCGCGCGGATGATCGCGGCATTGCGGCTGCCGGTCCCGACCGCGCCGCGCACGAAGGACTGGTCGATCTTGATCTTGTCGAACGGCGCATGGCGCAGATAGCCGAGCGAGGAATAGCCGGTGCCGAAATCGTCCAGTGCCAGCCGCACGCCCAGCGCCTTGAGCGTCACGAACTGGCGCTGCGATTCCAGATCGTCGTTCAGGAAGACGCTCTCGGTGATCTCCAACTCCAGCCGCGACGGGGCCAGCCCCGATTGCTCCAGCGCCTGGCCGATCAGCACGGGCAGATGCGGCTTGGCGAACTGGATGGACGAGACGTTGACCGCCACCCGCGCGGCACGCGGCCAGCTCGCCGCCTCGAGGCAGGCGGTGCGCAGCACCCATTCGCCGATCTGTTCGATCAGGCCGCATTCCTCGGCCACCGGCACGAACTGCGCGGGCGAGATGTCGCCCTGGGTCGGATGGGACCAGCGCAGCAGCGCCTCGAACCCGACAATCTCTTCGTCGCGGGTCGACACGACCGGCTGATAGGCGAGGCGGAACTGGTTCTGCGCGATGGCGGTGCGCAGATCCTCCTCCATCCTCTTGCGGCTGCGCGCGCCCTCCAGCATCGCCTCGGCATAGAATCGGTGGACGCCGCGCCCGTCGCCCTTGGCGGCATAGAGCCCCAGATCGGCGTTGCGGATCAGCGTCTGCGAATCGGCGCCGTCCTGGGGCGCGATGGCGATGCCGATCGAACAGCCGATCGTCACGTCATGGCCCTGGATGCCATAGGGTTGCGACAAGGTGTCGATGATGACCCTGGCCAGCGCCGCCAGCCTTTCGCGCGAATCGGTGCCGGGCAGCAGGATCTGGAACTCGTCGCCGCCCAGACGGCCGACCAGCCCGGCATCGCCCACCGCCTGTTCCAGCCGCCGCGCCACCTGTTGCAGCAACAGGTCGCCCGCCTGGTGGCCCAGCGTGTCGTTGACCGCCTTGAACCGGTCGAGGTCCATCAGGAACAGCGCGGTCGGGCGATAGGGGCTGACCGATTGCTTGAGCATCGTGTCGAGCGACAGCTTCATCCGCTGGCGGTTGGCGAGGCCGGTCAGGCTGTCGAACAGCGCCAGCCGGGTAATCTCCGCCTCCGAGCGACGCTTTTCGGTCAGGTCCGAGCCCGAGCCGATAAAGCCGCGGAACCGGCCGATGCCGTCGATGATCGGACGGCCGGAGATCGACCACCATCGTTCCGGATCGCCCGCACCCGAATCGACTGCGCAGACGGTATAGTCGGAAAAACTGGTGCGCGAGGCCATGTGGAAGGACAGCGTCCGTTCGGTCCCCGGTGCCGAGGGGTCCATCTGGAACAGATCGGTCAGCAGCCGGCCCTTGCAGGCGAGGCCGGTGGACTGGAGGTCCTCGGCCACCTTCCTCGACAGATAGGTCAGGCGCCCGTGCCGGTCGGTTTCCCAGAACCAGCCGGTGCCATGTTCCTCGAACTCGGCGATCATCTTGACCGCCTGCTGCCCCTCGCCAAAGGCGCGCGCGCGGGCGTCCGCGACATTATAGTCCAGGCGGCCGACGCGCCGGGCGTTGAGGACCAGGATGATCAGCGGCGGCACCACCGCGCCGAGAATCGGGGCCAGCGGCACCCGCCAGGCCAGCGCCGCGATCACCGCCATGAAGGCGAAGCCGAAGGAATAGCCGATCATCGCCCCGCGCACCGGATGCAGCATCGCGGCGGTCGTCCACATCGCGCAGATCAACGCCAGCGTCGGCGTCCAGGGGCCGGGGGCATGCTGCGACCCGATGACCAGCGCCAGCAGTGCGCCGGTCGCCAGCGCCACGAGGAAACCCAGTCCGACCAGATATTGCTTGAGCCGGTAGAAGGGCCATTGGCGCGCCTCGCCACAGGCGAGCACGATGCCGAAGATCAGCGTGCTGCCGACCAGCACGCCGCTCGCAATCTCCTTCTGGACCTGCATCCAGGATGGGTCGTCGCGCAGGCTGAAGCTGAGGACGAGCGCGACCGCGACCAGATTCTGCAGGATCGCCAGCGGCCAGGTCCGGCACAGCGTCTGCAACCGCTTGAGATGCACCTCGACCAGCAGCTCGTCATTATCCTCGACGAGCCCCAGCAAGGCCAGAAACGATAGGCGGTCGGAAGCGGAAGGCATGCGCGAAAGGGGGTCCCGATCGGTGGTCCCCCGTCTTGCCTCAGCGAAGTTAAGATAGATTAAAGTCTGGCCGGACGCGAAATGCCGTCCTGGCTCCGCTGCGGCGTTGCAAGCCACGCGCCGCTGTCGCACAAGGCGCGCATGACGACCCTGATCCGCGACACCGACCTGATCGAGAGCGTGGCCGACGCGCTCCAGTTCATCAGCTATTACCACCCGATGGATTATATCCGCGCGCTCGGCAAAGCCTATGAGGCGGAGAAGAGCCCGGCGGCCAAGGATGCCATCGCGCAGATCCTGACCAACAGCCGGATGTGCGCGGAGGGGCATCGCCCGATCTGTCAGGACACCGGCATCGTCACCGTCTTCGTCAAATGGGGCCAGGACTGCCGCCTGTCGGGCGACCGGTCGCTGCAGGAAGTGGTCGATGAAGGCGTGCGCCGCGCCTATCTCCACCCGGAGAACAAGTTGCGTGCCTCGATCCTCGCCGACCCCGCCTTCACGCGCCGCAATACCAAGGACAACACGCCCTCGGTCCTCCATGTCGAGATGGTGCCGGGCAACAAGGTGACGGTCGACGTCGCGGCCAAGGGCGGCGGGTCGGAGAACAAGTCCAAGTTCAAGATGATGAACCCGTCCGACTCGATCGTCGACTGGGTGCTGGAAATGGTGCCGCAGATGGGCGCTGGCTGGTGCCCGCCCGGCATGCTCGGCATCGGCATCGGCGGCACCGCCGAAAAGGCCGTGCTGCTCGCCAAAGAATCGCTGATGGGCGCGATCGACATGGGCCAGTTGAAGGAGCGTGGGCCGCGCAACGATATCGAGGCGCTGCGCATCGAGCTGTTCGACAAGGTCAATGCGCTGGGCATCGGCGCGCAGGGGCTGGGCGGCCTGTCCACCATCCTCGACGTCAAGATCCTCGACTGGCCGACCCATGCCGCGTCCAAGCCCGTCGCGATGATCCCCAATTGCGCCGCGACCCGCCATGCGCATTTCACGCTGGACGGCTCGGGCCCTGTCTATCTCGAAGCCCCCAAGCTGGAGGAATGGCCCAAGGTCGACTGGAAGCCCGACCTCCAGGCCGCTCGCCGCGTCGACCTGAACACGCTGACGCCGGAAGAGGTGAAGAGCTGGAAGCATGGCGACCGGCTGTTGCTGAACGGCAAGATGCTCACGGGGCGCGACGCCGCGCACAAGCGGATCAAGGACATGCTCGATCGCGGCGAGGAACTGCCGGTCGAGTTTCGCGGCCGCGTGATCTATTATGTCGGCCCGGTCGATCCGGTCGGCGAGGAAGTGGTCGGCCCGGCGGGCCCGACGACCGCGACCCGCATGGACAAGTTTACCCGCATGATGCTCGACCAGGGCCTGCTGGCGATGGTCGGCAAGGCCGAGCGCGGTCCGGCGGCGACCGACGCGATCCGCGAATACCAGTCCGCCTATCTGATGGCGGTCGGCGGCGCGGCGTACCTCGTCGCCCGCGCGATCAAGGGATCGAAGGTCGTCGGCTTCGAGGATCTGGGCATGGAGGCGATCTACGAGTTCGACGTGGAGAATTTCCCCGTCACCGTCGCGGTCGACTCCGAAGGCCAGAACGTCCACACCCTGGCGCCTTTGGTGTGGCGCGAGAAGATCGCGAAGGAAGGGCTGCTGACCCCGGCGTAAGCCAGTATCGCGGAAGGGGGCGACATCATCCCTCCTTCCGTTCAGGTCAAGCGGGGGGCAGGCATTAGTGGCCCTGCTCATCCTTGTCCCACCGCACCGTCCAGCTGGCATGGGCGGTGGGCATAGCCGAGACGAGCGTCATGAGGAAAAGGGCTGTCGCCGTCAGGGCCATCGACAATCGGGGCATGTCCCATCCAGCCAAATTGGCGCAGGCTGCGAGCAGGATCAGACCGAGCGGCGCTGTGATCGACATGATCGCATAGGTGAAGGCGACGGCCCGGTACCGTGTGGCTTCATCCCATTCGTCGACGCGCTCCATACTGCCCCAGGGCTTGAGCGGTCCGAAGATTCGCATGAAATTCCCGACGGACATGCCGAACGTCAGGATTATATAGCCCGCAAGCCAATAGCGCTGAGACGCGAGCACCATGGCATAGCCCGTCGCCGCCAGCACCAGCGCCAAAGTCGCGGGACCACGCAAGGGCCGACGTCTGGGCTTTCCTTCAGCCAGAGCAGGCACGCCGGTCCAGCGCACCATCGCGTCGAGCCGTTCGAAAAACCGCTGGTTCGTCACAGAGTCTCGTCCTCCGCATCGGGCATCGGGACCATGAACTCGGCGAACATGATGGGCAGGATCAGCATCATCATGACCGTCGCATATCCGACGGCGCCCCATTGCCGGTATGTCTGGGGCATCGGCCAGCCCACACGCGCGGCAAACGTTAGCCATGTGAAGAGCAGGCCGATGACGATCAGATTGACAAGATATGCCCGCCGCGCCGCGGACAGCAGGGCGTCGCGTTCATACTCGTCATAGGATTCGAAACCGCGCTTCGTCAGCCACGATTGCCGCGCGAAAGGCGAGGAAAGAGAGGTGGCGACCAGAAGCATGCTCATCGACATGACATTGGGAAACACGCCATTCGCGTCGCCTGGAACCAGCATCTCCATGACGGGGATGGCGGCGACGAAGCCCAATCCGCCGAGCAAACCCCACCGCACCCAGTAGCGGCGCGGCCGCCGCTTCATCTCGTTGGCGCTCCATTTGTGGATGTCATAGCCGTCGCGATAGCCGGTCATGCGTCGCGCTCCTGTTCGGGCAAGGGAATGGCGATTTCGGCCAGCAGCGCGGGCAGCGTCGTGAACAGCGACGCCAGCGCCATGGCCCAGAGCAGCCAGCATCGCGCGCCGATCACGACCGGCGCACCAGCATGGCTCGCCCAGGCGGCGGCCAGGGTAAGAGCGATCAGAAATGCCGCGATCGCCGCATGGGCGCGTGCTGTGGCGATCCCCAGGGCCGCCGCCTCGAACTCGTCATATCGGCCGCGTCCCGGCAGGAATAATGGCGTGCGGGCGAACGGCGGCAGGCCAAAGGCGTTGGTGATATTGAAGAACGTTACCACCAATAGTGACCCGTCCGGCTCCGTCCCCGCCACCGTGACCGCCAGTGCGACGGCGACCGGCCAGATCATCCCGAAAGCAAGAGCCCAGCGAACCCATTTGCGCCGCCGGATCACCGGGGCAGGCGGCTCTGCGGGCTCGAAGCGGGCATCGTAGCGCATCACGCGTCTCCATCCCGGCGCAGCGCGTCGGTAAGCGAGGGGAAGGGGGCAAGGGAGAAGACCAGCTCGACCGGCGCGTCGAAATAGGCCGCGATCTTCAGGCCGAGTTCGAGGCTGGGCTTATAGTCGCCGCGTTCGAGATAGCCGATCGTCTGCGGATTGACGCCGACCGCCTCCGCCAGCTCGCGTCGCGACACATTGCGGTCGTTGCGGAACAGGGCGATGCGATTGTGCATATAGGTAGGCTATATGCCTTGTTGTGTTTACACAACGATTCGTTTTGAGGGTGCGAAGGTGGAAGCATCCATTTCTTCCCTGCAGGGAAGGTGGCAGGGCGAATCCCTGATGGAGGGCTGTCACGGCTGGCGGTGACACCCCTCCACCACCGCTTCGCGGCGGCCCTCCTCCCCTTGCAGGGGGGAATGGACACGTTCAATTCCGGTAGAGCGCGTCCAGGCGCTCGCCATAGATCTCGCGCAGGACGTGGCGGCGGATCTTCAAGGACGGGGTCAGCTGCTCGTTTTCGATCGTGAAGGGTTCGTCGGCGATGATGAAGCGGCGGATGCGTTCGGTCACCGACAGGTCGCGATTGACCCGGTCGACCGCCGCCGAGACCGCCGCGCGGAAGTCGAGATCGTCGTCCAGCGCGGTGCGGTTGCACCCCGTCCCCGACTTCGCGCACCATTCCGCCGTCCACTCCGCATCGGGTACGATCAGCGCGACCATATAGGGGCGCCGGTCGCCCGCGATCATCGCCTGGCCGATCTCGGGCTGGAGCGTCAGCATCCCCTCGACCTTCTGGGGGGCGACATTCTCGCCCTTGTCGTTGATGATCAGGTCCTTCTTGCGGTCGGTGATGCGCAGGCGACCGGCCGCGTCGAACTCGCCGATATCGCCGGTATGCAGCCAGCCGTCCTTCAGCACCCGCTCGGTTTCGACCGGATTGCGCCAATAGCCGTGCATGACCAACTCGCCGCGCACCAGTATCTCGCCATCCTCGGCGATGCGGACCTCGGTATCCGCCAGCGGCGGGCCGACCGTTTCCATCCGCACGCCGGCGCGCGGCCGGTTGCAGGCAATGACCGGCGCGGCCTCGGTCTGGCCATAGCCTTGCAGCAAGGTGAGGCCGATCGAATGGAAGAACAGCCCGACCTGGGGGTTCAGCGGCGCGCCGCCCGACACCATCGCCTTCAGCCTTCCGCCGAACTTCTTGGCGATCTTGGGCTTGAACAGCGTCGCCACCGCCAGTTGCGCGGGCCGGTCGATCAGCCGCAGCTTGCCGTCATAGCTGCGCGCGCCCAGCGCCAGCGCCTGGTCGAGCAGCCGCGCGCCGAGCCCGCCCTTCTTCTCGATCGCCTTGGCGATGCGGGTGTGCAGCACCTCGAACAGGCGGGGTACGACGAACATGATCGTCGGGCGCACCTCCTCGATATTGGCGGCCAGCTTGTCGAGGCCCTCGGCGTAATAGATCTGCCCGCCCAGCGCGATCGGGAAATGCTGGCCGCCGGTATGCTCATAGGCGTGGGAGAGGGGGAGGAAGGACAGGAACACCTCGTCCTCCCAGCCGAAATCCTCCGCGATCACCGCGCTGCACCCGGCGCAATTGTGCAGGATCGCGCCGTGATGCTGCATCACCCCGCGCGGCGCGCCGCCGGTGCCCGAGGTGTAGATGATGCAGGCCAGGTCCTTGCGGCCGAAATCGGCCTGTGCGGCCACCGCATCGGGCGCGGTCGGATGCGCGGCGATCAGCGCGTCATATTGGCGGCACTCGATCTGCGCGGGGCCGAGCTTGAGCGGCTCGAACCCGATCACCGTCTGGACATGGTTGGAGCGTAGCGCGGCGGGGAGCAGCGTCGTCGCCAGCTTCTGGGTCGAGACGATGACCGCGCGCGCGCCCGAATTCTCGATGATATGGGTATGATCGCGCTCGGTATTGGTGGTGTAGGTCGGCACCGTGACGCAGCCCGCCGCCATGATGGCGAGGTCGGCGATGCACCATTCGGGGCGGTTCTCCGACACCAGCATCACCCGGTCGCCGCGTTGCAGCCCGGTCGCGCGCAGCCCCGCCGACAGGCTGGCCACCTGCCGCGCCGCCTCGGCCCAGCTGATCGCGTGCCACGCGCCGCCCTGCTTGCGCCACAGGAACGGCGCGTCGCCCTTCTCGGCGGCACGGGTGAAGAACATGGTGACGAGATTGGGGAAATATTCGAGCGTACGCATGGTGCCTCTCCCACCGGCCCGTATCGTGCACGTCAACGCGCGATCGGGCTCTTTGTTTGCTGGTTCGTCGCTTACTCGGCCGGACGGCCCGGCTTGTCGCCGACACGCCGGATCGCCGTCATGCGACCCGTCACGTCGATCGCCACGCCCTCGCTGCGCGGATCGGCGGCGCCGACCCAGCGGCCGCCGACGCGCTCGATGGCATTGGCCTTCAGCCCCATCGGCGCGACCGTCACCGTCTCGCCCAGCGCCTGGAGGCCGGGGACCAGCGCGACCAGCGAGGTGCCCTGTTCGACCGTCGCCACATGGCCCGGCGCGAAGAGCAGCCCCTGCGCGATCGCATCCTGCGCGCTCAGCTTCCAGTCGATGACGCCGATGATCGCCTTGGCGACCTGCGCGATGATGGTCGACCCGCCCGCCGCGCCGATCGCCAGCCGGACCTTGCCGTCGGGGCCATAGACGATGGTCGGCGACATCGAGCTGCGCGGACGCTTGCCGCCCTCGACCCGGTTGGCGACGAGGTCGCCGTCCTTGACCGGCACGATGTCGAAATCGGTCAGTTCGTTGTTGAGCATCGTGCCGTCGACCGACAGGCCCGATCCGAACGAGCCCTCGACGGTGGTCGTCACCTCGGCGACATTGCCCGCGTCGTCCACGGTCACGAGGTCGGTGGTGCCGGGCACCTCGCTGACCGGCGCGCGGACGCGCGGCGGGGCACCGGGCGGGGTGCCGGGCGATACCGACGCCATGGTGCGATCGGGCGAGATCAGCGCCGAGCGGACGGCGATATAGGCCGGATCGAACAACCCTTTCAGCGGTACGCGGACATAATCGGGATCGCCCAGATACATGTCGCGATCGGCATAAGCGAGGCGCGAGGCCTCGGCGAACAGATGCCAGGCCACCGGCGAATCCTTGCCCAGCTTGGCCATGTCGAAGCGTTCGAGCAGCTTCAGGATCGACAACATGGTCGATCCGCCGCCCGAGGACGGGCCCATGCTGCAAATCCGGTAGCCGCGATAGGGCGCGCAGAGCGGCGGGCGGGGCTTGGCGGCATAGGCGGCGAGATCGCCGGTCGTCATCTTCGACGGATTGCGCGTCGCGGTGTTGACGGTCGTGACCAGCTTCTGCGCCTGGGGGCCGACATAGAAACTGTCGGGGCCGAGCCGAGCGATCCGCTCGAGCAGCGCGGCCTGTTCGGGATTGCGGATGATGCTGCCCAGCGGGAGGACCTGGCCATCGGGGCCGGTCAGCCGCGCGCGGGTCGCGGCATCGACATGGCCGCCATAGCGGGTCAGCGCGGTCTGGAGCCGCGGGGTCAGCTGGAACCCGTCGCGCGCCAGCCGGATCGCGGGCTGGAACAGCCGCGCCCAGGGCAGCCTGCCGCCCCTGGCATGCGCCAGCGCCATGCCGCGCAGCGCGCCGGGGACGCCGACGCTGCGCCCGCCGGGAACCGCCTCGGCATGGGATAGCGGGCGGCCATCGGGGCCGTAGAACCAGTCGGGTGTGGCGGCCATCGGCGCGGTCTCGCGCGCGTCGATCGTGTCGGTGCCGCGCGCGCCGTGGCGGACCCAGTAGCTGCCGCCGCCGATGCCGGAGCTTTGCGGCTCGACCACGTTGAGCGCCAGCATGGTCGCGATCGCGGCGTCGGTCGCGCTGCCCCCGGCGCGCAGGATCTCGACCCCGGCGGCGGCGGCGCGGGGATCGGCGGCGCTGACCATGCCCTGGGTGGGGGCCTTGGCGGCGGGCTGGCGCGCCTCAACGGGCGCGACGGGGGCCAGCGCGAGCGCCGCCACGGAGAGGAGCCAGTGCTTCATGCCGCCGACCCTAGCGGCAAGGGTCGGCCCCCGCCAAGCCGTAACGTCAGGCGCCGACCGCTTCGGCGATGCTGGCGAAACCGTCGCGGGCGAGCAGCGCGTCGAGATCGGCGAGGATGCGCGCGGCCAGCCCCGGCCCCTCATAGACCAGCGCGGAGTAGAGCTGGACCAGGCTCGCGCCGCTGCGGATGCGGGCATAGGCCTCCGCGCCCGAATCGATCCCGCCCGCCGCGATCAGGGTCATGGCCGCCCCGGTGGCCTTGCGGAACTCGGCGAGCCGCGTGCGGGCGAGCGGGGCGAGCGGACGGCCCGACAGTCCGCCGGTCTCGGCGGCGTTGCTGCTCTTCACGTCCGGCCGGGTGATGGTGGTGTTGCCGATGATGATTGCGTCCAGCCGGTGGTCGATCGCGGCGCGGGCGATCTCGTCGATCTGCGCGGGCTCCAGGTCGGGGGCGACCTTCAGGAACAGCGGCACGGCACCCGCGGCTTCGCGCGAGGCGGCCAGCAGTTCGGCAAGGGCGGGCCCGTGTTGCAGGTCGCGCAGGCCCGGCGTGTTGGGGCTGGAGATGTTGATCGTGACATAATCGGCGATCGGCGCGGCCTGGGTCACGCCGTGGCGATAGTCGGCGATCCGGTCCGTGGCATCCTTGTTCGCGCCGACATTGATGCCCAGCACGCCCTTGCGCTTCGCAGCGCGCGCCCGCGCCAGTCCCGCATCCAGCCCGCCATTGTTGAAGCCATAGCGGTTGACCACCGCCTTGTCCTCGACCAGCCGGAACAGGCGGGGCTTGGGGTTGCCGGGCTGGGGCCTGGGGGTCAGCGTGCCGATCTCCACCATGCCGAAGCCCAGCCCGAAAAAACCGTCGATCGCCTCGCCATTCTTGTCGACCCCCGCCGCCAGCCCCAGCGGATTGGCGAAATCGATCCCCGCCACCCGCGTCGCCAGCCGGGGATAGCGCGCCGGATCGGTCCCCATCGGCGCGCCCAATGCGCCCCAGCGCGACAGCATCGAAACCGTCAGACCATGGGCGCGCTCGGCATCGAGGGCAAAGAGGAGCGGGTGATAAAAGGCCATGTCGGCCCGGTTAGCGGATTGCGGGGGGATGGGGAAGATGTGGGCCGTTACGCCTTTTTCTTCTCCTTCTTGCTCCCCTCCCGCAGGCGGGAGCGGGTCGTGGGGGGCGTGCCAAGAGGAGAGGGCCTGTGCTTGGAAGGAACGCTATCACCCAACATGGGTTGGTGGGGACCCACAGGGAGATCCCCCCGATGAAGACCCCCGTCGCATTCACCCCCCAGGTCGAAGACGTGAAGCCCGATGAAGGCGAAACCGTCGACCAGATGAAACAATCCTTCGCGCATATCCTCGACACCACGTCCAGGGACTATGGTCACGGCGTCCGCGCCGTCCATGCCAAGGCGCATGGCATCATCCGGGGTAAGCTGAAGATCCACGACGCCCTTCCCGCCGAACTGGCGCAGGGGCTGTTCGCGACGCCGGGCGAATATGAGGCGGTGGCGCGCATCTCGACCAATCCGGGGGACATATTGGACGATGCGATCGGCCTTCCGCGCGGACTGGCGCTGAAGGTGATCGGGGTCGAGGGCGAGCGGCTGCCCGGTTCGGAGGGCGATGCGACCCAGGATTTCGTGATGGCCAATGCGTCGGTCTTCACCGCACCGACGGCGGATGCCTTTGCCAAGAATCTGAAGATGCTGGCCTCCACCACCGACAGGTTCGAAGGCGGCAAGAAACTGCTGTCCGGCATCCTGCGCGGAATCGAGGCGACGCTGGAGACGGTCGGGATCGAGAGCGCGACGCTCCAGACGCTGGGCGGGGCCAAGCAGGTCCACCCGCTGGGCGAGACCTATTACAGCCAGACGCCGTTCCGCTATGGCGACCATATCGCCAAGTTCGCGCTATTCCCGGTCAGCCCCGCGCTGACCCAACTGACCGGCGACACGGTCGACACCCATGACCGTCCCGATGCGCTGCGCGAGGTGGTGCGCGAGGTGATGATCGAGCAGGGCGGCCAGTGGGAGTTGCGGGTCCAGCTCAACCGCGATCTCGATGCCATGCCGATCGAGGATGCGACCGTCGAGTGGAGCGAGGCGGACAGCCCCTATGTCACCGTCGCGACCTTCACCGCCGAACCGCAGATCAGCTGGCGTGACGGCGAGACGAATGCGATCGACGATACGCTGTCCTACAGCATCTGGCACGGGCTGGCGGCGCACCGGCCGCTGGGCAATATCAACCGTGCGCGCAAGGACACGTACCGCTTCTCCGCCGAGTATCGTGGCCGGGTGAATGGCTGCCCGATGCACGAACCGCGTGCCATGGCCGAGTTGCCGTGACGGGCGCGCGCAGGCTAGGACGGGCCGCATGATCCGCCTGTTTCATGTCAGCGACGTGCATTTCGGTGCCGAGGACCCCGCCGCGCTCGCCTGGTTCGCCGAGCGCGTGGCGGTGGAAAAGCCCGATGCCGTCATCATGACCGGCGACCTGACCATGCGCGCGACCAAGCGCGAGTTCCAGGCGGGCGGCGCGTGGCTGCAATCGCTCGGCGTGCCGGTGACGGTCGAGGTCGGCAATCACGACATCCCCTATTATTGGGACCCGTTCCGGCGGTTGTTCGCGCCCTATCAGCGCTATGCGGCGGTCGAGCGGATGATCGAGAAGCCGCTCGACCTGCCCGGCGTGACCGTGGTGCCGCTCAAGACCACGGCGCGCGCCCAGTGGCGGTGGAACTGGTCCAAGGGGCGGGTCAGCACGGGGTCGCTGCGCCGCGCGCTGGCGCTGATCGAGCAGGCGCCCAAGGATCACCTGATCCTGGTCGCGGCGCACCATCCGTTGATCGAAGGGCCGACCAAGGGCACCGCCAAGACCCGCAATGGCGATGTCGCGCTGACCCAGCTTGCGGCGGCGGGCGCGCATGCGGTGCTGAGCGGGCATGTCCATGACCCGTTCGACGTGCCGATCGACCGCGATGGCCGGATCATCCGGATGATCGGCGCGGGCACCCTGTCCAAGCGGACGCGCAAGACGCCGCCCGCCTTCAACGAGCTGCGGATCGAGGGGTTGGGGTTCGAAACGCTGGTCCGCAGCCTGGACGAAGCCCCGCCGCATGTCATTACCGAGGATATGCGGGCGGGGTGATCGGTCCGCCCGGGTGAAGTCGGGGCGCGGCCCTTGCGCCGACAGCCGTTCGGGCTGAGCGAAGTCGAAGCCCACGCCCCGACCTCGCCGGAAATCACCCCCGCATCACATGCGGCCGCGCCGCGATCTGGTCGTACATCCGCCCCGGCTGGTCGAGCCAGATCGGCGACAGCTTGGTCGAATCCGCCCGCGCCAGCCCGACCGCATAGGTGCAGCGCGCCACACCCCAGTCGGTATGCGCGGCGGCGGCCAGGATGGGCACGAACATCGGGCGGCCCGCCGCATCGATCACATGGATCGCCTCGCGCGGCAGCGCGGTGACCCCGCGGACCGTCCGGCTCTCGCCTGGCGCCAGCGCGAAGGGCGGGACCACCGGCCGTCCCTGCGGCTGATAGGCGAGTTCGACCAGCTGCTCGTCCAGCCCGGCATGCGCGCTGAGCAGCCGCAGATCGACCGCGACCCGCCCGATCGGCGTCGCGCCGGTGTTGCGGACCGTCACCTCCGCCTCGATCGTCGCCGACAGCATGTTGAGCCCGACGCGCAGCGGCTTGGCCTCGACCGCCAGGAAGCTGGGCTCGGGCGGCAGCGGCGGCAGCGCCGGGGGGGTGACCGGCTCGGGCGTAGGTGTGGCGGGGGCGGGGCGCGGGTCAGGCGCCGCCGAACGCGTCGCCACCGGCTCGGCGGCGGGTTCGGGGCGGGGCGACGGCGCGGGGAGCGCGCGCGCGGGGCGGCTGCGCCGACCCAGCCAGATTCCGATCAGCAAGGCCGCCAGCCCGGTGCCGATCAGCAGCGGCCAGAAGGGCAGGGCGCGATCCGTGTCGACCTGTTCGGGCGCGGTGGTGCCCGGCGCGACGATGGCCGGGGACTGGCCATTGCCGATCGTCATGCCGTCCATCGATTCGGTCCGGTCGACCATCGGCGTCTCGGGATCGGGCAGGCGCGTCGCGGGCGGCTCGGGCGAGGGCAGCGGCGTCGGCTCGGCGGCCGGGGTGGGCGTCGGGGTCGGCGACGGTGCGGGCGCGGGGCGCGGCGTCGGCCGGGGGGCCGGGGTCGCACGCGGGGTCGGCGTCGGCGTCGCCTCGGGCGTGGACTGGCCGGGCAGGACCAGGCGCGGCGTGGGCGGCGTCGGCACCGGGGTCTGGGTGGATTGGGGCGAGGATGCGCGCGGCGTCAGGCTGAATCCGTCCAGCCCGCCGGAGGAACGGCCCGCGGCGTCACTGTCCTGCGTGGTGGTCTGGGCGAGGACGGGGCTGGCGAGCATCGGGGCAAGCACCGGCGCCAGCGTCAGGGCAAGAAGGCGCGCGATGCGACGCGGCCCGGACGATGTCATCAACTGCATTCCTCGTGG
This sequence comes from Sphingomonas sp. NCPPB 2930, assembly GCF_042867205.1. Lineage (NCBI taxonomy): Bacteria > Pseudomonadati > Pseudomonadota > Alphaproteobacteria > Sphingomonadales > Sphingomonadaceae > Sphingomonas > Sphingomonas sp. NCPPB 2930. The sequence goes on along the minus strand of NZ_JBHZQU010000020.1, from coordinate 17,700 downwards.
TAACTACAATCTTCACCGGCCGCCTGAGCCATCGACCCGACCATATAGCCGTGCCCGGTAGGCCCGGCGGATGCAACCCCTTGTGTAGCGCGATATGCGGCCAATATATGGCAGAGCGCGCCGGGGCCGGAACTTTCCCGCCCTTGTGGCGTGCGGCGGCTGGACAGTTCGGGTGTCCGTCCCTATATGGCAATCATCCACCACAATCTTCGGGAAATGATGCGCCTTCGCGCAGCGTGTCGGTCGAATGGAAGATTGCTGGTTCAACGGACGCCGGATGCCGCCGCATGCGAATGCGAGCGGCCTTTCGGCGTCCGATGTTGCGTCCCGTCCGGAGGCATCCGGGCAGCGAATTGACGGCTGACGAGGCAGACAGACCCATGGCAACCAAGGCGATCGACAGCGGCTCCGCCCCGCGCAAGGGCGATGGCGGCACCGCCAAGCGGCGTATCCGCAAGGTGTTCGGCGACATCCACGAAGTGGTGCAGATGCCGAACCTGATCGAGGTTCAGCGCGAAAGCTACGAACAGTTCCTCCGTTCGGACAAGTCGCGGGGCCATGTCTCCGGGCTGGAAAAGACGCTGCGCAGCGTCTTCCCGATCCAGGATTTCGCCGGGACGGCGTATCTCGATTTCGACGATTACGTCCTCGAGGATCCCAAGTTCGACGTCGAGGAATGTCGCCAGCGTGGCATCACCTATGCCGCGCCGATGCGCGTCACCCTGCGACTGACCGCGTTCGAGGTCGATCCCGACACCGAAGCCAAGTCGGTCATCGATATCAAGGAGCAGGACGTCTACATGGGCGACATGCCCCTGATGACGGAGAACGGCACCTTCTTCATCAACGGCACCGAGCGCGTCATCGTCAGCCAGATGCACCGTTCGCCGGGCGTGCTGTTCGACCATGACCGCGGCAAGACGCATGCGAGCGGAAAGTATCTGTTCGCCGCGCGCGTGATCCCGTATCGCGGCTCGTGGCTGGACTTCGAGTTCGACGCCAAGGACATCGTCAACGTCCGTATCGACCGCAAGCGCAAGCTGCCGGTGACGGCGCTGCTCTATGCGCTGGGCATGAACTCGGAAGAGATCCTCAACTATTTCTACAACCGCCTGACCTTCGTTCGCGGCGACGGCGGCTGGAAGATCCCGTTCCAGGCCGAGAACTGGCGCGGCGCCAAGCCGATGTTCGACATCGTCGATGCGAACTCGGGCGAGGTCGTGTTCCCCGCCGGTCAGAAGATTTCGCCGCGCGCCGCCAACAAGGCGGCCAAGGACGGCCTGACCCAGCTGCTGATCCCGACCGAGGAAATCTTCGGTCGTTACTCGGCCTATGACCTGATCAACGAGCAGACCGGCGAAATCTATGTCGAGGCCGGTGACGAGATCAGCGCCGAGAATCTCGAAGCGCTGGACAAGGCGGGCGTCGACACGATCGAGCTGCTCGACATCGACCATGTCGCCACGGGTCCGTGGATCCGCAACACGCTGAAGGCGGACAAGGCCGAAGAGCGCGAGCAGGCGCTGTCGGACATCTACCGCGTCATGCGCCCCGGCGAGCCGCCGACGCTGGAGACGGCGGAAGCGCTGTTCGCAGGCCTGTTCTTCGATCCCGATCGCTACGACCTGTCGGCCGTGGGTCGCGTCAAGCTGAACATGCGCCTCGACCTCGACTGCCCGGACACGGTGACGACGCTGCGCACCGAGGACATTCTGGCGGTCGTCAAGACGCTGGTCGACCTGAAGGACGGCAAGGGCGAAATCGACGATATCGACAATCTCGGCAACCGCCGCGTGCGTTCGGTGGGCGAGCTGCTGGAGAACCAGTATCGCGTCGGCCTGCTGCGTATGGAGCGTGCGGTCAAGGAGCGCATGTCGTCGGTCGACGTGTCGACGGTGATGCCGAACGACCTGATCAACGCCAAGCCCGCGGTCGCCGCGGTGCGCGAGTTCTTCGGTTCGTCGCAGCTGTCGCAGTTCATGGATCAGACCAACCCGCTGTCCGAAGTGACGCACAAGCGTCGCGTCTCGGCGCTTGGGCCGGGCGGTCTGACGCGTGAGCGTGCGGGCTTCGAAGTCCGCGACGTTCACCCGACCCATTATGGCCGTATCTGCCCGATTGAAACGCCGGAAGGCCCGAACATCGGTCTGATCAACTCGCTGTCGACCTTCGCCCGCGTCAACAAGTATGGCTTCATCGAGACGCCGTACCGCAAGGTGATCGACGGCCGCGTGACCGACGAGGTCGTGTACCTGTCGGCGATGGAGGAGCAGAAGCACACCGTCGCACAGGCTTCGGCCGCGACGGATGCGGACAACCGCTTCACCGAGGATCTGGTCTCGGCGCGTCAGGCGGGCGAGTTCCTGATGGCGCTGCCCGATCAGATCACCCTGATGGACGTGTCGCCGAAGCAGCTCGTCTCGGTCGCCGCCTCGCTCATTCCGTTCCTGGAAAATGACGACGCCAACCGCGCGCTCATGGGCTCGAACATGCAGCGTCAGGCCGTGCCGCTGGTGAAGGCGGAAGCGCCCTTCGTCGGCACCGGCATGGAAGAGACGGTGGCCCGCGACTCGGGCGCGGCGATCGCGGCGAAGCGCGCCGGTATCGTCGACCAGGTCGATGCGAGCCGCATCGTGGTTCGCGCGACCGGAGAGGTCGATGCGGGCAAGTCGGGCGTCGACATCTACACGCTGATGAAGTTCCAGCGTTCGAACCAGTCGACCTGCATCAACCAGCGTCCGCTGGTGAAGGTGGGCGACGTCGTGCGGGCGGGCGACGTGATCGCCGACGGCCCCTCGACCGAGTTCGGCGAGCTGGCGCTGGGCCGCAACGCGCTCGTCGCGTTCATGCCCTGGAACGGCTATAACTATGAGGATTCGATCCTCATCTCCGAGCGGATCGTGAAGGACGACGTGTTCACGTCGATCCATATCGACGAGTTCGAAGTCATGGCGCGCGACACCAAGCTCGGGCCGGAAGACATCACCCGCGACATTCCGAACGTGGGTGAAGAGGCGCTGCGCAACCTCGACGAGGCGGGCATCGTCTATGTCGGGGCCGAGGTGGAGCCGGGCGACATCCTGGTCGGCAAGATCACGCCGAAGGGCGAATCGCCGATGACGCCGGAAGAAAAGCTCCTCCGTGCGATCTTCGGTGAAAAGGCCAGCGACGTGCGCGACACCTCGCTCCGCCTGCCGCCGGGCGTCGCCGGTACGATCGTCGACGTCCGCGTCTTCAATCGTCACGGCATCGACAAGGACGAGCGCGCGATGGCGATCGAGCGCGAGGAGATCGAGCGTCTGAAGAAGGACGCCGACGACGAGCGCACGATCCTCAACCGGGCGACCTGGAGCCGCCTGCGCGAGATGCTGCTCGACCAGACCGCCACCGCCGCGCCCAAGGGCGTGAAGAAGGGCATCGTCATCGATGCCGAGGTGCTGGAATCGGTCGATCGTCACGAATGGTGGAAGTTCGCCGTCGCCGACGACGCGCGCCAGAGCGATCTGGAAGCGGTCAAGGCGCAGTATGACGAAGCCGCCAAGCGGATCACGGACAAGTTCCATGACCGCCGCGACAAGCTGGAGCGTGGTGACGAACTGCCGCCGGGCGTGCTGAAGATGGTCAAGGTCTTCGTCGCGGTGAAGCGCAAGCTGCAGCCGGGCGACAAGATGGCCGGCCGTCACGGCAACAAGGGCGTCATCAGCCGCATCCTGCCGCAGGAGGATATGCCCTTCCTCGCGGACGGTACCCCGGTCGATCTCGTGCTGAACCCGCTGGGCGTGCCGTCGCGCATGAACGTCGGTCAGATCTTCGAGACCCACCTGGGCTGGGCGGCGCGCAACCTGGGTATGCAGGTCGCGGCGCAGCTCGAGGATTGGCGCGAAGCCAACCCCGACGCCAAGCCGGGCGCAGTGCCGGAAGCGGTCAAGTCGCGGCTCGTGGAAATCTACGGCGATCACTATGCCGAAGACATCCAGAACCGTGACGACGAGGAAGTGGCCGAGCTGGTCCAGAACATCCGCACCGGCGTGCCGATGGGGACCCCGGTGTTCGACGGCGCGCGCGAGAGCGACGTGTCGGAGATGCTGGAGCTGGCGGGTCTCCACACCTCGGGCCAGTCGGACCTGTTCGACGGGCGCACCGGCGATCAGTTCGACCGCAAGGTGACCGTGGGCATCATCTACATGCTGAAGCTCCACCACCTGGTCGACGACAAGATCCACGCGCGTTCGATCGGGCCGTACAGCCTCGTCACCCAGCAGCCGCTGGGCGGTAAGGCGCAGTTCGGTGGCCAGCGCTTCGGTGAGATGGAAGTGTGGGCGCTGCAGGCTTATGGCGCGGCGTACACGCTCCAGGAAATGCTGACGGTGAAGTCGGACGACGTGGTCGGCCGCACCAAGGTCTACGAAGCGATCGTCAAGGGCGACGACACCTTCGAGGCGGGCATTCCGGAGAGCTTCAACGTGCTGGTCAAGGAAATGCGCTCGCTGGGTCTCAACGTCGACCTCAAGTCGATGGAAGACGCCCAGGACGACGGTCTGGCCGAGGCGGCGGAGTAAGAAACGGAGCCGGTGGGGCCACCCGCCCCGCCGGCGCCTTCTCGCTCGCCCGATGAATTTTCCCTCCCTGTGAGGAAAGCAAAATGAACGAACTGACCAACTTCGCCAATCCGGTGGCCAAGCCGGAAACCTTCGACCAGATTCAGATCGGCATCGCGTCGCCCGACAAGATCCGTTCCTGGTCGTTCGGCGAGATCAAGAAGCCCGAGACGATCAACTATCGCACGTTCAAGCCGGAACGTGACGGCCTGTTCTGCGCGCGCATCTTCGGTCCGATCAAGGATTACGAATGCTTGTGCGGCAAGTACAAGCGCATGAAGTACAAGGGCATCGTCTGCGAGAAGTGCGGTGTCGAAGTCACGGTGTCGAAGGTCCGCCGCGAGCGGATGGGCCATATCGAACTGGCCGCCCCCGTCGCGCATATCTGGTTCCTGAAATCGCTGCCGTCGCGCATCGGTCTGCTCCTCGACATGCAGCTCAAGCAGCTCGAGCGCGTGCTGTACTTCGAAGCCTATATCGTCATCGAGCCGGGCCTGACCCCGCTGGAGAAGTATCAGCTTCTCACCGAGGACGAACTGCTCGACGCGCAGGATGAATATGGCGAGGACGCCTTCTCCGCCGGTATCGGCGCCGAGGCGGTCCGCATCATGCTCGAGAGCCTCGACCTCGAGGGCGAGCGCGTGCAGCTTCTGGAAGAGCTGGCGACGACCAAGTCGGAGCTGAAGCCCAAGAAGATCATCAAGCGCCTGAAGGTCGTCGAGAGCTTCATCGAATCGGGCAACCGTCCCGAATGGATGATCCTAGAAGTGATCCCGGTCATTCCGCCCGAGCTGCGCCCGCTGGTGCCGCTGGACGGTGGCCGCTTCGCGACCTCGGACCTGAACGACCTGTATCGCCGCGTCATCAACCGCAACAACCGCCTGAAGCGCCTGATGGAGCTGCGTGCGCCGGACATCATCGTCCGCAACGAAAAGCGCATGTTGCAGGAAGCGGTCGACGCGCTGTTCGACAATGGCCGTCGCGGTCGCACGATCACGGGCGCCAACAAGCGTCCGCTGAAGTCGCTGTCCGACATGCTGAAGGGCAAGCAGGGCCGCTTCCGTCAGAACCTGCTCGGCAAGCGCGTCGACTATTCGGGCCGTTCGGTCATCGTGACCGGTCCGGAACTCAAGCTGCACCAGTGCGGCCTGCCCAAGAAGATGGCGCTCGAGCTGTTCAAGCCGTTCATCTATGCCCGTCTGGACGCCAAGGGTCTGTCGATGACCCTGAAGCAGGCCAAAAAGTGGGTCGAGAAGGAGCGCAAGGAAGTCTGGGACATCCTGGACGAGGTGATCCGCGAGCACCCGGTCATGCTGAACCGCGCGCCGACGCTCCACCGTCTGGGCATCCAGGCGTTCGAGCCGGTGCTGATCGAGGGCAAGGCGATCCAGCTTCACCCGCTGGTCTGCTCGGCGTTCAACGCCGACTTCGACGGCGACCAGATGGCCGTTCACGTTCCGCTGTCGCTGGAAGCGCAGCTGGAAGCGCGCGTCCTGATGATGTCGACCAACAACATCCTGTCGCCCGCCAACGGCAAGCCGATCATCGTGCCGTCACAGGACATGGTGCTGGGCCTGTATTACCTCTCGCTCGAAAAGCAGAAGGAACCGGGCGAGGGCATGATGCTGGCGGACATGGAGGAGGTCCATCAGGCCCTCTTCGCCGGTGCCGTGACGCTGCACACCAAGATCATCAGCCGCGTTCCGCAAACCGATGAGCAGGGCAACCAGTATCTCAAGCGTTATGAGACCACGCCGGGTCGCATGCTGCTGGGCGAGTGCCTGCCCAAGAGCCACAAGGTGCCCTTCGACATCGTCAACCGCGTCCTGACCAAGAAGGACGTCGGCGAGGTGATCGACGAGGTGTATCGTCACACCGGCCAGAAGGAGACCGTGCTGTTCGCCGACGCGATCATGGCGCTGGGCTTCCGTCACGCGTTCCGCGCCGGCATCTCGTTCGGCAAGGACGACATGATCATCGCGCCGGACAAGGATCGTCTGGTCGACGAGACGCGTGAGCAGGTGAAGGACTTCGAGCAGCAATATCAGGACGGCCTGATCACGCAGCAGGAGAAGTACAACAAGGTGATCGACGCCTGGAGCCGTTGCGGCGACCAGGTCGCGAACTCGATGATGAACGAGATCAAGGCGGTCCGGCATTACGAGGACGGCCCGATGGAGGGCCGCGAAAAGCCGATCAACTCGATCTACATGATGGCCCACTCGGGTGCGCGTGGTAGCCCCGCCCAGATCAAGCAGCTGGCGGGCATGCGCGGCCTGATGGCCAAGCCGTCGGGCGAGATCATCGAAACGCCGATCATCTCGAACTTCAAGGAAGGTCTGACCGTTCTTGAATATTTCAACTCGACCCACGGCGCGCGTAAGGGCCTGGCCGACACGGCACTGAAGACGGCGAACTCGGGTTACCTGACCCGCCGTCTGGTCGACGTCAGCCAAGACTGCGTCATCATCGAAGAGGATTGCGGCACGACCCGCGCCCTGGAGATGAAGGCGATCGTGCAGGGCGGTTCGACCATTGCCTCGCTCGGCGAGCGTATCCTGGGCCGCACCACGGCCGAGGACATCGTCAACGCCAAGACCGGCGAAGTGATCATCGCATCGGGCGTCCTGCTCGACGAGCCGATGGTGGCGAAGATCGAGGCGGCGAACACCCAGTCGGTCAAGATCCGCAGCCCGCTGGTCTGCGAATCGAAGGTCGGCGTCTGCGGCAAATGCTATGGCCGTGACCTCGCCCGCGGTACGCCGGTGAACATCGGCGAAGCGGTCGGCGTCATCGCGGCGCAGTCGATCGGTGAGCCGGGCACGCAGCTGACCATGCGCACCTTCCACATCGGTGGCGCGGCGCAGCTGAACGAGCAGTCCAACTTGGAAGCGGCGGTGGACGGTGTCGTCCAGTTCCGCGACCTGCGTCTGATCGTCGACCAGCGTGGCCGCCGCGTGGTGCTGAGCCGTTCGGGTGAGATCGCGATCGTCGACATGGACGGCCGCGAGCTGTCGGTGGATCGTATCCCTTACGGTGCGTACGTCCTGTTCGACGATGGTCACATCGTGTCGAAGGGCGACCGCATGGCTGAGTGGGACCCGTTCACCATGCCGGTGATCACCGAAAACCCCGGTACGGTGAAGTTCCAAGACCTGATCGAGGGCAAGACGCTGACCGAGCAGGTCGACGAAGCCACGGGTATCGCCCAGCGCGTCGTCACCGAGTACCGCGCCTCGACCAAGTCGAAGGAGGATCTGCGTCCGCGCATGACCCTGCTCGACGACAATTCGGGCGAGGCCGGTCGCTACATGCTGGCACCGGGTGCGACGCTCTCGGTCGAGGACGGGGCGCAGGTGCAGGGCGGTGACGTTCTGGCCCGTGTCGCTCGCGAGTCGGCCAAGACCCGCGACATCACCGGCGGTCTGCCGCGCGTCGCCGAGCTGTTCGAGGCACGCGTTCCCAAGGACTCGGCGATCATCGCCAAGGTCTCGGGTCGTGTCGTGTTCGGCAAGGACTATAAGGCGAAGCGCAAGATCGGCATCCAGCCCGAGGATGGCGGCGAGGTCGTCGAGTATCTGGTGCCCAAGTCGAAGGTGATCGACGTTCAGGAAGGCGACTACGTCAAGCGTGGCGACAACCTGATCGGCGGCTCGCCCGATCCGCACGACATTCTGGAAACGATGGGCGTGGAGCCGCTGGCCGAATATCTGGTCAGCGAAATCCAGGAAGTCTACCGTCTCCAGGGCGTGAAGATCAACGACAAGCACATCGAGACGATCGTTCGTCAGATGCTGCAGAAGGTCGAGATCACCGACGGCGGCGACACCACGCTGCTGAAGGGCGAGCAGGTCGATCGCGAGGAAATGGACGCGATCAACGACAAGCTCGACGCCAACCAGGTCCGTGCGCAGGGCAAGCCCGTCCTGCTCGGCATCACCAAGGCGTCGCTGCAGACCCGCAGCTTCATCTCGGCGGCGTCGTTCCAGGAGACCACCCGCGTCCTCACCGAGGCGGCGGTCCAGGGCAAGCAGGACACGCTGATGGGCCTGAAGGAGAATGTCATCGTCGGCCGCCTGATCCCGGCGGGTACCGGTGCGGGCATGAACCGCCTGCGCGTGGCGGCCTCCAGCCGCGATGCCGCACTCCGCGCGCAGCAGCGCAAGCTGGCCGAGGCGATCGTCGCGCCGGTCAGCGCGGCCGAGCAGCGGGCGGCGGAAAACGCCCGTTCGCCGCGCGAAGACGTCGGCACGGGCAATGACCCGCTCGCCGAGGTCGCGCCTTCGGGTCACGGCACTGATGCGGATGCCGGTGAGTATCTGAACGACTGATCCGGCTAACGGATTGGAAACAAAGGGCCGCCGTCCGGGCAACCGGGCGGCGGCTTTTTTTGGAACGCCGCCGATCGGGTTTATCGTTGACGCGGATGCGTGGCTGATCGAGAGGCCGACGCGACGAAAGTCCCGGATTTGCGCCGAATGGAGGGTGCGTAGAGCCGGATACGGGAACCGAAATGCCCTCCCAACCATATACGAATATTGGAGAAGATCCCGGACGCGCGCGGGTTGTTGGCGTGCCGATGGGACCCCGGAGACCTGAAATGACGTCCCCCGAGATTGACGAAGACTATTTCTACCAGCGTGCCGAAACCGAACTCGAACTGGCCCAGAAAGCGACCCACCCCGCTGCGGTTCGAGCCCATTACATCATCGCGAACCACTATCTGGATCGCGCCTATAACCAGCCCGCCCATGGCGAGGTGATCGAAGCAGCGGAGTAACGAAAAGGGGGCCTGCGGGGCCCCCTTTTTTCCCCAAGGGCTAAGGGGGCCGATCGCCATTCAGCGATGCCTTTCCTTCCCTCGCCCCTCGCAGAGGGGAGAGGGTTGCGCAGACTTGGTCTTTGCGAAAGCAAAGGCTTAGTCGGAGCTGGGTGAGGGGTGGGTGCTCGCTCCGCGAGCGCGCGAGCCTTTGGGCTCGCTCAACCCCTCACCCAAGCTGCGCTAGCCAGCAGGCTGGCAAGCTCCGCTAACCCTCTCCCCTGTCCAGGGGAGAGGGAAGAGGAAATCGCGAACGTCGGTCCCGCCTAGTCTTCGCAACCCTCTCGCATCACGGAGGGGAAAGGGTAGGCGGGGCGGAATGGTGATACGACCTGGGACATGACGATATGAAGTTGAGTCGACGCGAGCCCCTTTAGGTTGGGCGGGGCATTGCCGCGAACCCCACGCTTGCGGAGGCTCCCCACCCCCGGCGATCTCCTGGCATGTTTCTCGCCTGGAACTCGGCGCACGGAGCCCCTATGGCCATCGCCCGGTCAGGGCGTTCTGGCGGGCGGGATCGGCGTATATTGCGTGGAGATCAGTCGCCACTGGCCGCGATCCCGTCGCGCGACATAGCGGGCTCGAACTGCGCGGGTCGTGCCGTTGGGAAAGGTGATCGATCGCCTGGCTGTGACGAGCGCGACCGGACCCTGCGCCCTGACGACGACGTCATCGGTCGTGATGGGTGGCACCGGGGTCTTGGCGGTCGGCGTATAAAAGCCCAGCACCTGGGCGCGGGAATCGACATCGCCGATCGGCGAGATTTCCTCATAATCGGGGGCCAGCGTGTCGGCCAGTGCAGCGGGGTCGAACCGGCTCCGCGCCGTCTCGAAGCGGTCGACCAAGTGGCGTAGCGGCGCCTCCTGGGCGGAGGCCGTCGGTGTCATGCCGATTCCCGCGACGGCCAGTCCCAAGGCCAGAATGTTCATTGCGATCCCCCTCTCATCCGGTCCGGCATCACAACCGATATCGGGCATCGGCGCAAGATGCGGAAGGATTGGCGATTCCCCGGTGCCCGACACCGACAGCCAGGTCACTCTATTGTCGTCGAAAACGAGAGTCGGTGGACTTGGAGGAAACCCGCGGTCGCTGATTAAGTCTTTGGGCAAACACAAGGAATATGGCGGCTGGGCGCGCGCGGCGGGAATGGGGCTTGGCGCGACGGCGGGCGAAGGCTCGACAGGGGCTCGGGCTGGCCATAGGCGGCAGCCATGGCCCTTTCCCGCCCGCATGACGCCCGCGTTTCGCTTCCCTTCCCGTCATGGGCCCCGGCTTCGGGCGGCGTGATGGCCTGGGTGGCCACCTATGCGCTGGCCATGGCGATCTTCTTTCGCACGGTGATCGCGAGCGGTTTCGATCTGGGCTTTGGCGAGCGGGGGGACGCACTGATCGAGATGACCATTCTCGAACATTGGCGCAATGTCCTGTCGGGCGTGTCGCCCTGGGATGCGGCCTTCTACTTCCATCCCTATAGCGGCTCGCTCGGCTATAATGACGGCTATTTCCTCTATGGCCTGTCCTATTCGGTCTGGCGGCTGGTCGCGGACCCGTTCCATGCCGACACGCTCAACATCCTGACCTTCAAGACGATCGGGTTCGCGGCCGCCTATCATCTGGTGAAGCGGACGCTGGGCTGGGGGCGGGGGAGCGCGCTGCTGGTGGCGCTGCTCTTGAGCATCGCCAGCAACATTCACCTCCAGGCCGTCCATGCCCAGTTGCAGAGCGTCGCGCTGCTGCCGGTGGCGATGATCCTGGCGATAGGCTGTGTCCGCGCCGAGGGACGCGGCGATCGCATCGCTGCGCGGTGGCGGGCGGTTGCGCTGGCGGCGCTGATGGCGGCGTGGCTGCTGACCTCCTATTACATGGCCTGGTTCACCATCTTTTCCGCCTGTCTGTTCGTGCTCTGCTGGGCGATGCTGAGCGGGAACGCCAGGCCCGCCGCGCTGGCCGGGCTGGTCCGGCGACATGGCGGGACGCTGGCCTGGGGCGGCGGTGCCTTTGTCGTGCTGATCCTGCCCTTCCTGGCCGTGTATCTGCCCAAGCTGCGTGAGACGGGGGGCGAGGGCTATTATGAGATGCTCGGCTATCTGGTGACGCCGGGGGTCGACATGATCAATGTCGGGCCGGGCAATTATCTGTGGGGCTGGCTCTTCCGACCGCTGTTCGCGCTGCTGCACGCGCTGTTCCCCGACGACCCGCTATTGCCGGGGCGGGTGCTGGGCGGCGAGCATGAGGCGGGGTTCCCGCCGTTGCTGTGCGCGCTGCTGCTCGTCGCGGCGTGGCGGATCGTGGTGCGGCGGCGGATCGGGATCGCGGGGGAGGCGCCGGTGGCGTGGCGTGCCTTTGCGCTGGCGATGATCGTCGCCTGGGCGCTGACGCTGCAATTCTGGGTGGCGTCGCCCTGGAACCTCGTCTTCTGGCTGGTGCCGGGGGCCAAGGGGCTGCGCACCGTATCGCGCTATCAACTATGGCTGAGCCTGCCGTTCCTGCTGATCGTCCTGGCGGCGTGGCGCGAGCAGGCGGCGCGGCTGGGGGGCACGCGTCCCTGGTGGCTGGCGGGGATCGTCGCCTTGCTGGTAGCCGAGAATCTGAGCGCGGAGACGCCCAACCAGATCAGCCATGCCGTCCATCACGACGCGCTGGCGGCCATTCCCGTGCCGCCCCGCGACTGCGCGGTCTTCTACGTCGTCGCGACGCGGGTGAACGAGCCGCTCTATATCAATGCCGAACTCAACGCGCTCTATCCGCACAATGTCGATGCGATGTTCCTGGCGGAGCGGTGGCGGGTGCCGACGATCAACGGCTTCTCGACCTTCAATCCGCCCGACTGGCATTTCGCCGATCCAAAGGCGGCCGATTATGATGCGCGGGCACGGACCTATGTCCGGGCGCATGGGCTGCGGCATGTCTGTCGGCTGGACATGCGGTCCGCGCGGCCGTGGAGCCGGATGGCGGGATAGGGATCTGGGCCAAAGAAAAAGGGCGACCCCCGCAAAGGGGCCGCCCTTTCTTTAGCTCGCCAAGCGAACGGTTGCGGGGGTCGCCCCCCGCAGTCCGATTACTTGAGCTCGACGGTCGCGCCGGCTTCTTCGAGCTGCTTCTTGATCTTCTCGGCCTCGTCCTTGGCAATGCCTTCCTTGACGGGCTTCGGAGCGCCTTCGACCAGCGCCTTGGCTTCGGTCAGGCCCAGGCCGGTGATCGCACGGACTTCCTTGATGACGTTGATCTTCTTGCCACCGTCGCCGGTGAGGATCACGTCGAACTCGGTCTTCTCTTCAGCGGCCGGAGCAGCAGCGCCGCCAGCAGCAGGAGCAGCGGCAACGGCCGCAGCGGCCGAGACGCCCCACTTCTCTTCGAGCATCTTCGAGAGCTCAGCGGCCTCGAGGACGGTCAGCTCGCTCAGCTGGTCAACCAGCGCGTTCAGGTCTGCCATGATCTTATCTCCAATACGGGCCGTCTAAAATGGCCCGAGTGTGTCAGTTCAAATCGTATTCGCCCGAAGATCAGGCGGCTTCCTTGTCCTTGTCGGCATAAGCCGCGAGGACGCGGGCGATCTGCGCCGCGGGAGCCTGGGTGATGGTGGCCAGCTTCGTGGCAGGCGCCACGATGAGACCAACCAGCTTCGCCCGGAGCTCGTCCAGCGAGGGCAGAGTCGCCAGCGCCTGCACGCCTGCGACATCAAGGACGTTCGCACCCATCGATCCGCCGACGATCTCGAACTTGTCGGTCGTCTTGGCGAATTCCACGGCCACCTTGGCGGCGGCCACGGGATCGATCGAGCTGGCGATGCCGACGGGACCCGTCAGCATGTCAGCGACACCGGCATAGTCGGTGCCCTGGGCTGCGATCTTGGCAAGCCGGTTCTTCGAGACCTTGTAGGTCGCGCCGGCTTCCCGCATCTTCGTGCGCAGGGCCGTCGACTGGGCGACGGTCATGCCGTGGTTGCGGGTGATGACCACCACGCCAACCTCGTTGAAGTTGCGGTTCAGTTCGGCGACGGCCTGGGTCTTTTGATCGCGATCCATGCCATTCTCCATGGTTGGAACGACCGCGAACGGTCATCCCGGTTGCTTGACCGGGGGGTGTGACCACCCCTCGGGGTGTCCAGCGATGGGGAATGGGCAACCGACGCGTGAGAAACGCGGGGCAGACCGGACGGAACCAGCGAGTGGCACGACCGGCAAAATCCTTTTCCCCGTCTCGGCAGGCCATTAAGCCAGGGCATATTCCCCGGCACCTGCTGTCTAGGACGGAATCCGAACGGGCAAGCCCATCCGGATGCGGGGCTGCCCTTAGGCCGATCGTCATGGGGAGTCAAGCAGGCTGGCATGATGAAGCAAGCGTCATCTAGGAGTCATGGCGATGTCACCGTCATGACGCGGAAGTGAAGCCTGTGTGACTTGGTTGCGCGGCAAAGCCCGGCGCGAGGCCGCGCATCTTTCCCGACGCGGTATCGGGGGAAATTCCATGTCCGATATCAATAGCATGGTCGCCTATGATGATGGTGACGTCGATACCAACCGCTCGACCAACATGCATATGAGCGAGCTGATCGCCACCCGCCTGTCGCGCCGCCAGACGCTGCGCCACGGGGTGTCGGCGATGACCACCGCGCTGTTCGGCGGCATGTTGCTGGCGGGCTGTGACGACGAGAATCCGCAGGGCGTCACCGCCACGGCGGCGGGCAGTACCGCCAGCGTCGCGGCGGGCCGCTTGGTCACGCTGACCGGCACGGTGAGCAGCGGCCAGGTCGCCAATGTCAACTGGAGCCAGACGGCGGGCCCCTCGGTCACGCTGACCAACGCCAACCAGCTCGTCGCCACGTTCCGCGCACCCGCCGTGGCGACCGCGACCCAGCTGGCGTTCAAGCTGGAGATCACCAGCCGCGACGGCCTGGTCACCAACAACAGCGTGACGATCACGGTGACGCCGATCGCGCTCGATTTCACCGCCGTCCCGCACAGTCTGGCCGACGTGGTGACGGTGCCCTCGGGCTATAGCGTCAGCGTCCTCTATCGTCTGGGCGATCCGATCGCCTCGGGCGTGGCGGCGGCGGCCAATAACGGCACCGACAGCAATTTCGCGCAGCGTGCGGGCGACCATCATGACGGCATGAGCTATTTCGGCCTCGCCGCCAGCGGGGCGAACCCCGATCCGACCAACAGCACGCGCGGGCTGCTCGTCCTGAATCACGAGAATATCACCCAGCTCTATCTCCATGCCAACGGCCCCACGCCGTCGCCGCGCCCCGAATCGGAGGCGATCAAGGAGATCGAGTGCCACGGCGTCTCGGTGGTCGAGGTCACCCGCACCAACGGCAGCTGGGCCTATGTTCAGAATTCGGCGCTGAACCGTCGCATCACCCCCAACACGCCGATGGCGTTCAGCGGCCCGGTAAAGGGTAATGCCTGGCTGAAGACCGCCTATTCGACCGATGGCACCGGCGGGCGCGGTACGATCAACAACTGCGCCAACGGCACGATGGCGTGGAACACGTACCTGACCAACGAAGAGAATTGGGCGGGCTATTTCCGGCGCACCAGCGGCGATGCGGCGGTGCGCGCCGCCACGACGCCCAAGCAGAATGTCTCGCTCGCCCGCTATGGCATCGGTGAGGGGCGCTCGGGCAATTATGGCTGGACGACCGTCACGCCGTCGGATTCGTCCAGCACGGTCTTCCGCCGCTGGAACGTCACGGCCAATGCCGCGCTGGCGGCGGACGGCACCGCCGATTTCCGGCACGAGCCGTTCCAGTTCGGCTGGGTGGTCGAGATCGATCCGTTCAACCCCAGCTCGACCCCGCGCAAGCGCACCGCGCTCGGCCGCATGAACCATGAAGGCTGCCAGAGCGGCCGGATGATCGCGGGGGTCCGCCCCGCCTTCTACATGGGCGACGATGCGCAGAACGAATATATCTACAAGTTCGTCTCGGCCACGCCGTGGAGCGCCTCGGACGCCAGCGCCAGCGACCGTCTGGCGGTGGGCGACAAATATCTCGACAACGGCACGCTCTATGTCGCCAAGTTCAATGCGGACGGCACCGGCACGTGGATGCCGCTGGTGTTCGGGCAGAACGGGCTGACCGCCTCGAACAGCGTCTATCCCTTCGCCGACCAGGCCGATGTCCTGATCAACACGCGGCTGGCGGGCGATGCGCTGGGCGCGACCAAGATGGACCGGCCGGAGTGGACCGCGGTCAATCCGGCGACCGGCGAGATGTATTGCACGCTGACCAACAACGCCTCGCGCCGCCCGGTCGCCTCGGGCAGCCTGACCGGGGTCGATGCGGCCAATCCGCGCGCCTATGTCGATCCGCCCTCGACCTCGGTCGGCAACCGCAACGGCCATATCATCCGTATCCGCGAGACGAACGACACGACCGAGGCGACCAGCTTCACCTGGGACGTCTATGCCTTTGGGGCGGGGGCGGACCTGGATGCGACGAACATCAACCTGTCGGGGCTGGACGCGACCAACGACTTCTCGTCGCCCGACGGCCTGTGGTTCAGCCTGCCGAGCAATGTCGCGGGGCAGCAGACGCCGGTGATGTGGATCCAGACCGATGACGGCGCCTTCACCGACGTCACCAACTGCATGATGCTGGCCGCGATCCCCGGCCGGGTCGGCGATGGCGGCACGCGTTCGGTCACCAGCAGCGCGGGCGGGGCGAGCGCGACCGTCACCACCCGGATCGGCAAGGCGCCCGGCGTCACGCTGAAGCGCTTCCTGGTCGGCCCGAAACAATGCGAGATCACCGGCATCCACTCGACGCCGGACGGCACCTCGGTCTTCGTCAACATCCAGCATCCGGGCGAGGACGCCAGCAGCGTCGCCGCACCGACCAGCAACTGGCCCGACAGCCAGAGCGGCAGCGCGGCCGCGACGATCCGCCCGCGCTCGGCCACGATCGTCATCACCAAGAATGACGGCGGCGTCGTCGCGATCTGATCGGCTGGTCGCATCGTGACCCCATGAGGGGGCGGGAAGTGATTGCCTTCCCGCCCCCTTTCGCGTTCAAGGGCTGGCGGACAAGGGAGGGGCGGCATGACGACGACACGGCGCGAGGTGATGGCGGGCGCGGCCGCGATCGGGCTGGGGACGGCGATCGGGCCGGTGCTGGCGCAGGTGCCGGGCCGCGACAGGCTGATCGCGGGCACCTATGCCAATGAAGGGGGCCGGGGCCTCTATCCGATCGTCGATGGCCGTGTGGGACCGCCGGTGGCGGGGATCATCAACGCCTCTTACGGCGTGGGCAACGGGCCGGGCGGCGCCTTCTACCTGTTGCGGGAGCAGGCCGAAGGGCGTGTCACCGGCTATGGCCCCGGCTGGGCGTCGCGGGGCGGGGCGTCGACCGGCGGGGCCGATCCCTGCCATGTCGCGCTCGACCGGTCCTCCGCCTGTCTGGCGGTCGCCAATTATTCCAGCGGCTCGGTCGCCTTCTATCGGCTCGACCGGCGGACCGGCGCGCCGGGCGAGGCGCAGGTCTTTCGCCATCGGGGTCACGGCCCCAATGCCGAGCGGCAGGCGGGGCCGCATGCGCATTGGGTGGGGTTCAGCCCCGACCGGCGCTGGCTGCACGCTATCGATCTGGGGGCGGATGCGATCTTCGCCTATCGCTTCGACCCCGCCGCGCGGACGCTCGCCGAGCCGGTCATCGGCTGGCAGGCCCCGGCAGGGGCGGGGCCGCGCCACATGGTCCGCCACCCGACCCTGCCGCGCGCCTATGTCGCCTGCGAGTTGCAGCCCCGGCTGTTCGTCCTCGACGCGCTGCCCGAGGGGCGTTTCCGCACGGCGGGCGAACGGGCGCTGCTGGCCGAGGGCACGGCCACACCCTCCTATGCGGCGCATATCGCGATCGATCGGGCGGGGCGGACGCTCTATGTCTCCAATCGCGGAGCGAACAGCATCACCGTCTTCCGCCTGAACGCCAAGGGCGATCCCGAGCCGGTCCAGCATGTCCCGACCGGCGGCGACTGGCCGCGCTTCTTCCTGCTGCGCGAGAGGCGGGGCGAGATGCTGGTCGCGAACGAGCGTTCGGCTATGGTGAACGCCTTCCAGATCGGCAAGGACGGCCGCCTGACCGCCACCGGCCGGAGCATCGCCATTCCGGGCGTGGTCTTCCTCGCCGAGGTTTGAGGGGCGCACCCCAACCCCGTTCTTGAGTGGATCGCCATTCCGCGATGCCTTTCCTTCCCTCGCCCCTCGTAGAGGGGAGAGGGTTGCGCAGACTTGGTCTTTGCGAGAGCAAAGGCTTAGTCGGAGCTGGGTGAGGGGTGGGCGCTC
>NZ_JBHZQU010000019.1:0-55926 GCF_042867205.1 Sphingomonas sp. NCPPB 2930 | reverse complement strand
GAAACGGCCCATCGACAAGCCTCCCGACATCGCGGCAAACTCTATCACAAAACAGCGTTTTTACACAGCCTCGGTGGAAAGAGGACGTTCAGCGTTTGATGGAAAGCCGGTCTAACTCTCGATTGTAGATCGCAGCGTAACGGCGAATCACAAAGTTCTCTTCCAAGCATTTGCTGTCAGACGTGGCTTCAATCATGCGAACGGGGAGCTTCGAATTCGCGACGCCCGGCACCTCTGAAGTGAAGCCGTAAATTCCGATAAGGTGGTGATCGTTTCGTTTGTATGCCGATGCTGCGTCTTGCCTAGCAGTGTTCAAGTTTAGGACCGGAAGTCCCCGGCAGTCCTCGGCGCCTACCCCATCCTGACCAGGGAGCTGCCGGCCACAGGCCGCAAGAGCTGCGAGCGCGAGCGGAATGACGACTCTCATAGGTAGACACTCTAGGCTCGTTAAGAACGTCCGCAAGTGGGCGCTTCCAGCCATTCTCGTTTGGGAATGGTCGCACGGGACGGTGTCGCTCGATGGGCCTGAGCACGCCTGTCTGTGAAGCTGGTGTCTCGCAATCCGTTCCCGATTGCTCCTTCCCGCAATGATGCCGGATCGACGGGCAACGCGGGACGCCGCTGCCATCGCCCCCCCCTCATCGCAACGATGACGCGCAAATTCAGTCCACGACCGCGATCAGCGCCATCAGCGCGAAGCCGAACCAGGGCATGACCCAGCGCGCCCTGCCGGATGTCGGGGCGCGGGCGCGATGGCGTTGCAGGCCGAAGTGCAGGAAGGTGCCCGCGCCCAGCGCCAGGATGGTCGGCTTGGCCAGGGGCCAGGCCTGTTCCTGCCGTATCGCCACGGCCCCCAGCACGACGCCCAGCGGCAGCGCGGCGATGAACATGTTCTGCATCGTCAGGGCCCTGCGGCGGGAGAGCGGGCTTTCGGTGAGCACCTGCGCCAGCGAGAACGACGCCGCCCCCTTGTGCGCGATCAGCGCGAGGAACAGCGCCAGGACTGCTGCTTCGCGCGACGTGGCGCCCAGGGCCGCCCCGGCCAGGAAGCTGTGCGCCGCCAGCGCGATGGCGGCCGCCAGCGCGGGGACGGCGGAGCGGCTACTGCCCAAGGCCAGATGCTCGAGCAGGGCAAGGCCCAGGATCGTCGCGCCGCAGATGACGAAGGGCCAGGGATAGCCGGTGCCATAAGCGGCATAGCCCTGCGCCGCGTCCGGCAGCATGTGGATCAGGCCCGCGCCCAGAAAGATACCGGCGGCCAGCGCGTCGCCCGTCGCGGCGATCGGCGACCCGTGCAACGGGCGGCTCGTGCGGAACCAGGGTATCGCCGCGACCACCGCCACGACGACCAATGTCCCGGTCAGCAGGATCAGGAGAAGCTCCCGGTTCACGCTGTCGCGCCTCCCATCGCCTATGCCCATCATGGATCGATGGCGATGTGATGGTGTATCATTGGAGATCGGTCAACATGGCCTGGTCGTCGGCGACACATAGGGGCCGGTGCTGCCCGACACGCCCCTTCGGCGTTGTGTCGAATGGATAGCGGCTATGGTCTGGTGGAGGGAAAGAGGGGTCTCTCAAACCGGCAAAGTTAAGGCGGGGAAAACCCGCCTTAACCAAGCGTCGCTGCCGACCGTCAGTTCGTTTTGAGCTCTACCGTGTAGGAGAATTTGTCGCCGGTCTCCTTGATCGTGAACTCATAGCGCAGGTTGACGCTCTGACCCCGCGTAAAGCCCGACTCCAGGCTGAAGTTGACCGTCTGTCCGTTGGCGATCACCGTGCCGTTGCCCAAGCCGGTGAACGACGCCGCAACCGTCGAACCCGTGGTCAGATTGACCGCCGTCGGATTCTGGATGGTGAAGCTGCCGCCATTGGCGACGAACCGGAACTTGTCGACGGTAACGGTGGTCGGACAGCCCGTCCCCGCGCAGCTCTGCGACTTCTGCATCGATGCGGAGGTGGTGTAAGGCAGCTTCAGAAGCTCGGTGGAGAAGCTGTCGACGCGGTACAGGGACAGGGTTGGCGCCACCGCCGTGATCGCGACCGTGACAGGAGCGCTGTCGACCGTGCCGTCGTTGACGACCAGCGTGGCGACATAGGTACCGGCCAGATCGGCGGTGAAGTTGGTGACCGCCTGTGTGTTCGCCGACAGGGACGCGCTGCTTCCGGCGGGCTTGGACGTCAGATTCCAGTCATATTTCAGCGGATCGCCATCGGCGTCGCTGCTGCCCCGTCCGTCCAGCGTGACGGTCGACCGCGTCAGGACATTCTGATCCTTCCCCGCATTGGCGACCGGCGCGGCGTTCGCCCGGCTCGACGTGATCGTCACGCTGTCGGCCACGCTCTTCAGCGCGCCATCGCTGACGATCAGCGACAGGATATAATTTCCGGCGACATCCGGGGTGAAGGTCGGCTTCGCGGCCGTGGTGGACGACAAGGCGGCCGAACTGCCCGAAGGACGGGCATCCATCGTCCATTGATAGGTGAGAGCATCGCCATTGGCGTCGCTGCTGGCACTGCCGTCGAGCGTTACCGTGGTGCCGTTCTTGACGTTCTGATCCGGGCCCGCATTGGCGACCGGCGCCGCATTGGCGACCGCAGCCGTGATGGTAACATCGGCAGGCGCGCTGTCGACCTTGCCGTCATTGACGATCAGGGTTGCGACATATGTGCCGGCGACATCGGCCGTGAAGGTCGGCTTTGCGTCCGTCACGGACGACAAGACCGCGGCGCTACCCGATGGCCGTGACTTGAATGCCCATTTGTACGTCAGCGCATCGCCATTGGCATCGATGCTGGCGCTGGCATCCAGCGTTACCGACGTCTTGGTCAGAACATTCTGATTGGCGCCGGGATTGGCGACCGGCGCCGTGTTGGTCGGGGTCGGAGTCGATGTCGCGGTGGGCGTCGGGGTCGGCGTGGGCGCGGTAACCACCGGTATATTTCCGCTCCCGGAACTTCCATCCCCCCCACATCCTGCAAGCAGGACGGTCAACGATATACTTCCTACGACAACAAGGTTCTTTAACTTCAACATATGGCATCCCCCCTGTGACTTGCCTTTAACTAAGCCCTTAGGGGTGATTTTTGCAGGTGTATAGTCCAGTTTTCCCTGACTTTCATAAATCTCCATATCGGACCAAATTGCGTCATGCCGCTATGCTTTTCCGGATCGATGGCGACAGCGGCGAATATAGGTCGCAACAGGGCGGGCCCAGGCTCGTAGCTGGTCGATGTCACGCATTCCCGACCAAAGGACCGGCGCAAGGATGCCGGGACGGGGCGTCGCCGATCGATCATTTCCCGCCCTGTCGAAAGCGGACCGCCACCCCCAGGGGTCATAACGAATACGTCACGACAGGGTATCGTTTTTCCCGTCAGTCATGCTATCGGCCCGAAAATATGGGCGGGCTTTCGGTGGATCCTCTGCGGCGATCGGGGTGGACGGCGTTTTGCGCGTCCTGACCTTCCTTCACAGTTTCGAGCCGGGCGGGGTCGAGCGGATCGCGTTGCGGCTCGTCCGGCGCTGGCGGGACAGCGGTGTCGATGCGCCGCTGTTCCTGGGGCGGACCGACGGCGCGATGGCGGGGGATGTCGGGGCGGGGCTGGACTTCGTCACGCCCCGGCGCCGCTGGCCGGGCATCGCGCATTGGGAGACGATCTGGATGGTCGCCACCCTGCCGCGCGCGGTGCGGGCGATGCGGCCCGACATGCTGTTCTGCGCGGGCAATACCTATGCCTTTGTCGCCGTGATGCTGAAGCTGACCCTGGGACGCAACTGCCCGCCGATCGTCGCCAAGATCAGCAACAATCTCGACCGCACCGACGCGTCCTGGTTCTACCGGTTCTTCTACCGCATCTGGCTGCGCATCCAGGGACTGGCGATCGACCATTTCGTCGGCATGGAAAAGCCGATGCGCGCCGAGATCGTGCAATGCGTCGGCGTGTCGCCCGCCCGCGTCGCGATCATCCCCGACCCGGCGCTGTCCGAGGCGCAGATCATGGCGCTTCGGACGCCGGTGGCCGCGCGGCCGCCTGTGGCGGGGCGGCGCTTCGTCACCATCGCGCGGCTGGCGCCCCAGAAGAACCTCGCGCTGATGCTGCGCGGCTTCGCGGCGGGCAGCGATCCCGCCGACACGCTGACCCTGTTCGGCGAGGGGCCCGAGCGGCCCGCGCTGGAGGCGCTGGCGGCCACGCTCGGCGTCGCGGACCGGGTCGATTTTCGCGGCTATGTCACCGATCCGGCGGGGCGGTTGGGGGCGTATGACATGCTGCTGCTGTCCTCCGACTATGAAGGCGTGCCCGCGGTGATCCTGGAGGGGCTGGCCGCCAATATCGGCATCATCGCCACCGATTGCAGCCGGTCGATGGCCGCGCTGTTGCAGCAGGGGGCGCTCGGCACGCTGGTGCCGGTCGGCGACGCGGCGGGCTTTGCCGCGGCGATCGCACAGGCCCGGCCGGGGGCGCAGGACGCGCATCGCACGCTGCACCAGGCGCGGCGCTTCGCCATCGAACAGGGCGCGGACCATTATCTGCGCGTGATGCACGGCGTCCTGCGGCGTCGCGCCGCACCCGCCCCGCTCTGCGGCGAACCGGTCCTGCCGCTCCTGTAAGTGGCTTCGATCAGGGGGGAATTCCGGATCGGGCGAGAGGCCCCGCCGGATAAGTCAACCCTCCCGAAGAAATTCGCCTTAATTGTGACATCATCGCCACAGTATGAAGGACCCATCACGTCGGCGATGGGAGTGGCTGGACGATGTTCTACAAGGGGAGCGCGCGGCCCGGGTGTCGCGCGGGATGGTCTACGATCGCGCTGGCCTGGGGCCTGGCGACACCGCTTCAGGCGCAGACCGCGCCGCCCCCCGCCGCCACCGACATCCCCCCGCCCGAAGTCACCGTCACCGGCAAGCGCGTCCCCGGCTCGGTCGTCGGCGCGGTAGAGCCGGTCGCGGTCCTCGATGCGCAGGCGCTCGACGCGCTGGGGGTGAGCAGCCTGAGCGACCTGCTGAAGAAGGTGAAGGCGCTGGCCAGCTCGTCGGGCGGGGGCGATCCGGTCATGCTGCTGAACGGGCGGCGCGTGTCGGGCTTTTCCGAATTCCAGTCGCTGCCCTATGAGGCGATCGAGAAGGTCGAGGTGCTGCCCGAGCAGGAGGCGGCGCGCTTCGGCTATCCGCCCAATGTCCGGGTGATGAACTTCATCACCAAGAAGAAATTCCGCGCGGTCACCGTCCATGTGCTGCCCGGCATCACCCCCGAGGGCGGGGGCGGCACCCAATACACCGAAGTCACCTCGGCCCGGATCGACGGGCCGCGCCGCCTGACCTTCAACGTGTCGCATCTGCGCCAGGACCCGGTGCTCCAGAGCCAGCGTGCCATCGTCCCCGATCCCGAGACGCTCTATGCGACGACCGGCAATGTGACGGGCGTCAACGGCGCCAGCCTGGACCCCCGGCTCGATACGCTGGCGGGGCGGGCGGTGACGATGGCGGGGGTGCCGGTCGATCCGGCCGCGCGGGCGTCGCTGGCCGCCTATGCGAACAGCCCGGCCGGGGTCACCGACCTGGGCCCCTATCGCACGCTCCAGCCGCTGAGCGACACCATCCATAGCGAGGCCAGCCTGGCCGCGCCGCTCGGCAAGACCATGTCGGGCTCGCTGATCCTGTCGATGGAGGCGGTCCAGACCAAGGGGCTCAACGGGCTGGCCCCCGCGCTGCTGCGCGTGCCGGGCGGGGCGGGGAGTTTTCCCTTTGCCAACGACACGCTCCTCTATCGCTATCTGCCCGGCAGCGTGCTGCACCAGCGGACGACCAGCATGGCGCTGCATGGCGGGGGCACGCTGACCGGCGATGTCCGGCGCTGGAGCTGGGCGATCACCGGCAATTACGACCGGATGGTGTCGCGCGGCACCTCGGAGACGGGGGTGCCGCTGGGCGCGCTCCAGGCGTCGATCGATGCCGGGGGCGATCCGATGGCGGCGATCGATCCCGCGATCGCCGCTGAGCGCAACCTCAACCGCAGCCGCGCGGTGTCGGACACGCTGGGGGTCAAGGCGACCGCCAACGGCCCGGTCGCCCGCCTGCCCGCGGGCGAGGCGATGCTGACCGTCACCACCGACTATGCGCGGGTCGACAGCGATGCGCGCACCGATCTGGCGCTGCCCGCCGACGGCATCGGGCGCACCACGCGCGGGGCCAGCGTCAATGCCAGCGTGCCGCTCGCCTCGGCGCGCGAAGGCTCGCTGGGCTTTCTGGGCGAATTGCAGCTCAGCGGCATGGCGGGCGTGTCGCAGGTGTCGGGCTTCGGGCGGCTCGGCACCTCCAATCTGGGGCTGAACTGGACGCCGTTCCGCCCCGTGCAGCTCAACGCCTCGGTCAATGTCGCGCAGGCCGCGCCCGCCGTGACCCAGCTGGTCGCGCCGGTCGTGGCGACGCCCAACACGCCCTTTTTCGATTTCGTTACCGGGCGCAGCACGCTGGTCACCACGATCATGGGCGGCAATCCGAACCTGGCCCCCGAAAAGCGGCGGGTGACGACGCTGGGCCTGGCGGTGCAGCCGATCAAGGACAAGGAGATCCGGCTCAGCCTGGACTATCTCGACACGCGGATCGACAACCAGGCCGCCTCGCTGGGCGGGGCGACCCCGGCGTTCCAGCGCGTCTTTCCCGACCTGTTCGCGCGCGACGCGCTGGGCGCGCTGACCCGCGTCGACCTGCGCCCGGTCAATCTGGCGTTCGAGCGCGAGCGCAAGCTGCGGCTGACCTTCGACGTGCAGACCCAGCTGGGCAAGAGCCCCCCGCCCCCCGCCGCACCCCCCGCCCCGGATGCGGCCAAGACCGCGCCCCCGCCGCGCCCGCGCAAGCAGCCCGGTTTCCTGATGGTGTCGGCGACGACCAGCTACCGGCTGGAGGACCGGCTGACCCTGCGCGACGGCGGGCCGGTGCTCGACCTGCTCGACGGGGCGACGCTGAACGGCACGGGCGGGCGGCCGCGCTGGGATGTCGAGCTGAACGCCCATGTCTCGAAGGGGGTCGCCAATCTGGGCGTGTTCGGCCGCATCCAGGGCCCGACCCGCATCCGCAGCGACATCGCCGCCTCGGACCTGCATTTCTCGGGGCGGACCTGGCTGGTCCTCTACAGCTTCATCAGGGTCGAGAGGATCGTCGACAAGCCCTGGGCCAAGGGGCTGAACGTCAGCATGGCGGTCGAGAATCTGCTCAACGACCGGATCAACGTCACCGACCGCGACGGCCAGACCCCCAACCGCTTCCAACCCGCCTATCTCGACCCAATCGGCCGCTCGATCCGGATCGGGGTGCGGAAATTGTTCTGAGGGGGGCGAGGTGGGAAAGGTTTGGGATATAAGCGAGAATCGGATAGGTCCTCGCGATGCTTCTACGTCTCGTCTTCATGGGGCTGACCTTCGCGACCGCGACGGCGGCCATCGCGCAGCCCCCTGCCCCGGACAGTCGATTGCTGCGCGCGTCGGGCCGCTTCGTCGATACGACGGTCGGCTTCTGGGAAATGCACAGTCAGCCGGAATTCGCCAAGGAACCGACGCTTGCCGAGCTGACCCGCGCGGCGCCTCGCGAGGCGGCCGTCGACTTCAGCCTGTCGTTCAATTGCGCCGTCAGGACGAACGGCAGCCTGTCCGATTGCCGGCCGATCTACCTGTCCCCCGAGTCCATCGACAAGGCCGCGTTGGTGCGTGCGCTTACACCGCTATACCGGCTGAGCCGGGCGAGCGCCGCGCTGGCCCATGACCAGGCCTATCGCCTGACGATCGATGTCGCGCTCGACGCCGTCGACAGCTATGGCATGCCGAAGGAATGCCACCCGCCCTTCTGCATGATCGAGGGAGCAAAGCCTCCCCCGCCGCCACCGCCCATCCACGACCCGGTGCTGGCCGCTGCCCTGGCACGCACGCGGGCCTGTTTCGACCCGGCATGGGAGCGATCGGGAACGCTGAGATTCGCGGCGGAAAAGGCATTGCGGGATCGGTCGGGGCGACCGGCGACCGACGAAGATCGACGGCTGGCGCTCGATTATGTCCATAGCAGGCATGCGATCGTCGCCTGTATCGCGGACCTTCGTGCGACGGCCCGGCTCTTGCCCCTCAATGCCACCGACAGCAAGTCCGTCCAAGGCGCCATCGACGGGATGACCAGCAGCTATGAGGGCCAGACCCGCTATGAACTGGCGATTCTGATCGGCTTGCTGGACCCTGCGGCTGCCAAAGTCGAGGCGTCCATTCAGTGAGTCCTGACGCCCCCCCGCTTTGATCGGGACACCCCGGCTGGCGATGTCGCCGCAGTCGCACGCGAGGTGGCGACGGAGCGCGCCTGAGGCGTGCCCGCGTCTCCAACCCGACATTCCTGAACGCCAGAGAACAACCCCGTTCAGCCTCGCGAAGCACGGCCCGTGATACATCCGTGCCATGCCCGGTGATGGGCATGGAGGGACCAGTCATGAAGGTGACGCGTATCATTGTCGCCGGCCTCGCGATCGCAACGCTGGGGCTCAGTGCAAATGCCAGTGCGCAGGAATGGGGACCGCCCCCGCCTCCGCCGCCTCCCGGCTGGGGCCCCCCACCCCCGCCCCCTCCGCCGCCTCCGCCCCCGCATTGGGGTGGCTATGACGGAGGCTATGGCTGGCGCGATGCGGGCTATGGCTACCGGCCCTATCGGCCGTATCGCCCCTATCATCGCTGCTGGACCGAATATCGCGGCTGGGAGCGGGTGCGGATCTGCCGGTGATGGAATTCCTCCCCTGCAAGGGGAGGGGGACCAGGCGCAGCATGGTGGAGGGGTGTCCCGCTCGCGAGAGGGTGACACCCCTCCGTCAGGCCTTCGGCCTGCCACCTCCCCTTGCAGGGGAGGAATGGGGAGCGATCAGTCCGAGCCGAAGATATCCCGCGTGAACAGCTTGTCCGCGACATCGGCCAGTTCGGGGTCGTTGCGATTGGCGATGATGACGTCGCAATCGGCCTTGAACGCGGCCAGGTCGCGGACCACGCGCGAGCCGAAGAACGCGTCTTCGTGCAGGGACGGTTCGTAGACCACGACCTCGATCCCCTTGGCCTTGATCCGCTTCATGATCCCCTGGATCGAGGATTGGCGGAAATTGTCCGACCCCGCCTTCATCGTCAGGCGGAAGATGCCGACGCGGCCGGGCTTCCTGGCGATGATCTGGTCGGCCAGGAAATCCTTGCGGGTGCGGTTGGCGTCGACGATCGCGCGGATCAGGTTCTGCGGCACGCTGGTATAATTGGCCAGCAGCTGCTTGGTGTCCTTGGGCAGGCAATAGCCGCCATAGCCGAAGCTGGGATTGTTGTAGTGCGTGCCGATGCGCGGGTCGAGGCCGACGCCCTCGATGATCTGGCGCGTGTCCATGTCGCCCGCGATCGCATAGCTGTCGAGTTCGTTGAAGAAGGCGACGCGCATCGCGAGATAGGTGTTGGCGAACAGCTTGATCGCCTCGGCCTCGCGGGTGCCGGTGAACAGGACGGGGATGTCGGCCTTCTCTGCACCCTGGACCAGCAGCTCGGCAAAGATCCGCGCCCGCTCCGACTGTTCGCCGACGATGATCCGCGACGGGTGGAGATTGTCGTGCAGCGCGCGCCCCTCGCGCAGGAATTCGGGGCTGAAGATGACCTGTGTCGTATCCAGCCGCGCGCGGACATCGTCGACGAAGCCGACCGGGATGGTCGACTTGACCACCACGGTGGCCCCCGGTGCATGGGTCTTGGCCAGGGTGATGACCGCCTCGACCGAGCTGGTGTTGAAGCTGTTGGTGTCGATGTCGTAATTGGTCGGCGTCGCGACGATGACGTAATCGGCGCCCGCCAGCGCCTCGGCCGCATCCGTCGTGGCGGACAGGTCCAGGTCGCGGCCGGTCAGGAAGTCCTGCAACTCGGCATCGATGATCGGCGAGGTCCGCGCATTCACCATCGCGACCCGCTCGGCCGAGATGTCGACCGCGACGACCCGGTTGTGCTGGGCCAGCAGCACGGCGTTGGACAGTCCGACATAGCCCAGGCCGAAAACGGCAATCTTCATTTCAACATCCCCAGACGGGGCGGGCCATCGGTCCGTCCGTCAGCTTGCGTTGCATCTTGTCCCGCGTGCCATGCATGAGCGGTCCCGCAATCGCAAATGCCGTGGCGAAGGAATGCTGCGCTCTCCCTACAACCCCAGCGCCTTCCGCACCTTGTCCCAGCCGACATATTTGAAATTCTGGGTATCGGGCGCATTGTCGCCGTCCTGCGCGACGAACAGGCCCCTGGGGTAAGCGGGGCCGAAATCGCCCAGCGCCAGCTCGATCCCGTCGGTGTCGCTGGTCCCGTCGATCGCCCCTCCGCCGATGCGGAAGCGCCCCGCATAGATCACGCCGGGCAGGCGATAGAGCGTATAGGCATTGTCGCCCTGGCTGGAGACGACCAGATAGCCGCCCTTCGCCCCCTTGGGCGCCAGCGCCAGCCCCTCGGCATCGGCGACGAGGGTGCGCCCGTCGACCCGCGCGATCGGGGTGGCGGTGCCGGGCGCGGCGGGGTCGGCCGCGAAGCGCCACAGCCCGACATCCTCCTCCGCCACATAGAGCAGCCCGGTCCGGTCATCGACCACGCACCCCTCGGCCTGGCTGCCCAGCTTCATGCTGCGCACGGTCTCGACGCGCGGGGTCGCGCCGGACAGGTCGATGCGGACCTGGTCGATCCGCCCGTCCTTCAGCACGACAAAGCCGAACAGCGCCTTGTCGCTGGCGCGGGTCCACAGGCACATGCCGTACGCCTCGCCCGCCCCCACCGGATAGCGGCCCATCGGCACCAGCCGGCGCGCCACGGTGTCGAGGGTGAACAGCGCGACATGCGCCTGCGCCTTGTCCGCCCGGTCGCTGGCCGCGACGATCACCCGCCCCCCCGTCTCGCGCAGATCGACATTGTTCAGCCGCGCGGCGGGGGTGAAGGACAACCGCCTGCCCGCCAGGTCATAGACATGGATGCCCGCCTGCTTGTCGGTGCCGATCACCAGGCTCGCGGCCGGATTGGCGGCGTTGCGCCAGATGGCGGGATCGTCGGCCGCGTCGGAGGTGCTGTCGACCGGATCGGTCTCGGCGCTGGCCGCCACGGTCGGCGTGGCGACCGGCGTCGCGGCGGGCATGCTGGCGCACCCG
This sequence comes from Sphingomonas sp. NCPPB 2930, assembly GCF_042867205.1. Lineage (NCBI taxonomy): Bacteria > Pseudomonadati > Pseudomonadota > Alphaproteobacteria > Sphingomonadales > Sphingomonadaceae > Sphingomonas > Sphingomonas sp. NCPPB 2930. Next base: position 44,760 of record NZ_JBHZQU010000019.1, on the reverse strand, counting down.
GCGAGCAGCAGCGCCGTCAGCGCCGCCCTCACAGCTTCACCCGCACGCCACCGAACACGGTGTAGCCGAACTTCTCATATTCATAGGTCCGGTAACGCTGCCCGAAATAGCGGACGCCCGGCGTGTTGGTCAGGTTCTTGCCCTCGGCGAACAGGTTGATGCCGCGCGCCAGCTGCACGCTGCCCGTCACGTCGAGCTGGCCGCGCCCTTCCCAATACAGATCGAGCGCAGGATTGTCAGCGTTGATCTCGTCCAGATAGTCGCTGCGCTTGGTATAGGCGACGCGCAAATTCACCGGCCCGCGCTCGTAGAAGACGCTGGCATTCCACATATGCGTCGACTGGCCCGGCAGCGCGAAGCGGCTGCGCCCGGCATAGCTCCCGTCGAAGCGCGCGCTCCCCTTGGTATAGGTGTAATTGGCGAACACGCCCAACCCGCCCAGCACGCCGGGCAGGAAGCTCAGCTGCTGCTGCCAGTTCAGCTCGACGCCGTACAGCTCGCCACGCCGCGCATTGACCGGACGGCTGAGGATCGCGCCGCCTACGCCATTGTAAACGCCCGTGCTGGTCAGCGTGTAGCGATAGTCGGACAGGTCCTTGTAGAAGCCGTTGACCGAGATCACCCCCAGCGGCCGGATGTAATATTCCAGGCCCGCATCGACATTGTTCGACAAGGTGGGCTTCAGGTCGGGATTGCCGAACTCGACCCGGACCGTATTGCCCTCGGTCGTCTCCAGCACGCGCGGGGCGATCTGCGGGAAATTGGGGCGGTTGATCGCGCGGCTGAGGGCGGTGCGCAGGATCAGGTTGGGGGTGAAGGCCTGGCGCAGCGTCAGGTTGGGGAAGACATCGGCATAGCCGTTATGCCCCCGCGCGGTCGTCACCGCCCCGGTGCGCGAGACGCTGGGCGCGCTGCTCTCGAAATCGGTGGTCTCGACGCGCAGCCCGGCGATCAGGGTCGTGCCGTCCTTGACATATTTGGCCATGCCGAACAGGCCGAGGATCTTCTCCTCCGCCGTATAGTCGGCGGTCAGCGATTGCGGCAGGCGACGCTCCGAGGCCGCCTTGGTCGCGTCGAAATAGGCATCGACCAGCCCGGTGCCGAAGCGCTGCCCCAGATCATAGCCGAAATTGCGCGACTCCTGGTCGGACAACAGCCCCGCCAGGCTCTGGCTCGGCGCGGCGGACGAACGGCGATCGCGGAACCGCTCCTCGTCGGCATTGATATGCCGCGCGCGATATTTGCCCCCGGTCGAGAAGGTCACGAGATCGCCGACCGGCAGGTCGGAGCGGACGGCGACGGTGAATTCGTCATTCTTCGTCGTGTTCGACCGATAGGCATTTTCGCGGAAGCTATAGGTGCCGAGCTGGAGATGCTCCTTCGAGCTGAACAGCGAATAGCCGGGCAGGTCGGAATCGCTGAAGTCATAGGACAAGGTCGGCCGCAACGACGATCGGAACAGCAGTTCGTCGCGACGCGGATAGGTCTGCGAGCTTTCGCTATAGGCCACATCCGCGCGGATCGCGCCCTCGCCCAGCCGCTGCTCGATCCCGGCGGTCGCCGACCAGATCTCGTTCACCTGTTTGCGGTGGCGGACCTGCTTTTCGATACGGGTGTTGCGGTACGTCGCGGCGCGGTCGGTCGATCCCGACAGGAGCGTGCCCTCGCTCCACAATATGCCGATACGGTCGCGATATTCGTCATCCTCGAACCGGGCATAGGTGCCGCGCACCCAAGCATGGGTCCGGTCCGAGGGGCGCCATTCAAACGCGCCGGTGCCCGCGATACGCTGGCGCTTGGTGTCGTAATCCTTGAACAGCGTCTCGGTGACGCGCAAGCCCGCGGGCGTCTGGCTCCATGTGTTCTCGACATTGTCGGGCCGGCGATGGGTCATCGAATAGCTGCCCGAGAGCAGCAGGCCGAACTGGCGATCGGGACCGAAGGTGTCGCTGACCGCGGCCGATCCGCGATAGTCGCTACCCTTGCCATATTGGTTGTAGCTGGCCCCCGCCATGCCGGTCAGCGCAAAGCCCTTGCGGTCGAAGGGCGAGCGGGTGGTGATGTTGACTGCGCCCGCGATCGAATCCGCATCCTGATAGGGGAGCAGCGACTTGGTCACTTCGAGGTTCGCGACGATGTCCGAGGGCAGCGTGTCGAGGTCGACGGCGCGCGTCGTCGGATCGACCGAGGGGATCTGGATCCCGTCGACCGAGACGGCGGACCATTCGCTCGGCGCGCCGCGCACATTGATATAGCGGCCCTCGCCCTGGTCGCGCTCGATCCCGACGCCGGGCGCGCGCTGGAGCGCCTCGGCGATGTTGGGATCGGGGAAGCGGCCGATCGCGTCGGACGAGATGATGGTGACGGTGTTGTCGGCGGTCCGCTGCTGGTTGAGCGCGCGCGCGGTATTGTCGAGCAGCGAGGCGCCTGTGACGACGACCTCATGGTCCGGGCCAGCGGCGGGCGGCATGGTCAGCACCACCGGGCGGCCGCGATCGGCCGCGGGCACGACATGGGTCACGGACGCGCGGCCGAGATAGTCGATGCGCAGCGTGACGTCGCCCGCCTCGTCGGGGGTGACGATGCTGAACGCGCCCTGGAGATTGGTGGTCGCCTGCGCCTCCGTCTCCTCGACGGTGACGCGCGCCCCGGGCAGCGCGACGCCGGTCGCGTCATAGAGGCGGCCCGACAGGATCGGCCCCGACACGGGCACCCCCGCCGGTGCCCCCGCCGGCATTTCCCCCGGGACCTTCGCGAGGACGGGCGAGGCGGCAAAGCCCAATGCGATGAGCGAGGCCCCCGCGAAACCGCGGATGCCGAAACGGATGGCGTGCATGATGCTTCCCCTGGGCGCTTGGTCGTGCCGACACCCCCCGGCGCCGGTCGTTCCCGCCCCCGTGGCGGGGGTTTGTTACGAAGCGATGTGAAAGGGATGACGATTGGGTGACGCGGGCGTCACGCAATCGTTTTTCGAGGCGCATTCGCCAAAAGCTTATTCCTCCCCTGCAAGGGGAGGGGGACCGGCAAAGCTGGTGGAGGGGTGTCACCCGCCGTGAGGTTTCCCGACCTCTCCGACCGGGACACCCCTCCGTCGCGCTGCGCGCGCCACCTCCCCTTGCAGGGGAGGAATGACGGTCACCCCCTGGTCAGATACAGCGCGCGCAGCTTCGCAACCTTGGCGGCGTCCAGCCCCAGCTCGTCCCTGAGATACCCCATCGTCCCGCCCGGATGGCGGTCGGTCACCGCGAACACCGCGTCGATATAGCGGCGGTCGACCCCGGCAAAGGCGTGCGCCGCCTCGGGCGAGAGTTTCGCCCAGAAGCCGGTCGGGTGGGCGGGCGGCGGGGCCATGTGCTGGTTGGAGAGGAGGTAATCCTCGACGATCGTCGCCCTCGGCACCCCCAGCGCCGTCAGCAGGAGAGCGGCCGCGACGCCGGTGCGGTCCTTGCCCGCCGTGCAGTGAAAGGCCAGCGGCACGTCGCCCGCCAACAGCTCGGCGAACATGCGGGCATACTGGCCGCGAAACTGGTCGAGCAGCTTCGGATAGGTCGCGGTCATCGCCGCGACCACCTGCTCATGCGTCCAGGTCGACGGATCGCCGGGCAGCATCATGCCGCTCATGTCGAGCGCATAATCGTCGCTCAGCACCTTGGGCTTCCGGCCCGCAGGCCAGAGCGTCGGCTCGCCCGCCCGCTCGCGCGTGTCGCGAAAGTCGCAGACGGTGCGGATGCCCAGCCTTTGCAGCGTCACGTAATCCGCCGGGGTCAGGTCGTGCATCTGCCCCGAGCGATAGAGCAGCCCCCATTTCACCATCCGCCCGTCGGCGGTGCGATAGCCGCCCAGATCGCGGAAATTGCGGCCGCCCTGAAGCGGCAGCACGCGGCGGTGCGCCGCCCCCGCCACCGGGGCGGGCGCCGAAGCCCCCACCCCCGCCGGGACCGCCAACAGCATCGCCAAGGCGACCGCGCGGCGCATCAGAACTTCACCGTCGCTTCCAGGCCATAGGTGCGCGCCTCGTTGAAGAAGCCCGACACGCCGGTCGCGGTGTTCAGCGTCTTGTAGAACAGATGCTGCTCGTTCAGCAGGTTGCGCGCCCATGCCGACACGCTCAGCCGTGCGCCGGTGTCGTTCAGCGCGATGTCGGTCACGCCGATCCGGCCGTTGACGATGAAGCCCGGATCGCCCTTGGGCTGGTTCACCCCCGGCGCGGGGTCGTTGTAATTGGCATAGAAGCCGCTGTCATAATTGGCGTCGAGATGCGCGACCAGGCTGTAATCGCCCATCGGCCGCTCATAATCGATCGCGCCGCTGGCGGCATGCGCGGGGGTATAGACCGGATAGATCTTGATCGGCGTGGCGACGACCGTGCCGTTCACCCCCTGCGGGAAGGGGTTCACCGTCGCCGGGATGGTCAGGTCGTTATAGGAATAGCTGGCGGTCAGCGTCAGGCCCGCCATCGGCGCCACGGTCAGCTCCGCCTCGATCCCCTTGGCGCGGCCGGTGCCGGGCGCATTGGTCGTCTCGATCGTGGTGCGGGTGGTTTCCAGCAGCTTGCCGTTCGCGTCGAACTGCAAATAATTGGCCTGGAAATCGATCTGGATCGACTTGTACGCGCCGGTATAGGCGGCCAGGTTCAGCCGGACGCGGCGGTCGAGGAACTCGCTCTTGGCGCCGATCTCGAACATCGACAGCGTTTCCGGGTTGAACGGCGCATAGGTCAGCGAGCGCGAATTGGCGCCGCCCGACTTATAGCCCTCCGACCATTTGCCATAGACATGGACCGCCTGGGTCACGTCATAGGCCAGCGTCACCAGCGGATCGACCCGCGACCAGGCCGCGTCCAGCGCGCGCGGCGCGACCACGCCGTTGACGCTGGGGGTCTTGCCGTTGACGATGAACAGCTCGCCCCGCTTCATGTCGCGGGTATAGCGCGCGCCCGCGGTCAGGTGCAGCCGGTCGTCGGCGATCCCCGGGGTCCAGGTCGCCTGGCCGAACGCGCCGATGCTGCGCGTCGTGATCCGGCTGGCGCGGTCATAGGGGACGGTCGCGATATTATAGGTGGCGACCGTGGCGGCGGTGCCGTCGGCGTTCCAAACCATCGAGTTGAACGCCTGGGCGTTGTCCTCGGTATGCTCGCGGTACGCCATCGCGCCCAGCACATATTTCAGGCGCGGCGTGTCGCCGATCAGCTGGATTTCCTGGCTGAACTGGTTCTGCGCGAACCCGGCCAGGCTATAGCGGCTGAACGCGCCGTTCGGCTTGTAGGTCGAGCTGTTCTGCCCGCCATTGTCATATTGGCTCTGGTCCAGCTCGCGATAGGCGGTGATCGACTTGAGCTGGAGCCCCGGCGCGATGTCCAGGCCCAGCGTCAGGCGGTGGCCATGCGTCCGCCCGATGCTCTCCTGCTGCGGCACGCCGATGCTGGCGGTGCGGACGCGGTCGGGCTGGAGCGGCAAGGCGGGCGCGCGGGCCAGCGTTCCGGCGGTGATCGCCTGGAGATAGAGCGGGGTCGAGGCGTCATAGGAGGTGTCGAAGGCATAGTCCGCGCTGACGCCGCTTTCGGGCTTCCACAGCACCTCGACATGCGCGCCGTGCCGGTCGAAGCCGTTAAAGTCCGACTGGCCGGGCAGCGGGTTGGCGACCAGGCCGCCCCGCTTGGTGACGATGCCGTCCAGCTTGACGCTGAAATTATGCCATTCGGGCAGGTTGAGATGCGCCTCGGCCTTGTGGCTGCCGAAATTGCCGATGCCCGCGGTCGCGGTGAGGCCGAACTGGCCGGTGGGCTTTTTGGTCACGATGCTGACCGCGCCGCCTTCGGTATTGCGGCCGAACAGCGTGCCCTGCGGACCCTTCAGCACCTCGATGCTCTCGATGTCATAGAGCGCAGTGCCCAGCCCCTGGGCGCGGCCCAGATACACGCCGTCGATATAGACGCCCACGCCCTGGTCGCGCGCGGGCTGGTTGCTGTCGGCCAGCACGCCGATGCCGCGGATGTTCATGATGAGCGCGGAGTTGCGCGAATAGAAGGGCGCGACGCGAAGCGACGGGATCGCGCCGTCCTGAAGGTCGACCAGCGACTGGACGTGGCGGTTCTGGAGATCCTCGGCGGACAGGACCGAGATGGCGATCGGGGTCTTCTGCAGGCTCTGGGGGCGCTTCTCGGCGGTCACGATGACCTCGTTGAGCGAACCGTCGGCATTGGTCTTCTGGTCGTCGGGCGCGGCGGTCTTGGCCGGTTCGGGCTCGGCCGCAAAGGCGGGCGTGGCAAGCAGAAGAGCCAGCGCGCTGGACGCAAAGAGCCGCCCCGCGAAATGCGAGTCAAACGAAGTCATTTCCGTGGTTCCCCCCAAAGGATTATCGGCGCGTCCCTTGGTGGCGGATCATTGCGGGATGATGACGTTTTGGGGGGATGCTGCGGTTTTTATGATGACGATTGTGTCATCTTGGGGGCGGGTCAATCCTACGCCGAGCCCGGCAACCCGAGAATATCGCTGCGATCCGTGCCGTCCATCGGCAACGTCGCCTTCAGAACAGGCGGTCGAGGTCGCGCACGCCTTCGACAACCGCAACGATCTCGACCTGATCGGCGTCGGCGTCATGCTCGTAGAGGATCAGATAGCGCCCATGAACGAGCGTGCGGGCGCCTGGTCGGATATCGTCCCGGGACGTGCCGATGCCGGGGAAATCCCGCAACCTTTCGATCTTGGCGTCCAGCGCCAGCAGCAGCCTGTCGGCAGCATGGTCGTCATCCCGCGCGATATAGGTCCAGATCCGTTTGAAATCCTCGCGGGCGCGACGCGATAGGACGATCGCGGTCATCTCAGCCCGCAGCGTCGGCTTCGCCTCGGGCTTCTGCGATAATCGCCTTCATGTCGAGTGGACCGGCAATACCGCTGGTCTTGCCCTTGTCCCATGCGTCGCGCAGCAGCCGCAATTCCTCCGCACGAAAGGCCCGGCGCTCGTTCCACAGGCGCATCGCATCGCGCACCACTTCGCTCGCCGACGCATATTCCCCCGCCGCGATGGCGGCATGGATCGTCTCCGCCATCGGCTCGGGGACCACGACGGTCATTCTGGCATATTCACCCATCGTAGAACTCGCATCCATCGATGCCGTTCATAATAATTCATAACGGCAGAGGCTGCAAGGATATCGCCTGCCCGTTCTGTGAGGAGCAAGGGGTGGAGCAACATGGCCCGCTCCACCCCCGGTCGATCAGAAGCGCAGGCGCAGGCCCGCCGCGATCGTTTCCTGGTGATCGTCGCGACCGGTCTGCGCGCTGCCGGTCGCATAGAGGTCGATCCCGTTGCGGAAGCGATAGGCGACCCCGCCCGTGGCCGTGCCGACCAGCGGCGCGCGCGCGGCGCCCAGCGCGACCAGACCCAGGCCGCCCCCGGCATAGCCGCCCAGCGCGACCGCGCGGTTGCCCTCGATCTGGTAGCGCGCGCCCAGCGTCACGAACGGGCGGAACGGCGCGTCCGACGCATCGCTGCGCCCGACCGTGATCCCGGCATCGGCAAAGCCCGCGACCAGATCGCGCCGCGCGACGGTGAGCGCGAAGGGGCTGCCCCCCGTCTCGCCCACGCCCGCCCGGCGGGTGCGCAGATAGGTGATCCCGGCGCGCGGGGTCAGCGCCCAGCCCTCCGGCATCTCGGCGGCATAATGGACCGACAGGTCGCTGGTCCATGTGTGCAGGTCATAGCGGCCGAAGCCCGAGGCCGTGCCCGGCAGCGCGCGGGTGGTCCGCGCCTGCGCACCGTCATAGACGATCGACGCGCCGAAGCCGAAGCCGTTCGGCATCGCATAGCGGCCATGCACGCCCGCCACCACGCCATCGGCCCTGGTCGAGGCGGCGAGCGGGGCGATCGACTGACGCGTGTCGAGCCAGCCGCCGAACGCGCCGATCATCCACTGGCGATCGCCGTAACCGACCCCACCCAGGAAGCCATAGCCGCGCGTCTGCGCCGTGCTGGTCCCCTGTGCCCGGTCGGCGCCCAGCGTGTGCCACTGGCCGAGCGTCTGGGCGAAGGTGAAGACGCCGGCATCCTCACGCGTGGTGGCGAAGGCGGGCCCGCGCGCCGCCTGGACCAGCCCCAGCGCATTGTCGACGCCGATCTGCGATGCCGAGGCATAGGCCTCCGGCGTGATCTGCGCGAAGCCACGCGGATTGGACGCGCCCGAGGCGGTCAGCAGCGACGGGAGCGCGGCGAACAGCGTGCTGGTCGCGGGCTGCTTGGCCAGGGTCGCATTGGCATAGTCGATGCTGCGCGCCACCTGCGGGCTGAACCCGGCATCGCCCAGGAACTGGCCGAGCAGCTGGATGCGGTCGGCACGCTGGACGATGAAGCCGAACAGGTCGGCGGGCTTCAGGACATTGGCATAGCTGCCCGAAATCCCGCCGCTGGCGACGATCAGGTCATAGGAGGTGCCGGGGCGCAGCGCGCCGCTGGAGACGATCTGCAACGTCGATCCGCTGCCGATGGTCATCGCGCCGTTGACGATCAGCTTGTCCGACACGGTCGGGGTCAGCTCGAAATAGGACAGCGAGCCGCTGGCCAGCGTGACGTTGCCGTTGACCGTCATCGTGCCCGGCGACGCGCCGGGGCTGAGGATGCCCGCGACCGTCACATTGCCGTTGACCGTCCCCGCCGAACCGAAGGTCGCGCCCTGGCGGACCAGGAACTGCGCGGCGCTCATCGTCGACCCGGCGAAACCGACCAGGCGGCCGCTCGTCATATCGACCGCGCCGAAGGCGGCGTTGCCCGACACGGTGGCATAGCCGCCGGTCATCGCCAGCGCCTCGACATTGGCGACGTTGGTGAAGGCGACCGGCGCGGCAGCGGTGCCGCCCGACAGCGCGATCGTGTCGGTGCCCGCCCCGCCATCGACCGCGCCCGCAAAGGTGCCCGCGATGGTGAAGCGCTGGTTTCCGCCGGTGAAGGCGACTTGGCCCGCGGTCAGGCTGCTGCCCGAGGCGATGGTCAGGTCGGTCGCGGCGTTGACCTGGGCATAGCTTTGCGTGCCCGTCAGGGTCAGCGCGCCGGTCCCTTCGGTCGCCAGCGTCTCGAACCCGGTCAGCGTGCCCGCCGCCAGCATCTGGTTGCCCGCCAGCTCCAGCGTGGCGGTGTCGTTGCCCGCGCCGCCCGCGACGCTGCCGATCAGGACCGAACCCGCCGCCAGACGGAAGCTGTCATTGCCCGCGCCCAGGTCGATGACCCCGGCCAGCGTGCCGCCCTTGGCGACGGTCAGCGCCGTATCGCCGTCACCGAAGCCGAGCGGCGCACCCTGCGACCCCAGCGAACCGGTGACGGTCAGCGCGTTGCCGGTCAGCGACACAGTCTCGAATCCGGTCGCCACCCCGCTCAGCACCACCGGCGCATTGGCGGCGAAGCGCAAGCTGTCGGTGCCCGCGCCGCCATCGTAACGGCCCGCCGCATTGGTCGTGCCCAGCGCCAGCAGGTCGTCGCCCGCGCCTAGCGAAACGCCGGCGATGTCGCCATCGACGCGCAGCTGCTCGGCCGCGTCCGAGCCCGTGACCGATCCGATCCGGTTGCCCGCCAGCGCGACGTTCAGCCCGGTGCCCGCCAGCGCGACCGTGTCGAAGCTCTGGTCGAGCGTCAGCGACAGCGTGCCGGTGCCGGTCACCGCCAGCTGCTGGAAATTGCTGCGCTGGCCGATGCCGCTGCGGTCGCCCGCCAGCAGCACGCCGTAGAGGTTGGTGCCCGTGCCGCCATCGAGAGTGCCCAGGACGCGCGAATTGGGCCCCTCGACGAAGCTGTCATTCCCGCCGCCCAGCGCGACCGAACCGGCGATGGTGCCGGAATTGACGACCGTCTCGTTCGCATCGGTGCCGGTGATGGTGACCGGGCCGGTGCTGGCCAGCGTCTGGCCCGCCGCGACGGTCACCGTTCCGCCCGCGACCCCGATCGTGTCGAAGCGGAAGATACCGGCATATGTGACATTGCCCTGTCCGACCTGGTTGAAGCGCTGGAAATTGACGAACTGGTCGCCATTGACCGTCCCGCCCCCGGTCGCGTCGACGATCAGGCTGTTCGTGCCCGTGCCGCCATCGACCGTCCCGACCAGCGTCGCGCTGGCGCGGTGCAGGAAGGTGTCGTCGCCCGCGCCGAGGAACACATTGCCCTCGATCCGGCCGTAATTCTCGATCCGGTCATTGCCGTCGCCCAGCGCGATCGATCCGAAGATGCTGCCGGTGTTGACGATCCTGTCGTCGGTCGCGCCGATGCTGTGGATCGCGCCCGCCAGATAGGGACTGCCGATCTGGCGCACGAGGGTGTCATTGGCGGCCGGCGTGGTGCCCGCCCCGCCGCGAATCGTCCCGGCATTGGTCAGGTCGAGCGCGGCGCCGTTGGTCCTGACCGCGACGGACAGCGGCCCGGTCGCCTCGATCGTGCCGGTCGCGGCGTTGGTGATCGTGGCGGTCGCGGTGCCGTTGCCGAAGACCGACACGGCCGCGGCGATATAGGTGGTGGGTGCGGTGGGATCCTTCGGGACGCTGGCGCCCGCATAGGGATCGGTGATCGTCACCCCGCCGCCATTGGCGCGGATCGTGCCGCTGTTCGTGATGGCGATGCTCTGCGCGCCGGTGGTGGTGGTGCCGGAGCCGTTGAAACCGGCGCGGACGCCATAGGCCGAGGTTCCGCTGGCGTCGATCGTGCCGCTATTGTCGAGGCGGATCGAACCGCCCGTGCCCCGGTAATCGTCGATCGTCAGCAGGGCGGCCGACCGGCCCTGCCCGGTCGCGGTGATCGATCCGCTGTTGGTGACGGCAATCGCATAGGAGCGCGCGGCGTCCGATACCGGCGTGCCGTAATAGCTGTAGCGGCCCGCATAGGCGTTGACGCCCTGGGTGACCGTGCCGCTGTTGTCGAACTGGATCGACCCGCCCAGATCATTGTTCATCTGAAGCAGGACGCCCGATCGACCCTCGTCGGTGGAGGCGATGGTGCCGCTGTTGGTCAGCGCGATCTTCTGCGGCTGCGGCGCGTCCGGTGGCGTCGTGCCGTAATAGCTATAGTCGCTGGCAAAGGCGTTGAACCCCTGGGCGATCGAACCGCTGTTGGTGGCGGTGATCGCCCCCCCATTGACCGACAGGTTGACACCGCGACGGCTGGCGTCGTTCAGGATGCTGCCCGAATTGGTAAAGCTCAGGTCGCCGACCGCATAGATGGAAACGGCGGTGCGCTTCAGCGCCGCATCGCCGACCGTCCCGCTGTTGGTGAAGCGCGAAACCTGGCCCGAGATGGCGCCCTTGACGACGGCCTGGTTGGTCAGCGCCGCCAGCATGGCCTGCGGCTGCGGCTGGTAGTAGTAATTGGCGTCGCCGATGGTGACGTCGCCATCGACATTGGCGGTGTTGACGATCTGGCCATCGCCCCGGAGGCCGAGCGACGTCAGCGTAGCGTCGGCTCCAATAGTCACGACCGTATCGGCGCCGATCGCCTGGACGTCTTCGCGCTCGAAATTGATGGCGGTCAGCTTGCCCAGTGCTGCGCTCGCCGATTTGGTGAAGGCGTGACGATACGTGTCCGTCCCGCCGCCCCCATCGATTGTCCCGGTCACGCCGGTCTGGCCGTCCGTCTCGACGAACAGGTCATCGCCTTCGCCGAAGCGCAGATTGCCGGTCAGCGTGCCCCCATTACTGGTATAGACCGCGCTGGCGTAGGAACGACCGCCATAGGTGGTGTAGCCCAGATCAACGTCGCCGGTGATCGTACCGGCATTGACGATCTGGCCGCCCGCCACTTGGATCGCAGACCGGCCCGTCGCTCCCGCGATCGTGCCACCGGCCAGATTGCGGATCGTGATGCCGTAACCGGAATTATAGCTCTGGGCGATCGCGACGCCGCCCGTACTGGCGATCCGACCACTATTCTCGATCACCGTGGCATAGCCGCTGTAATCGAGCAGGACGGCCGAGCCGCCCACCTCGATCGTGCCGCTGTTGGCCAGCGTGCCGATACCGGTGACGCCGGTTGCCGCGCGGCCATTCGTGGCCTGGACGATGCGCCCGCTGTTCGTAAGGCTCTGCACGCCCTGGGCACCGACCGCGCCATCGAGCGTGATCGTGCCCTGGTTGGTCACGGTCTTGCCGCCCGAGATCGCCACGATCGGGTTATAGCCGTTGATGGCCCGCCCGCTGGCCGCGATGGTGCCGATATTGGTGAAGATATCGGTGCTGCCGAGCAGGACGACCCCGCCCAGATAGAGATTGGTGTTGGCCGGGACCAGCGACAATGTGCCGCGGCTGATGATGGTCAGGGCGTTGGCGGCATAGCTCTCGCCAGGTGCCGTCGTGCGCGAGAGGGTGGAGATCGCCGCCCCCATGGTGGTGGCGATATCGGCGGTGACGTCCACCGTTCCCTGCCCGGCCAGGGTCAGCGCCCGACCCGAAGCTGTGCCGGTCAGGGTCAGCGTTGCCTTGTCGAACAGCTCATAGCCGATCTTGGCGAATGTGGTGGAGGTCGGCAGCGTCGTGCTCGTGTCGTTGCGAACACGCAGGCGCAACCCCGCCCCCGAACCCGACACCGTGCCGTTGATCCCCGCAAAGCGGTCGCCGCTGGTTCCCGCCAGTTCGGCGACCAGCAGGTCGCTGCTCGACAGCGTCAGATCGCCGTTCAGGATACCGCCGGGCAGCGCGTAATAGATGTTGTTGCCGTAGAAATAGTCCGACGACGTCCCGAAGGTCACGCTGCCGTTGATCGTACCCGCATTGGCGATCTCGGCGCTGAACACGGTGAAATTGCCGTTCGGCCCGATACCGCGCGTGCCCCCGGTGACGACGCCGCCCGCCTGGTTGTTGAGCCGACCATAGGCATTGATGAACAGACCGGTCCCGGTCGCGGTGATCGTGCCACTGTTGTTCAGGCTGCTCGACAGCTGGACCCCGGCGGTCGAGCCCTCGATCCGGCCGCTATTGGTCTGGGTGGCCCCCGACGACGCCGACAATATCGCAGCGATCCCGCCGGTCGAGCGGATCGTGCCCGAATTGGTGAAGCTTCCGATCAGCGACACGGCGGTCCCGCCTGCCGTGATCGTACCCGAATTGACGACCGTACCTTGCGAGGTGAACGAGAGGCCGCCCATGCTCGCGGTGATCGTGCCGCTATTCTCGAAGCTTTTCACCGAACCCAGCGATACGGCAAAGCTGTCGACCTGCGATCCCGTGCCGCTGATGCTACCGGCATTCTTCACGATGGCCGCGCTGTACGAGGCATATTCGTCGGCAAGGACCGTACCGCTGCCGCTGAGCGCGGTATTGTTGACCAGCGTGCCGTCGCCGCCCACGCGCAAGGTCCCCGTCGTTGCAAAGCCGCCTGCCAGCGTGGCGGTCATCTTCGCATCGGTAACCAGGGTCAGCTGTTCGAAATTGGTCGGAAGTGTCAGCGCGGAGGACAGGCTGGTGTCGCTCGTCAGGCGAACGCGCAGCGTGTCCGTGCCCGCCCCACCGTCGATAGCGCCGCTGATTCCGGTACGGATCGCGCCGTTCGCATAGCCGACGGTCAGCGTGTCGTTGCCAGAGCCCAGACGCAGATCGCCCGTGATCGTGCCGAGCATGTTGTCGACTGTGCTGGCATCATAGCCATATTGGTTGGCGGTCGTCGTGATGCCACCGACGATCGTGCCGCTATTGACCAGATTGACCCCGCCACTACCCTGGATGGCGATGGTGCCGGCGGTGGTGATCTGACCGCCGGCCTGGTTGACGAGCGACACGCCGATGCCGGTGATGGCCGCGCCCGTGCCCATATTGGCGATCGTGCCGCTGTTGGTCAGCGTCGAGGTACGGACATTGGCCAGCGTCGCAGTGGTGCTGGCGCTGCGGATCGCGCCACTGTTGGTCCAGTTGAAACCATAGACTACAGAACTGTAGGTCGCGCCCACATCGATCGCGCTGCGGCTGCCGCCATCGATGGTGCCGGCATTGGTCAGCGTGCCGACGGGGCCGCTGATCGCGCCGATCGTGCCGCCTGCGCGGTTGGTGATCGTCTGGAAGCCCGCATAGGTCGGGTTGCTCGACAGCAGCGCATAGCCGTCCGAGCCGGTCCCCGTGCCGCTGATCGTGCCGCTATTGTCGATCGACGCGGTCGTGCTGCCATAGCCGTTGCCGGTCTGGCCGATGACGATGCCGTTCGCGCCGCTGATGCTGCCGCCTGCGCGCACCGTCACCGACAGCTGGCCGCTGGAATAGCTGTTGGCGGTGGTCTGGCGGACGAACTGCACGCCGGTCTGGCTTGCGCCATCGACCCGGCCGCCCACGGTCAGCACCCCATAGGGATAGCTGGTGGCCGAGGTCGGGATCGCAAAGGCGATGGCGGGTGCGCCGCTGTTCGTCACCGTCGCCCCGGTCGCCACATCGACCGTGGTGCCCGAGGTCGTGACGGTCAGGCCGTTGCTGTCGGTGCCGCTGCACGTCGTGGTGGTGTTGGCCTGGGTCGGATCGGGGGTGCATTGGGCAAAGGCCGGGCCCGCCACCATCACCGCAAGCAGAATGGCACTCGATTCCAGAGCGCGCGCCTTCACCTGCCGAGCGCGCGACATTGCCTTCACCATTTTTCGAAACCCCCAATTGTCGGACGATTCCTATGATGAAGTCGGCGTCATGTCACGTGAATTCATGACATAATCGTCATGACGAAATAAAGTCATTGCTCTTTTCTTGGCACGACCGGAGTTACCGAATTTCCATCATTGACGGTTCGGGGGTCGAAAAGGATCGGGCGATCCGATCACTTGCGCGGCCAGTTGCCGGTCGACGGCACCGAAGCAAATCGGCGCCGCTCAGGGATGCGGCGTCAGTACATGGTCCGGATCGAGCAGTTCCAGCGCCGCGCCCTCCCTCGATTCGCCCTCCCCCATTTCATCCGCACGGTGCCAGCGCCACAGGACCAGCGCGGTGCCGCCCGGATTTTGCGCGGAGGGGACCAGCGCGCCCTCCGCGCCGCGCGCGATCAGCGCCTGCGCCAGCGCCCAGCTCGGCGGGATGCCGCCTTCGATCCCGGCGATGGCCTTCCAGGGTGCGGCCAGGGCCTGGGCGATCCGTTCGTCGGCCGCGCGGCCCCGTCCGTCGGTCAGGTCGGCGATCGCGGTCGCGTCCAGGCGATAGGGGGCGAGGCCTGCGAGCGAGGCGATCTTGCGACGACAGAGCGTGCCGAGTTCGGGAAGTTCGCCGAGCAGGTGGCGAGGACGGTGGGCCCGATGCCGGGAACGGCCGTTAGCAGCCGGGCCTGTTCGGACAGGGCGTGATCTTGGGCGATGATGCCTGCGATCTGTCGGTCGAGCTCGGCAATCTGCTGGCCGAGCAGGTCGATCATGGCCTCGATGGCTTGCGCGATATCGGGCTGACCTGCGCTGTGGCGATGCAGCTTTTCGGCTTTTCGCATGTCGACCAACTGCCTGCGACGGCGCAGGAAATCGGCTAGGCGGGAACGCGTCGGGCTGAGCGGGATGGTAGCCAGCAGGTCGAGCGCCGCGCCCATCTGCGCGAGCACCCGGGCATCGACGTAGTCGGTCTTGGCGAGCGTGCCGGTGGCTCTGGCGAACTCGCGCGCCTGACGCGGATTGACGCGCGAGAAAGGATGGCTGCGGGTCGCCAGCGCGGCGATCAGGTCGCCGTCGCAGCCGCTGGTGGCCTCGAAGACGAGGCGAATGTCGTGGTCGAGTGTGTCGAGCCAGGCGTCGATGGCATCCGGTGTATTGGCGATCTGCCCGATCCGGCCGGATGGCAGCTCGCAAATGTCGATGACGGCACGTGAAAGGTCGCAGCCGATGACGGCTTGTGGCATGGTATAGGCTCCTGTCCATGTCGTGCGGGATCAGCAGTCCCAAGCAAACTGTTCAGGGTTGTGACCAACGCGGAAGGGACCCTTGCTCCCTATCGGGCTCCAGACCTTCGGGGGGGGACGGGCTCCCTTCCGCAACACCGTCAGACCAGCATCACATCAGACAAGGGGGGGCATTGCCTTTTGGAAGGCTCGCTGCCCGCTCAAGCAAAAAGATCGCGAATGGCACTGGACCGGAACCAGTTCCGCAACCGGCGCCTGCGATGCTCCCCCGCATCATGGCGCATGTGGCAGGCCTGGCACAGCGCGGCGAGATTACGCGGTCGGTTGTCGCCAGGGTCGTGGTTCAGGTGCGCGCTGGCCAGGATCACGCGGGTTCGGCGGAACGGCAGGGGCGGGGCGATGCCTGCCAGGCCCGGTTGCGCGTGGATCATGGCGGTGGGGCTGGGCAGCGCCTTGACCCCCCTGCCCCGGCCGTCGCGCCAGCGGGCCCGGGTGTCGTCCCACCAGGTTCCGTCGCCCAGATGCACGATCTCGCGTCCGTGCGGCCGCCCGCAATGCTCGCACCGCCCCTTGGCGCGGTCGAAGCGGATCAGCGCGGACAGCTCGCGCCAGTCGATCGGGTAGAGCCAGCGATGTTCGCGCGCGATCGGCATGGCCCTTTGTGAATCGATAGGGGGCAAACCCAAAGCGAAAAGGCGACTGATTCAGAAAACTCATCAAGCTCTTCAAAAAAGCTCAAAAAACATATCCGGAAGGGTTAGAGCGTTAGAAGGGATTTAAAGGGTTAAGCCGTGTTTTCCACAGGCTAAAATGCCGGATTCACTCGCTTTTTCGGGACCCTCGCGTTCCCGACATATCGAGTGTCCGTTCCCGGAATATCGTGATGAGCGTTCCCGATGTATCGCCCGACCGTTCCGGGAGTATCGTTGCCCGTTCCCGATATATCGAAAAGGCGGGACGGACGCCGTCGGAGCGGGTCGGATTGAATCAGTTTTCGACCGATCCCGCATGGTGAGGTTCAAAGTGGCGACCCGCCGGGACACGCGATCGTAGCGACGATCGAACACGCGATATTTCGGGAACGCGTTTTCGCTGCGCATCCCTCCTGCGCCGCAATTCCAGCGGCTGAAATGGCGGGAAGGGAGCGCCATTGCCGCGCCCCCCTCCCCTTTCGTCAGCGAAGCAGGTGCCGGTTTTTGGCGTCGAAACGGCGCACATAGCCGATAAAGGCGTTCTGATAGCTGACCGGCGTGCGGGCCGGATCGCCCTCGACCCAGGCTTTGAATTCGGCGTGCAGCGTCTGATAGTCCCAGCCCGGACATTCGGATCTTAGCAGGGCCAGGGTCGCGTCGGTGATCTCTCCGAAGGTCGAGCGGGTCGACAGGCTCTTGACGCTGCGACGGATCAGCCCGCTGGCATCCATGTCCTGGTCAGAGGGGGGCGGCGGAGTGTCCTCCGGCGTCGGTGGCTTGGGTGCTGGCGCGGCAGCGCCCCTGGACCTTTTCGGGGGCGCAGGGACGGCTGGGCCAGCCCCCTCCCCTTCCGCCCGTCGACGCATCCTGAGGCTCGGCTCGCGCTTGCCCTCCGCCTGTTCGAGCGTCAGGGCATAGCCCGGCAGCTCGTTGCGCTCGGCGATCTTGGCGATCTCGAACTTGAAGCGGCGATACTGGCCCTCGGCCCCCGATTTCTCAAACAGGGTCGGCATGGAGATGGCGAAGCCCCCCTCCCCTGCCCCGCCGGCATGTTTGCGCGCGACCTTGTACAGCCAGCGTTCGCGGCCGCCCGAAATGTCGAAATAGGCGCGGTCGATCGACAGCACGCCGCCCGTCATCATCACGCCTTCATAGAACCAGCTCGACAGCTCGATCGTCATGCCGCGCGAGCGTTCGGTCTTTTCGTCGACCAATTGCGTCCAGCCGTCGAGCCAGCTGAACGTCGCCTCGCGCCTATTCTCGGCGCGGATATTGGTCTTGACCGTGGTCGACACCAGCCGGTCGAGCGCCTGGCCGAGCAGCTCGTAAGCACGCCCCGTCGGCTGGCGCCCGATCGCGCGCAGCAGGTCATAGGGCATCAGGTGCAGCTTGCGCGGCACGTCGTTGATCCCCCGCCTGGCCATGTCGGCCAGCATCGAGGCGCAATAGATCAGGATGTCGGCATCCCAGATCGTCGCCATGCCATAATCGGGATTGCCCGAGACATGGACCCACAGCTTGCCGTCGGGCGAGCGATAGTCGATCGGCTTGACCCGTTTCGACTTGGCCAGGCTAAAGAACGGCCGCTCCATCATCTCGCGCTGGTCGCGCAGCGGCAGGTCGGCGAGATAGGGCAGGAACAGCTCGAACTGTTCGGCCGATCCGTCCTTGGGCTTGCTGCTCATGCGTCATGACCCCGGCGCATGTTTCCCCGGGGAAACATGCAAGATGGGCGGGCAAGCGTGTTTCCCCGGGGAAACATCAGGGTTGGAGCCCCCTGCCCGTCTGCTCGAGATGCGCCAGAGCGCCGCGCAGCGCCGTCACGATTTCCTCGACATCCGCGCCCGATCCGGCATGAAGCCGCACCGTCACGCCCTGGCGATTGGCCGACTGGACCGACAGCACGGGGCGGCCATAGCGGTTGTGATAGCTGTAGCGCTCCGGCTCGCCATCCTCGCCCAGCATCATCTTGCGCGCGGTCAGCAGGCGGTGGAGCACCTCGCTGGCCGGGATGGGCGGCTGCCCCGCCTCGCGCCGCTCGGCCTGTTGGCGCGTGATATACTGGGCCACGCTCATGATGGCCGACGCCTCGCTTTTGTCCTGCACCGCCTGCGCCAGCGCATAGCCGGGCTTCAGCTGCACCTCATGCGGCGAGGCGAAGGCGGCGACCACTTCGTCGGGCAGCGCGGCGACCTTCAGCATCTTGGACAGCCATCCCTTGGACAGCTTCAGCCGCTCGGCCATGCGGGTCTGGTGATTGCCATAATGGGTGGTCAGCGCGGCCAGATAGTTGCGCGCCCGCTCATAGTCCGAGACATCGGCGCGCGCGCGGTTCTCCAGATCGGCGAGGCGGAACGCGGCCTCGTCGTCCAGCTGCGCGACCTGCGCCACGAAGACCATGTCGGGATAGCTGTTCGCGCGCAGCCAGCTGATCGACCAGTGGCGCCGCGTGCCCGCGATCACCTCGTAATCATGATCGGGATCGCCCTCGATCCGGCGGACCACGGCGGGGACCTTCTGCCCCCCTTCGGCGATGATCGAGTCGATCAGCTCGCGGCAATGCGCCTCGGTCAGCAGGTCGTAGTTGCGGGCATTGCCCGACCAGATCTTCACCCGTGCCGGGTCGAGCAGCAGCTGCGTGACCTGTCGCACCTCGCCGCTGGCGACGCGGGCGAGCGCGGACTCGCGGCCGAGCAGGGTCGTGCCCCGGCTGCGTTCCGCCACGACCTCGCGGGCCGGGGTGGGGGAGGGGGCGTCGCCCTCTTCCTCCGCCAGCAGGGCCGCCAGATAATCGGATTGTTTACGCGCCATCTTATGCCTCCCGCCAGGAACATAGGCAGAACATTGTCGTGTAGGAAAGGGGAAGCCGATCAAGCCGCGGCATGGATCACCGCCTCTTCACTCAGCGGTTCGACCCGGCCCCAGCTCTGGCGGACCAGCTGCTCGACCTGGCGCATCGCCTCGTCCAGATTGGCGCGGCAGCGCTTGTGCGTCTTGGGCGTGCCGATCGGTTTTTCGAGCTCATAGACGGTCATCATCCGCATCGCGGCATGGCTGATCTCGGCCGATTCCAGGATGGGGACGGGCAGGAGCGCGGGGCCGAAGCTCTGCTCCATGATCGCGCGGACCATGGCGTGGCTGGGGTCGTTGCCGTCGAACTTGGAACAGATCAGGCGGACGAACTGATAATCGACCTCGATGCCCGCCCCGGTCAGCTGGTTGAGCACCTGATCCATCATCGACAGGAACTGGACGGTCGAACAGAAATCGGGCGTGGTCGCGGCCATCGGCACCAGCAGCGCATTGGCCGCCTGCATCACCGCCAGGCTGATCGTGCCCAGGGCAGGGGGCGGATCGAGCAGCACGACGTCGTAATTGCGGGCGAGATCGGCCAGGCCCCGCTTCAGCTTGCGGAACCGCGCGGCCAGCACCGATCCGCCGTCGGACCCGGCTGCGGCCAGCTCATATTCCACGTCGAACAGCTCGAGGTTCGACGGAATCAGGTCGACATTGGGCCAGGGCGTCGGCTTGACCGCATAGGCCAGGTCGGTCTGGGTCGGGTCGATCGACAGATAGGGGTAGAGCGTCTCTTCGCGCGTGACGTTGAAATGCGGGTTGAAGCCGAACAAAGTCGTCGTCGTCGCCTGGCTGT
The DNA here is from genome assembly GCF_042867205.1 of Sphingomonas sp. NCPPB 2930. Taxonomy (NCBI): domain Bacteria; kingdom Pseudomonadati; phylum Pseudomonadota; class Alphaproteobacteria; order Sphingomonadales; family Sphingomonadaceae; genus Sphingomonas; species Sphingomonas sp. NCPPB 2930. The sequence continues at coordinate 24,609 of NZ_JBHZQU010000019.1, read as the reverse complement.
CGCAATCGACGACCAGCACGCGGTAGCCCTGCACCGCGAAATAATGGGCGAGATGGGTGGTGACGGTCGACTTGCCGACGCCGCCCTTGAAGTTCTGGACCGCGATGATCGCGGGGATGTCGAGCGGCGCGCGCGCCGGGGAGGCGCCCAGCACCTCGCGCATGTGGAGCAGTTCCTCGACCGTATAGCCCTGGCGTCGGCCATTGTCGGTGGTCGGGGCAGGGGGGAGGCGGCCATCCTCCTCGGCCATGCGGATGCGGTTGGTCGAACAGCCGAGCAGCTGCGCGGCCTCGGCGATGCCGAAGCGGACATGCAGGCCTTTGCGGCTTTCGGGCAGGAACGCCTTGCGCCGCAACCGCTCGATCATCCGCTCGCCCGCGCTGGCCAGATCTCCGATCTGGGACAGCATTGCATGATCTTCCGCCACTCGCGCACCCCTTGAAGCTTTTGGGGTTGGTTAATGGCAAAGTTCATTCAAATGGGCAAGATGGGGGGAAGGGAGGAGGCATGTTTCCCCGGGGAAACTTCTATTCCTCCCCTGCAAGGGGAGGTGGCGCGCAGAGCGCGTCGGAGGGGTGTCCCCCTCTCGATAGCGCGACACCCCTCCGTCAGCGCTGCGCGCTGCCACCTCCCCTTGCAGGGGAGGAATCTACTTGGCCACCACCATCCACACCGCCATCCCGATCATCATCAGATTCTCGGTCAGCGACAGGAAGCCCAGCGGCACGTTGCTCGATCCGCCGACACAGGCGCATTTGAGTTCGCGCCGGTCGATATAGACCGCCTTCACCACCGACACCGCGCCGATGCCCCCGATGAACAGCGCGATCGGGACGGACAGCCAGGTCAGCACGCTCGCGATCATCAGCACCCCGGCCAGCCCCTCGGCAAAGGGGTAGATATAGGAATAGGGGACCCAGCGCTTGGCGAGCAGATCGTAATTCAGGAACATGGTCGCGAAGCTCTCGACATTCTGGAGCTTCAGAAGCGCGAGCACCGCCATGCTGAACGCGATGAACCATTCGGCCGCGCGGGTCGTGAAGGGGGTGGCATAGACCGCCTGCGATGTGGCCAGCGCCATCAGCGCGGTCATCGCGAAGAGCGCGGCGACCGGGCGATAGCTGGTCGCCTTGGGATCGGCGACCCGCTTGCCGAAGAAGCGGCGCAGATCGTCATAGCCGCCCACCCGCTCGCCCCCGACGAAGATTTGCGGGGTGGTCTTCACGCCATGCTCGGCCTTGAAGGCGTCGGTCTCCTCGCGGGTGCGCAGCCAGTGATCCTCGACCTCGTAACCCTGTCGGCGCAGCAGGTCCTTCGCCTTCAGGCCATAGGGGCAGCTGTGGGTCGGCATCACCATGCGGTAGAGAATGGCTTTGCGGGTGGCGGTCATGGTCCTTCTCCGACTGGGGTCCATGCGCCATATGGCATCCGTACCATGGTACGGAGTCAAGACGTGTCGGAATGGACCATCGCCGGATTGGCGCGCGAAGGCGGGGTGGGGGTGGAGACGATCCGCTATTACCAGCGGCGCGGGCTGCTCGACACGCCCGAACGCCCCGCCGGGGCGAGCGCGGGGGGGCGGGTCCGGCGCTATGGCGCGGAGGATCTGGGGCGGCTGCGCTTCATCCGCTCGGGCCAGGCGGCGGGCTTCACGCTGGAGCAGATCGGCGAACTGCTGGCGCTCGACGCGACCGACGACCGGGCGCGGGTGCGCCAGCTCGCGCGCGAGCGGATCGTCGCGCTGGATGCGCAGATCGCGGCGCTCGAACAGGCGCGCGCCTCGCTCCACGCGCTGGCCGAGCGATGCGCGGGCGAGGGGGCGGGGCCGTGCCCCATCCTCCGGTCGTTCGAGGGGGCATGACATTCCGCGTCACATTTAATCTATATTGATGGTTAATGGCGCAGGGCCGCCCCGCTCCCCCCGCCATGAGTTGATCCGTGACCGATACGCCCTTTCCGAGCCGACGCCGTTTCCTGACCGGCACCGCCTGTACGATCGCATTGCCGCTGATCCCCGGTTGCGCCGACGACAAGGCGCCGTCGGACCTGATCATCCCGACCCCCACCCCGACCCCGCAACCCAGCCCGACGCCCACGCCGACTCCCACGCCGACACCGGCCCCCACGCGGCCGACCACGCTGGCGGCCGACCGGCTGACCATCGCCTTCGCCGGGTCGAGCAGCAGCGCGCAATATCTGTCCAACTATGACGGCCCGGCGACCAGTTCGGCGGTCGTGTCGACCGGCGACGGGATCAGCTTCGCGCCGCTCGGCCGGGGGGCGTTCGGCAAGACGGCGGGGCTGGCGATCAACGCGGCGACCGGGCGGACGGTGCGCTATGTCCGTGGCGGGGTGGGCAGCACGACGCTGATCCAATGGGCCGCGTCCCACTCCACGATGCGTGCCGACCTGGTCCGGGCGATCGTCGCGGCGGGCGGGGTCGATGCGGTGCTGTTGCAGGTCGGGCGCAACGACGTCGCGGACCGGCTGATCGGCGATCTCGCCACCCAGCTGGGGCTGATCCGCACGCTGATCGCCGCGCTGCGCAGCGAGACGCGGCTGCCCGACCTGACCGTCTTCATCGGCGGGTCGCAGAATATCGGGGGCAGCGACGCTGGCCTGCACCGGATGCAGGCGATCCAGCGCCAGGCCGAGATGACCGTCGCGCTGGGCGATCCCCATGTCCGCTACGGCTTCACCACCTATGACCTGCCGGTGATCGACGGCATCCACCAGAGCGAACAGGGGCAGGTCCGGTCGGGCCAGCGCTTCGCCGCGCAGGTCATGGCCTGGTTGCAGGGGCAGCCGGGCCCGCGCGGGCCGCGCCTGGCCTCGGTCCGCGCGGTCGGGGCGAGCCAGACCGAGGTGACGCTGGCGCTGGCGGACGGCGTCGACTTCACCCCGACCAGCGCGATCCTGGGCTTTCAGGTTACGGACAACGGACAGGCCGTGCCGATCACCGCTGCGGTGCGGACCAGCCGGACGACGATCCTGCTGTCGCATGGCGCGATCGGGACCGGGGCGCGCGGCGTCTCCTATGGCCTGGCCACCGATCCCGACGATCTGAACGGGGTGCATGACGGCAGCGCCGACCGGCTGCCGATGGAGCCGTCATTGGGGATCGTCGCCGTCACCGGCTGACGAACCGGGCGCGGTCGGCCATCCCGCCCCGGCACAGCGCCCCGAAGCCGTCCCCTTGTCCCCGGCGCCCCCGTCATCCTAAGCCGGATCGCCGTTCCGATCCGCGGCCGCCCTCGCCTGTCCCGTGGGGGAGGCTTGGGGGAGGCATCCGGGGGGAAGCGGGGGACGGCGATGGGGACAGGGTCGTCACGGGGGGATCACGCCATGCCATATCCTGCGCGCGCGCCGTCCGGCCTTTGGCACGGCTTCGCCACCTCGCGCCGGGTGATCCCCGCGATCCTGCTGGCCGCCATCGCGCTGCGCCTGGGGCTGATCCTGGCCTTTCCGATCGCGCCGCGCGGCGACTCGCTCTGGTATCTGATCCGGGGGCGCGAGATCGCGCAAGGGCTGGGCTATCAGGAAGGGGGCTTTCCCACCGCCTTCTGGCCGGTCGGCTATCCCGCGCTGCTGGGGCTGGCGACCGCGCTGTTCGGGTCGTCGCTGGTCGGCCCGATCCTGGTCAACCTGATCGCGCAGGCCGCCACGCTGGCGCTGATCCTGTGGTTCGCGCGGCATCTGGGGGCAGGGGAGGGGGCGGCGCGGCTCGCGGCGCTGCTCTATGCCGTCTATCCCGCGCATATCGCCTATAGCGGCGACACCGCGGCCGAACCCAGCTCGACCGCGATCGTCATGGCGGGGACCGCGCTGATGCTGAAGGCGCGGGGGCGGATCGGCCCTGCGCTGCTCGCCGGGCTGGTGCTGGGGGCGGGGGCGCTGATGCGGCCGCAGATGATGCTGTTCCCGGTGCTGCTGGCGCTGGTCCTGCCGGTGGCGTGGCGCGGCCATGGCGTGCGGCGGGCGGGGCTGATGCTGGCGCTGGTGCTGGCGGGCATGGCGGCGGTCCTGCTGCCCTGGAGCTGGCGCAACCAGGCGATGCTCGGCGCGCCGGTCCTGGTGTCGAGCAATAGCGGCGTCGCGCTGCACGCCGGGGCCAACGACCTGGCCGATGGCGGCTATTTCCAGGTCGAGCGGTCGCCGCTGTGGGATCAGGTCGGCATCCCCTTTGCCCAGCGGGTCGAGCGCCAGATGGAGATGGAGCGCCGGTTGAAGACGCTGGCGATCGACTGGATCGCCGCGCATCCGCTGCGCTGGGGGCTGCTCGGCCTGCGCAAGATGGGGCTGCTCTGGTGGAAGGACAGCGACGGCTTCTGGCCGCTCGACGCCAGCCACCCGGCGCGGCGCGGGCTGTGGCGCGCGATGCAGGGGGTGAACCAGCTCTTCTATCTGGCGGTGCTGGCGCTGGGCCTGGTCGGCACCGGCCGGGCGGCGCGCGCGGCGTGGCGGGGGGCGCCCGGCGCGGCGATGCTGATCCCCGCCGCCATGCCGGTCTTCTGCACCGTCCTGGCCTTCGGCTTCACCGGCCAGACCCGCTATCACTATCCCGCCATGCCCTTCGTCATGATCCTGGCGGGCTGGGTCGCGGCAAGCGTGATCGCCGGGGCGACGGAACCAAGCCGCCCGCCCGCCGCTATCCCGGATCATGGCCGATGACGACAGCAATCCCCCATCCCAGTCCGGGCAGGAGCCCCGGCACCGCGCCGTCCCCAGCGGCCGCTTCGCGCGCGCGGGCGCGTTCGGGCGGCTGGCGGGCGGGGTCGCGGGCGGGATGCTGGCCGAGGGCGCGCGGCGACTGGCCAGCGGCGAGCGGCCCAGGTTCGGCGACCTGATCCTCACCCCCGGCAATGCCGCGCGGGTCGCCGACCGGCTGTCGCATTTGCGCGGCGCGGCGATGAAGCTGGGCCAGATGATCTCGATGGATGCGGGCGACCTGTTGCCGCCCGAGCTCCAGGCCATCCTCGCGCGGCTTCGCGACCAGGCGTACCGGATGCCGCCCGCGCAGCTCGACAAGCTGCTCCGGGCCGAATGGGGCCCCGACTGGCGACGCCGCTTCCGCCATTTCGAGGCGGCCCCCATGGCCGCCGCCTCGATCGGGCAGGTCCACCGCGCGACCCTGCCCGATGGCCGGGTGCTGGCGATCAAGGTGCAATATCCCGGCGTGCAGGGCAGCATCGGGTCGGATGTCGACAATGTCGCGACGCTGCTGCGCGTGTCGAACCTGATCCCGCCCTCGGTCGACCTGAAGCCGCTGCTGGAAGAGGCCAAGCGGCAACTGGCCGAGGAGGCCGATTATCGGCGCGAGGCCGACCGGATGCGCTGCTTTGGAGAGCGGCTGGCGGGCGATCCGCGCTATGTCGTGCCCGCGCCCGAGCCGTCGCTGACCACGTCGCTGGTGCTGGCGATGGACTATATCCCCGGCCAGCCGATCGAGACGCTGGTCGAGGCCGACCAGGCCACCCGCGACGGCGCGATGACCGCGCTGATCCAGCTGGTCCTGCGCGAGCTGTTCGAGTTCGGGATGATGCAGACCGATCCGAACTTCGCCAATTACCGCTGGCAGGCTGAGACCGGGCGTCTGGTCCTCCTCGACTTCGGCGCGGCGCGCGACGTGCCGCCCGAGACCGCCGCCTCCTATCGCCGGTTGATCGAGGCCGGGCTGGCGCATGACCGCGACCGTATCCGCGAGATCGCGGTGGAGACGGGTTTCCTGGGCGAAAGGGCGGTCGCGGCGCACCGCCCGGCGGTCGACCGGATCATCGCCGCGATCGACGACACCATGGCGCGTCCCGGCCCCTTCGACTTCGGCGACCGCGCCTTCGTGCCGGTGGTGCGCGAGGAGACCCGCGCCATGATCGCCGACCGCGACACCTGGCACGTGCCCCATGTCGAGACGCTGTTCGTCCAGCGCAAGATCAGCGGCACCGCCCTGCTGTGCGCGCGGTTGAAGGCGAAGGTCGATATACGCGGGCTGGCGGCGCAGGCGATCGGGGCGGTGAAGTAGGGTTCAGCCCCTGCGGGCCATTCGAGGCCTCATCATGCCGCCACGTACATGATGAGGCCCCTCGGGATTTTAGAAGTTCAGGCCGAAGAATTCTTCGAGCTTTTCGCCGACAAAGTCGAAATGGGTTTCGCCCAGCGCCGGGAAGACGCCCAGCCAGAAGGTGTCGTTCATGACCCGGTCGGTCCGGGTCAGGTCGCCCTCGACACGGTAGTTCACATGCTGGAAATAGGGCTGACGGGTCAGATTTCCGGCGAACAGCAGCCGCGTCCCGATCTTGTTCTGGTCAAGGAAGCGCGTGACGTCGACGCGCTTGGCATCCACGCCTTCGCGCAGCATGACCGGATAGCCGAACCAGGACGGGTCCGAATTCGGCGTCGCCTCCGGCAGGATCAACACTTCCTCGAGGCTCTTCAGGCGTTCGGTCAGCAACCGGAAATTGCGCCGGCGTGCCTCGATGAAATCCTGTGCGCGGTCGAGCTGCGCCAGGCCGCATGCCGCCTGCATGTCGGTGATCTTAAGATTGTAACCGAGATGCGAATAGACATATTTGTGGTCGTAACCATAGGGCAGCGAACCGTGCTGCTGCGAGAAGCGCGAGCCGCAGGTATTGTCGCAACCCGGCTGGCAATAGCAGTCGCGACCCCAGTCGCGGATGCTCTCGATGATCGGCTTGAGTTCCGCCGAACGCGTGAAGACCGCACCGCCTTCACCCATGGTCAGATGATGCGCCGGATAGAAGGACAGGGTGGCGACGTCGCCGAACGTGCCCACCCACTTGCCGTCATAGGTCGAGCCGAGCGCGTCGCAGCAATCCTCGACCAGCCACAGGTCATGCTCGTCGCAGATACGCCGGACCTCGGCGAGGTTGAACGGGTTCCCCAGCGTATGGGCGAGCATGATCGCACCGGTCTTTTCGGTGATCGCTGCTTCGATCAGGCTGGCGTCGATATTGTAGGTCGGAATGTCGACATCGACGAAGACCGGCACCAGGCCATGCTGGATCGACGGGTTGACCGTGGTCGGAAAGCCGGCCGCGACGGTGATCACTTCGTCCCCCGGCTTCAAGCGGCGGTCGCCGAGCTTGTGGCTGGTGAGGCACGACAGCGCCAGGAGATTGGCCGACGATCCCGAGGTCGTGGTCAGGACATGCGGCACGCCCAGCATCTTCGCTAGCCCGGCCTCGAACAGCGAATTGAAGCGGCCGGTGGTCAGCCAGCCGTCAAGCGACGCCTCGACCATCAGCTCGATCTCGGGCGCGCCGATCACCTTGCCGGCGGGCGGAATGACGCTTTCGCCGGGTACGAACGGCTTGGGGGCGAACTGGGCCTCGGCATATTGGCCGACAAGCTGGCGGATTTGCTTGCGGAGATCATCAGCGGTCATAGAAAATCGATCCTGTCAGGAAGAATGGGGAGCGCTGGCGAAGCGTTCCAGTTCGGAAAGGCAATAGGCGCGCATGTCCGCACCGGACAGCCAGGCGCGGTGCCATGCGACGATGCGCTCCAGCGCCTCGGCCAATGTCCAGCGCGGCCGCCAGCGGAGCCGGTCCTGCGCCTTGGAGATGTCGAGCTTGAGGTAGCGTGCTTCATGAGGCTGGACGCTTTCGTCCCGCACCCAGTCGGCACCGTCGCCCCAGGCGGCACACATATGCTCGACGATCCATTGGACGGGACGGGCATCCTCGTCGCGCGGACCGAAATTCCAGGCCTGGGCGGCCGAGGGATCATCCCACAGGGCCTGTGCCAGGACGAGATAGCCGGATACGGGCTCGAGGACGTGCTGCCACGGGCGGATTGCCAGGGGGTTGCGGATCAGCACCGGATCGTTCGCGGCGATCGCCCGCAAAATGTCGGGGACCAGCCGGTCGACCGCCCAGTCGCCCCCGCCAATGACATTGCCTGCCCGGCCGGAGGCGACCGCCGTCTTGCCTTCGCCATCGAAGAACGAACGCCGATAGGCGGAGGTGACGAGCTCGGCGCATCCCTTGGAGTTGGAATAGGGGTCATGACCGCCCATCGCTTCGTCTTCGCGATAGCCCCAGACCCACTCCCGGTTTTCATAGCATTTGTCGGTCGTCACCACGACACAGGCGCGGACATGGCCCGCCCGGCGTACCGCCTCGAGCAGATGTACCGTGCCCATGACGTTGGTGGCATAGGTGCCGACAGGATCGTCATAGCTGGCCCGCACGAGGGGCTGGGCGGCCATATGGATCACGATCTCCGGATCGGCCGCCACCAGCGCCTGTTCGAGCATGTCGCGATCGCGAATGTCGCCGATGATCGAGGTGATGCCGTCCGATACGCGCGCCACGTCGAACAAGGCGGGTTCGGTAGGAGGAGCGAGCGCGAAGCCCGTCACGTCCGCGCCCATCTGCTGGAGCCACAGCGCCATCCAGCTGCCCTTGAATCCGGTATGACCGGTCAGGAAGACGCGCTTGCCCGCCCAGAAGGCGGGGTCGACCATGCCGCGCCGATCGGCGCTCATCGCCAGACGCACCACGGAGCCTTGCCGCTTTCCCAAAGCGTATTGAGCATCTGCTTCTCGCGCAGCGTGTCCATCGGCTGCCAGAAACCATGATGCTCGAAGGCCATCAGTTCGCCGTCGCTGGCCAGGTTGCGCAGCGGTTCCTGCTCCCAAAGCGTATGGTCGCCCTCGATATAGTCCAGCACCTTGGGCGACAGAACAAAGAAGCCGCCATTGATCAGGCCACCGTCGCCCTGGGGTTTTTCGAGGAAATTGGCGACCCGGCCCTCCTCGATCTGCAGCGCGCCGAAACGGCCTGGCGGATAGGTCGCGGTCAGGGTCGCCGCCTTGCCATGACTGCGGTGGAATTCCATCGTCGCGGTGATGTCGATGTCGCCGACACCATCGCCATAGGTGAAGAAGAACAGTTCTTCATCCTTCACATGCTCGGCCACGCGCTTGAGCCGTCCGCCGGTCTGGGATTCGTCGCCCGTATCGATCAGCGTCACCCGCCACGGTTCGGCGCGGCGTTCGTGGACGATCATCTCATTGGCCTTCATGTCGAAGGTCACGTCCGACATGTGCAAGAAGTAATTGGCGAAATACTCCTTGATCACATAGCCCTTGTAGCCGCAGCAGATCACGAAATCGGTAACGCCATGCGCCGCGTAGATCTTCATGATGTGCCACAGGATCGGACGCCCCCCGATCTCGATCATCGGCTTGGGCCGAAGGCTGGTTTCTTCGGCAAAGCGCGTGCCAAGCCCACCGGCCAGAATGACTGCCTTCATGAATGAAAAACCTCAGTTCGAGCTGACGAATGCGTCGGAAAAAAAGCGCCGGGTCGGTAGGCCCAGCGCAAGAAGAGCGTTGCGGGCCGAGGCGATCATGCTCTGCGAGCCGCAGGCATAGACCACCGTGTCGCCGGCATCGATGCCAGCGGCGATCGCCGCATCCTGAACATAGCCGCGCTTGCCTGGCCAAGCCGCCTGGCGATCGGACAGAAGATGGTGAACGCCGATATCCAGCCCCAGGCCGACGGGATCCCAGCAGAAGCTCTCGGCCGCCCGATTGCCCCAGAACACGCTGATTCGATGGCGCGCGGCGCGTGCCGGGTCGGCTGCCAGTTCTTCAAGCAGCGCCTTGACCGGCGCGATCCCTGTCCCCGTCGCCAGGAACAGGATGTTGGTCGGCGCCTCGTCGCGCAGGAAGAAGGTGCCGAACGGGCCTTCGATACGGATCAGGTCGTTGGGCTTGGCCCGCTCGAACCAATAGTCGCTCAGCCGGCCACCCGGATAGCGCTTGATGATCAGTTCGAGCAGGGCGTCTTCACGCGGCGCGTTGGCCAGCGAATAGCTGCGCCGGACGCCGTCTGCGAGGACGTCGATATATTGGCCGGGCAGGAAGCGCATCGGCGAGGCGGGCGGCGTCTTCAGGATGACCTTGACGATGTCCGGCGCCAGCCGGTCGATCGTGACGATCCGGCTGGGCATGGTGCGGATCTCAAGCCCTGCGACCCGGTCGAGCGGCTCGATGTCGAGGCTGACATCGTCGGTAGCAGACCGACAACAAGTAAGGATAAGTCCTTGCGCCACTTCATCGCCCGTGAGGCTTTCGTCTTCCGAGCGGAGTATGAGCGTCTCACCATTCAGAACGAGCGATTTGCAGATACCACAACGTCCTGTCCGGCAGCTATACTCGAGCGCGACGCCAGCAGCGCGAGCTGAGTCAAGGATAGACGTCGCGGAATCCGCTTCAAAGGAACGTCCATTGCTAAGGCGTATGATAGGCATGGGCGCTACGCTGATACTTGTTTATGCGTACTAGTCCAGCACATAAAATGACGAACGCCGCCCTATTCGCGGTGGTCGGGCATTGACACGGCTTGCCAAAGCCGAGCAAGGGATTTTTTAAAGTGAGACCATGCATGGCTGGCTTTTCCATCTTGCTCGAGGGATGTGTTGGTTGATATGTCGGTGTCGACTGCGAATGCCTCGCATCTTAAAAATCGCCTCTGCAAGGCGGACAGATTAATCGCCTTCATCCTGCCTCTTTGCCTAAGGTGAGAACAGCCGTGGTCGAGTTTGCCTTAAGCAGGGCGGCAGTCGCTCAATTGCCTGAACGACAACATTCCTAAATCCATCAACAACCTAACGGATCATCGGGGGACCCGACGTGAATCAGTACGAAAAGCGGATGCAGGCCATCCTTGAAGAAGGTAAGGCCAAGTACGGCATTCTCGCGGTCAAGGCGGAATTCGAGGCCGAAGGAACGCGGGTCGACGAGTTGCTCCGGCTTCTTGAGATTGCCCGACGTGCAGGGGTGAAGGTCGCGATCAAGATCGGCGGATGCGAGGCCATTCGCGACCTGATCGAATGTCGCCTGTATGGCGTCGACTATATCATCGCTCCGATGGTCGAAACCCCTTACGCGCTCAGCAAATATGTCGCGGCCAAGGACAAGGTCTATCCGCGCGAAGAGCAGGCCGACGTAAGCTTCTTGTTCAACGTCGAAACCTATCAGACTTATGAGCAACTCGACGCCTTGGCCAAGGTCGCGCAGGAAGGCCGCGTCGGCATGGTGTTTGGCCGCGTCGATTTCGCCGGTTCGATGGGCCACAGCCGCGATTTCGTGAATTCCGACGAGATGCGCGGTTACGTCGCGAAGGTCGGTGAAGCCGCGCGTGACGCCGATGTCGAACTGGTTGTTGGTGGCGCCGTCAGCCCGGATTCCATCCCGTTCCTGGCGCATGTCCATGAACGCCGACTGGACCGGTTCGAGACGCGCAAGGTCATCTTCGACGGTGCGATCGCCAACACGCCCGTCGCGGCGCGCGCCGGCATGGAACTGGCAATCGAGTTCGAACTGTTGTGGCTCAAGAACAAGCGCGATTACTACAAGACGATCGCGGCCGAAGACGAAGCCCGTATCGCCATGATGGAGAAGCGCCAGCAGACCACGATCAAGGCGGCTGCCTGATCCCATGGCCAAGATGCGCGTTGCCGACCTGATCGCTCGCCTGCTCGTGGAGCAGGGCGTTACCGACGTCTTCATGCTCACCGGCGGTGGGGCCATGCATCTCAACGATGCGCTTGGCCGGGCGAAGGGCCTGAAAAAGGTCTTTGTCCATCACGAGCAGGCAGCATCGATCGCGGCGGAAAGCTATGCCCGGCTATGCGGGCGGCCTGCGGCGGTCAATGTCACCACCGGACCGGGTGGGGTCAACGCGCTGAATGGCGTCTATGGTGCCTATGTGGACTCGATCCCGATGATCGTCGTCTCGGGACAGGTGAAGCGCGAAACCTGCGCCTTCAACTATCCCCTGCCCCTGCGCCAGCTGGGCGATCAGGAGGTCGACATCGTCGGGATGGTCCGCGGCATCACCAAATATGCAGTGGTGCTCGACGATCCCAAGGACGCGAGGCGCGTGGTGGAGAAAGCGATCCATCTCGCACGGCGGGGGCGGCCGGGGCCGGTCTGGATCGATGTGCCGATCGACGTGCAGGCAGCGCCGGTCGATTTCGACACGCTTGCGCCTTATGATCCGTCCCAGGACGATGACGCGCATGAAGCCGCCAATACCCGGGCGGAAACGGGCGCGCTGACGGGCACGCCACTCGATCAGGTGGTCGCGGCGACGCTGGCCGAACTGTGCGCGGCCGAGCGCCCGGTGGTTCTGGCGGGGGCGGGCGTACGCCTGTCCGGGCAGCATCAGGCATTCCTCGATTTCGTCGAGCGACTGGGCGTGCCGGTCGTTACCGGCTGGAACGCGCATGACGCGATCCCCAACACCCATCCGCTGTATGTCGGACGGCCAGGTTCGGTCGGCGATCGCGGCGGAAATTTTGCCGTGCAGACGGCGGATTATGTGCTGGTGCTGGGCTCGCGGCTCAACATTCGTCAGATCAGCTACAACTGGAAGAGCTTCGCGCGCAATGCGCGGGTCGCGATGGTCGACATCGATCGGAGCGAGCTGGAAAAGCCGACCCTATCGCTGCACCGTCCCATCCACGCCGATCTGGCCGACTTCTTTGCGGCTGCGGCCCGTGCCACCCTGCCCGAGGGCGATCGGCACGAGGCACGCGCCGATTTCCTGAAGCGCAGCGTCGAGCGCGCCGCGCGCTATCCCGTCGTGCTACCCGAATATCGATCGGTAGAAAGCCCGATCAATCCTTATGTTTTCGGCGAGGCGCTGTTCGCCGAGCTGGGAGAAGGCGATATCATCGTGACCGGCGACGGTACGGCCTGCGTCACCATCTTCCAGGCGGCCTATCTGAAGCCCGGTCAGCGGCTCTATACCAATTCCGGCTGCGCCTCGATGGGCTATGACCTACCGGCCGCGATCGGTGCCTATTATGCGGGCGGCGGCCGGCGCATCATCTGCCTCGCCGGGGACGGCAGCATCATGATGAACCTGCAGGAACTTCAGACCATCGTCGGTCAGAAGCTGCCGGTGAAGGTCTTCGTCCTCAACAATGACGGCTATCACTCGATCCGCCAGTCCCAGCAGAACCACTTCCCCGACAATATCGTTGGCTGTGGTCCCGACAGCGGGCTGAGCTTTCCCGAATTCGCGCGGCTTGCGGAAGGGTTCGGGTTGCCCGCATCGAAGGTGGAGAGTCACGCGGGTCTTTCCACGGCGATCCGTGCGACGTTGGACAGCGACGGTCCTCAGCTTTGCGAGGTCATGATCGACAAGCGGCAGGAATTCGCGCCCAAGCTCAGTTCGCGCCGCCTGGAGGACGGCACCATGGTTTCGCCGACCCTGGAGGACCTGTCCCCCTTCCTTCCGCGCGAGGAACTGGCGGAGGCCATGGCACCGTGCGTCACGAACGACTGAGCCCGGTCGGTTCTGATAGCCCGCCGATCGCCCATGTCATCTTCGACCTGGACGGCACGCTGGTCGACAGCTGTGCCGTCTGCGTCGATATCCTGTCCGAAATCCTCGTCGAGCGTGGTTCGGTACAGGCAATCGATCCGGTCGGAGCGCGGGCTTATATGAGCCGTGGCGGGCTCGACATGGTGTCGGGTTTGCTTGGCGACGCATGTCGCGATCCGGCAGCGGATCTGGCTGAGTTCCGGGCGCGGTATCAACTGCGTCAGACGCCGGTCGAAACGTTGTTTCCTGGCGTATCGGACGGCTTGGCGCGTCTACGTGAAGGGGGATTGACCTTGTCGATCTGCTCGAACAAGCCGCAGATCCTTTGCGAGAAGGTGCTGGCCGATACAGGCTTGGCGGATCATTTCGCCGTCGTGGTCGGCGGACAGCCTGGCATGCGCCCAAAGCCTGCTTTGGATTTGCTTCATGCCGTGTTGAACCGCGTGGACGATCCAGCCGAAGCGTGTCTGTTCGTCGGCGACAGCGAACTGGACCACGCGGTCGCAGCCGCAGCGAACATACCATTTCACTTCATGACCTATGGCTATGCCGAACCCGGCTGGGCGCTGCAGCAAGGCGTCGCCTTCGACTGTTTTCAAACCATGGCCAGTGCGATCCTGGCGCGCACATCAACCTCGCCCCATGCCTGAGGCTTCCATCGGCCATGACCTGGCCTCCAGCGATCGCCACATCGCGATAACCGGCGCAAGCGGTTGGATCGGTCTGGCGACACTTGATCTGCTGGAGCGAACGCTCGGATCAGATTTCTCGTCACGGGTAAGTTGCTACGGCTCCACCGCTCGCCTTCTTGATTTAGGGGGGGGGAGGACGGTGCAACAGCGCGCCTTGACCGATCTAGAGGCACTCAAAGCGAAGCGGATATCAGTCCTCCATTTCGCCTTTCAGACGAAGGACCGGGCGGAATTGATGAGCGAAGCGGATTACCGCAGCGCCAATCGTGCCATTGCCGATACCGTGCTGACCGCTTTGGATAAGATCGATGCGGAGCGCCTATTCATAGCTTCATCTGGCGCCGCGACCAAAATTGATGATCCCACCGCCAGTCCGGCGATGCGACTATACGGGCAGTTGAAGTACGATGACGAAAACCGTTTTTCGGACTGGGCTGATTTGCGTGCAAGGCGTGCAGTCATAGGGCGGATTTTCAATATTACTGGGCCTTACATCAACAAACATCAGGCCTATGCTATGGCCAGCTTTATTCTTGATGCCCTAGCCCGCCGACCAATTACGGTAAAAGCACCGCGTGAAGTCATCCGCGGCTATGTCGCCATTCGAGAACTGATGGCTTTAATATGGGCGTTGCTCAATGAGGCAGCCGACGGGGTGGCCAGGTTCGATAGCGGAGGTGAGGCGCTGGAGCTTGGTGAAGTCGCCATGGTTGTTGATCAGGCCCTGGGAGGCAACGGCGTGATGCGGGCTGCAATTACTGAATCTGTAGCCGATCGTTATGTTGGGAACGAAGTGCATTATGCACAGCTTTTGTCCAAGCATTCCATTGCCCCCATTCCGCTTGGCCAGCAAATTAATGAAACTGCTGCGTACCTTCGTCGGCAAAACTGACTTATTCAAAAGTATATAATGCTAATGAGATGTTCGGCGTTGCTAGATATATCGTCAATTATTGGAAATTGATAAATTAGCAATAAATTCTATTTATTAATGCTCTATTGAGCTTTTTTATTTCCAAAGAGCGCTGGTGTGACTATGATTGAGATTCAAAGCCAGCGACCTGATATTTCGGTCGTGATCCCTTGTTACAACGAAGAAGACAATGTCCAGGCGATCTGCGCTGCGGTTATCGCGCAGCTTGAACCGCTTGGCATGTCGTTCGACGTCATCTTCATTGATAATGACTCGACGGATCGCACTGTCGATCTCGTCCGTGGCCTGTGCGCGGCAGATGCTCGAATCCGGTTGATCGTCAATACCCGCAATTACGGGCAGATGCGGTCGCCGACCCATGGTATCTATCAGGCGCGGGGACGTGCGGTCATCGGCATGTGCGCCGATTTCCAAGACCCGCCCGAATTATTGCCTGAATTCGTACGCCGTTGGCAATCGGGAGTGGATATCGTTCTAGCTCTCCGCAAGTCGGAGACCAAGAACGGGCCGATGCTGCGCATGATGCGAGGTTTATCCTATTGGCTGGCAAGGAATTTCGGCGACTATCCGATCTTGCCTGATGCTACTGGCTTTGGCCTGTACGATGCACGGGTCGTGCAAGCGACGCGTCTTCTGTCCGAGCCCGAACCATTTTTCCGCGGTATGCTGGTTGAAACTGGCTACAAATTAGAAACCATTGCATTTTTACGCCCACCCCGGGCTGGCGGAAAGTCCAAGAACAATTTCTTTGCGCTGCTGGATTTTGCTATGTCTGCACTGGCAGGATCATCCAAGCGTCTTTTACGTGTACCTCTGTATATTGGCGTCTTTGGCGCATTGATGACGTTGGTCATGCTGCTGGGAGGGACGCTGGCCTTTTTCCTGGACAGGCCAATTGCCGGCTGGTTCATTGCGGCAATTGTACAGGCTGAGCTGGCGTTGCTGTTCGGTTTCCTGGGCCTTCTTGGCGATAATGTCCGCATCATTTCCGAGCGAACGCGTGGCACGCCTTTGGTTTTGGAGCGTGAGCGTGTCAACTTCCCGTCGGATTATTGATATGAAGTTTTCACGCGAACGCGTTCGCGAATTATGGCGCTATTATCAAGCAGGCGTAGTCAACACAATTTTTGGCTTGGGGGCATATTCAGCGCTTGTATGGCTTGGACTTGGTATATTCATGGCGCAGTTCATTGCCCATGCAATGGGTGTTGCATTCAACTATCTTACCTATAGTCGTCATGTATTTCGCGATGCAAACCCATCCCCAGGCCGGTTTCTGCTATCCTATGTGGTCAATTATCTGATCGGACTGATCACGTTGGCACTCGTATCGAAATTTATCATTTCTCCTTACGGCGCGGGGATCGTGTCTGCCGGCGCTGTATCGGTAGTCAACTATTTTATCCTGAAGCGTTTTGTGTTTTTGACTGGAGCGACTTAATCGGTTGTGATTGGCAGGAATCCGGCAAGTAAGCACGGCGGATTTCTGATGGCGGTGACGGCTATCGATGCCAATCTGACGATGGTGAAGATTTCGTATCGGCTACATACGCGTGTCTCGACGGTTTTCTGGTTGGCACAAAGCTATCCGGCCATGTCACTCATGGGAGCACACATGGCCCCGCATCGACCGATCTTTTGGCTTTTTGGCACTATCCGTACGATTGGCTAGTGATACCGGGTGGTTTGATCTTCAACCAATGCCACGGCAGGACGAGAAACCATGCTGGTTATGAAAGGCCTACGTTGAAGCATGACATTTCACGCCGTGCGCTGCTGCCCGTAGCGACTGGTATAGGATGGGGAGCAGTCGGGCTATTCGCTGGTAGTGCGCCTGCACAAGCCAACCCGCAATCGCTAACCGACACACCTCCAACCGTACTCACGCCTGGTGTCCACCGCGTTGACACCAATCTAACGATCCGCGGCGACCTCATGGTCCCGTCTGGCACGACGATCGAGATCGCGGAAGGCCGGACCCTTACCCTTCTGGGCAGCTTCATGGCACCGCTCGCTCATGTTTTTACCGGAACTGGCACGGTGGATCTCAATCGCAGTCGGATGGTCGAAGCCCATCCCGAGTGGTGGGGTGCTGCCCCAGGCGATGGTAGGCAAGATAGCCTGGCTGCGCTGAAAGCATGCTTGGCCGCGCATCCTGTCATGCGATTGCTTGCAGCGGACTACTTCATATCGGCTACCTTTGCAGTTGAACGCTCCTTCTGCCGGATCATCGGCAGCGGTTTCCGGGGAACGGAACCGGGGCAGGGGACGCGCCTGATCATGACAGGGGGACGTGCCGACGTTCTACGCGTTGGGCCTGCCAGTCGCCCGAAGACGGTCAATGATTTTCTCCAGAATGTTGACGTTCGCGGCATCGCGCTGGCGCGCACGGTCGCACCCGATACCAGCGGGGAGGCCCAGCCAGCGGGACTGCGGGCACAATTCCTTTTGTTTGGTCGCATTGACGACGTCAGCGCTGCTGAGCACGCGGTTGGTTTCGTGGCGCGTGGGCTGGTGCGAACGACTTTTACGAATTGTGTCGCTTTTCGTTCCATGCGAGGAAAGCAAGACAACCAATATTGGCGTGGCTTTTTGCTGGACGGGTCCGTCGACATCGGCTTGGCAGGCGGCAATGCTTCGCTGTCGCTCATCGAATGCAATGCATCGATTGGAGGAGACCCCAAGATTGGGGATGGCGTTGGGCTGTTGCTCGATGGCGCTTTTGCCGACAGTTTCATTCTTGGCTTCGAGACGACGGGCATTGCCACCGGCATCCGTGTGGATGGCCGCGCCGATGCCCTTGCTGCGCGCGGCCGTAACGGTCATGTCAATCTTCACCTGACGATGCCCATCATCGATCAATGCGGGACGATAGGGATCGAAATCCGCAATACCTCCACCCATGCAATGATCGATATCACCGAACCCTACGTCGCCGTCGCCCCTTCTGCCACAGCGGCCCTGCGGTTCGATCGGATGAGAGGCGCGGCGACCCTGACAGGTGGCCAGTGTGTCGGCAACATGGATATGGCTGCAGGGGGCCATGCTGCGGGACTGGAAGCGCTGGATAGTCATGGCTTGCAAACGACTGGGCTCAAGATTTTGGAGCATTCACGCCCAGTGGTCGTGACGAGATGCAACGGCTTGTCACTCCGTTTGCTGATTACGAATCCCTCCTCGCGGCCTGGGGGCGATGCTATCAGCGTCAGCAACTGCACGGCCGGAACGATCGCTCCCCTGATTTCGGGACAGGACGGTGCGTTTGCCACGGGCGTACGATTCGTTGGAGGGTCGGTGCAGATGCACGTCGATGCTAGCGGGATAATGCCCGCAGCACTGGACGGAAATGGCCCGCGCGTCATGAACGGCGATCGGCCGTTTTCGCTACCATCCCGTGAAGCATACATCACGGTCGACGGCATCTGATGAACGCCTTGGGCAAACGTCATGGCTGGTATCTCCCAGCCATATTGATGGCGGCGCTGATGATGCGACTGGCAACGATCAGGTTCGGCTTGCCCGGACTCAATGATCCCGACGAATTGATGTTCGAGATGGGTGCGATCCGGATGCTTACGGGACCGACGCTCAATCCAGGCTGGTTCGGCCACCCGGCAACGACCACCATCTATTTGCTCGCCGTCATCAACATAATGGTTTTTGGCGGTGGCTGGCTGAGTGGCCTGTTCGCATCTCCCGACGCCTTCACGAAGGCCGTCTATACCGACCCTAGCTGGATTATCCTGCCCGGCCGGATCGCGATGATGTTTTTCGGAATCGCCACGATCTGGCTCACCGCACGGTTGGCAGCGCGTCTGTTCGGCAACCGCACGGGCGTAATTGCAGCATTGCTCTTGGCTTTCAATCCGGTTCACATGGCATGGTCGCAAATCATTCGGTCCGACATGATGGCCTGCCTCTTCATGCTGATGTGCTTGGGAGCGGCCATAGACATCGCTGAACAAGGACGCTGGCGCGATTATGTTCGCGCCGCCTTGTGGCTGGGTCTGGCGATCGCAACCAAATGGCCCTTTGCCCTATCGGCCATCGGCATCGTATCTGGAACATGGCTCGCCATTCGTTCGGGTGTGCTGAGCAGGCGACAGGGAATGATCCGGCTAGCTGCAGCGGGGTTGATGGCTATCGGCTTCCTGTTCGTAATCTCGCCCTACCTGCTGCTCGCCTATCCCACCGTCATCGCTAATCTGCAGGGCGAGGGACAGGCTCATCATCTGGGCGCTACCGGAGGTGGGTTCCTGGCGAACCTATGGTGGTATATCCGGGTGCCCCTGCTGTCCGGTTTCGGCATGGTCGGCCTAGGACTGTTTCTTTTGGGCTGGCTGCGTCTGCCGCGCCAGCGCCAGGCTTTTGTGATGCTGGCGCCGATGGCCGCCGGTTTCTTGATCGTTCTGTGTAGTCAAAGGCTGATCTGGGAGCGGTGGGCCTTACCACTGATGATGATTGGCGCCATGGTGGCGGCGCATGGGCTTACGATCCTAACGGCGTGGTTGCGCCAGCACATCGGCACGGACAGAGCGCGTCACGCATCTGTTGGATTATTAGGTCTAACCTTGGCAATATCAGGCCAACGGGCTTGGGCTGATGGGAAAGCCCGAACCCACGACACGCGCCAAATCGCAGCGGCATGGTCCCGCAGCCACATCCCGCCCGGCAGTATCGTATTGGTTGAGCACTTCGCTTTTGATCTGCTGAATCAGCCATGGCACTTTCTGTTCCCGATGGGTAATGCGGGGTGCGTCGATGCTGGCGCGATGCTGCACGGACGTATTCGTTACGCCACGATTGAACGCGCAAGACGTGGCCGTTCAAATGTGGACTATGGGACAGTCTCATCCCATATGCGCACTACCTGTACTGCCGATTTTGCCATTTTGACCCAGGCTGAACGCTATCACGCCGAGCGTAATCTATTTTCCCGCGAAGACGAGGCTTATCAACGTCTAGAGCAACATGGGCGCGTGGTTGCGACGTTCCGGCCGCTGTCGGGCAAAATCGGGGGGCCAACAGTAACCATAATAGACTTCAGGCAAAGGCGGTAAAAGGACAGCAGTTTTCGGACAAAGGTGACTGAGTATCCCGTTTGTCCGTCTACCTGCTCGAACGGCGGGTGCCGGTCCCGACCGGATGCCTTGGCCTTGGCTCAGAATCTGTATTTGCGTCTGATCGGGGGTGGTTCCTTGAGGATCTCAAGTATTTGTCTGCATCGCAAGGGTCGGTGCTGCCGTATCGAGCCTCACGGGGCCAGCGTGACGTGCTCCCCATCTTGTTACCACTCAGACGTAGAAACCTTGGGGTTCATGCCTGAGGGTTGAGGGGGGATGGCAATGTGGTCCGGGGCATGCCCCGGACCACATTGGCCGGCTATCTGGGCGGGGGTGAGAGGTGGCTCGATAGATTTGCACAGCTGGGATAAGTGGATTGCCGATCTGACAGCGGCCATGATGGCTGCGAGCAGGAGGCAAGATGAGCAAGCGACCGTGCCGGAACCACAGCCCGGCGTTCAAGGCGAAGGTAGCGCTGGCTGCCGTGAAGGGCGAGTTGACGCTGGCGAACGATTTTTTGGCCAGTGCGCTTGGGAAGGCCGGTCTCTTGCCGAGCGCAAAGCGATGATCGACCGTGGTCATGCGCTGCCGCTGGCCCGTCAGGCGCAGCAGCTCGGGATCAGCCGCGGCAGCATCTACTATCTGTGGCGAGCCGTATCCCCCGGCCGATCTGATGATCATGCGGCGGATCGACGAACTGTACCTGCTTTACCCGTTTGCCGGCAGCCGGATGCTGCGCGATCTGCTCCAGCAGGAGGGCACGACGGTCGGCCGGCTGCATGTCGCGACGCTGATGAAGCGGATGGGATTGGAGACGCTCTACCGCCGACCCAACACGTCGAAGCCAGCGCCAGAGCACACATCTATCCCCATCTGCTGCGCAAGATGGCCGTGACCCGGCCCAACCAGGTCTGGGCTACCGACATTACCTACGCGCCAATGGCGCGCGGCTTCGTCTACCTCGTCGCCATCATCGGCTGGTTCACCCGGCGGGTGCTGGCGTGGCGGGTGTCGATCTCGCTTGATGCCGGGTTCTGCATCGAGGCGCTGGAAGAAGCGCTGGCTCGCTACGGCAGGCCGGTGATCTTCAACAGCGATCAGGGCCCGCAGTTCACGAGTGCCGCGTTCACCGCCGTCCTGCATCGCGAGAAGGTCGCCATCAGCATGGACGGCAAGGGTCGCTGGCGCGACAACGTGTTCGTCGAGCGCCTCTGGCGCTCGGTGAAATACGAGCAGGTGTACCTCAACGTCTACGCTTCGGTTCCCGAGGCCCGGGCCGGCATCGGTCGATACTTTGCGTTCTACAATGCCGTCCGGCCACACTCCGCGCTTGGCGGCCGCACGCCCGACCATATATACTTTGCCCAGCCGCTTCTCGCAGCGGCATGATTAACCAGCGGCGATCCACTTATCCAGACCGCGAGCCTGTGCAGACAAAACGAGCTACCTCTATCGTCTTGCTCGTCATAGCCCATCCTCTCAGGAGTTGGAGCCTCCGACAAACCCGGCGCGGTTCAACGCGGTGCTGAACCGGCTGAGCGGAGGCCGGGGTCAAGTACGGCGTTCTAAAGGGCGCGTTTCAGAGGCTGGTGAACGATTTCATCCAAATCCAGAGGCCGATAAGAATGTCGAGGCGAAGCGCCAGAACGGCTTGTCGGCGGAGTGAGTAAAATCGTCTGGCAGGCAGGCCGATGCCCAGATCGCGCAACTCGACAGCGCGGTACGCGAGTTGGACTTGTCGAAAGCAGATATGGCGGGTTTGCGCACCGGCATGGGCGCTGATCGCATCTTCGCGATGCTGGCAAAGCTCGGGGCAGGCATGGCGCAAGACGTCATGATCACCGGCGGCAGCAACCGGTTCGAGGTATCGGGTGCCGAGGTGAAGGCGGGAATGTATCGCCTGAAGTCGGGCACAGCGTTCATGGATAAGGCCATAAAGGACGGGACGCCGGAGCGTCAGCGCTGGTATCGGTTGAACCGGCAGGCAGCAGAGTATCAGGCGTGGAAGGCGGCGTGATACTTGCGGGTGCGCGAATCCATTCACGCACCCTGACATTATATCAAACCGGCTCGATTATTGAAAATTCGTGCTGCAACCTTCAATTGCATGGACAATGCAGTCCCGGCCTGGGGTAGGACGAGGAAAGCGATCAGGATCGCCGCGCTGGCCAGGTTCACCGTATCCAAAGCGATTCTCGCACATGCGATAACATCTGGTATATTGTGTTCGGTCAACTTCAATCCAATGCTCGCAACTAATAACGCACTGTGTATAAGCCTCGTCGCGAGTCTGTGCGGTAGCGGTCATTGGAGACACGCATATCGGAAGAGCGAAAAACGTATAAATGGCGAGACGCTGTGCTTTCAGCATGACATTCTCCCGTTGCGCTCGTCGATTCGAGCGAAGCTAATTTATGTTCCAGGTGATTGTCTGAGAAGCTGGTCGACAAATGCTAAAAGTCTAACACATGTGAAATGTCGACATGGTCAGTGGGTGCGTGACGTCATGCTATCTCCCTTAAAAATACAACCATCGGTGACAAGTTCGCAATCGCTGATGACCTGTGAGGTTGGACGGCCCCGGGGGGGGGGGGGCGTTGCCAATCTCCCCAGCTGCTGCCAGCCTAGCATTACAGTTGCGTTCTTGATCGTGTTTTGAATCAATGGGTCACCATGACGGGGGGGGGTGTGGTGACGGGAGCATCGATCGAGGCGACGCTGGATCTTTGGACATCATCGCTGCGTGAGGTGAAGACGCGGATGCGCCCCCTGTTCAACCAGGCGCGAGTTGCGGCATCGGCGAGCAGTTTTCTGGATGGCCTGCTAGGCGACGACCGTCGCAAGACGGGGTGGATGCGCGCCGAGGTGGCCGGCGATGCGGGGCCATGGCAACAGTAGGCGATCCTGGGCTGCGGATGCCCTGCGCGACGTGGTGCGCGACTATGCGCTGGAGCACCTGGGCGCTGATGATGCAGTGCTGGTTATCGACGGTGAGCCGAACAGCGGATGATCCGGGGGATCATCCGCCGGCGAACGGGTTTCTGAAGCAGAGCAAGGCGTCGTGGGGCATGGGGGCGTCAATATACCGGGTCGGCTGGCAAGGTGACCAACTGCCAGATCGGCGTGTTCGCCGCTTATGTCTCGTCCAAGGGCCATGCTTTCGTCTACCGGGCGCTCTATCTGCCGAAGAGCTGGACCGCCGACCCGGCACGCCCGGCGGCCGCGCATGTGCCGGAGGGCGCGGCATTCGTCACCAAGCCAGCGCTGGCGGTGAAGATGATCGGACGCGCGATCATGGCCGGTATGCCGTTCGCCTGGATCGCGGCGGATGCGGTCTACGGCGTCGGCGACATCGAGCAGGTGCTGCGCCGTGCTGGCAAGGGCTATGTGCTGGGCGTGAAGGGCGGCCATCGCTTCGGGTCGTGGGGCGACAAGCCGGTTGTCGCGGGCACCGCCGCGCTGATCGCACACGACCTCGACCCTGCTGTCTGGCAGCGTCTTTCGGCGGGTCAGGGCACCAAGGGCGAGCGCGTCCATGACTGGGCCTATTTCGAGCTCGCCGACCTCGAAGCCGACGAATATGTCGATGACGCAGTCGGGACATGGACCAGAGGCCTGCTGATCCGCCGCCACGTCGCGGATGATGACCTTGCCTTCTTCACGACTTGGTGCTCGGTCAGCACGACCATTGAAACCCTGGTTGGGGTGGAGGGACATTGCTGGGCTATCGAGGGCAGCTTCGAGACGGCCAAGAATGAACTCGGTCTCGACCACAACGAGACCCGCTCCTGGCATGGCTGGCACCGGCACGTCTCGCTCGTCATGCTGGCCTTCGCGATGCTGGCGGCCATCTGGGGTCATCGCAGAATGTGTCTCCGAGCGTACGCTAAGGGCGGATGGCTGATCCCGTGGTCCGCAGCGGCCTGAACCGCTCGTGGGGTTTTTCGATCTCGCTCCACAGATAGTCGCGGTGAGGCTGATATACTCTCGGCCTAGCGGGGCGACATGGGCGAGCAGGGTGTCGGGCACGTCGATGCCGCGCTCGCGCAGGTGGTGGGCGGTCCGGTCGAGATAGACGGTGTTCCACAGGATGATGGCCGAGACGATAAGGTTGAGGCCGGAGGCGCGGTGCCGCTGGTTCTCGAAGGTGCGGTCACGTAGTTCGCCCAGGCTGTTGAAGAAAACGGCGCGGGCGAGCGCGTTCCGGGCCTCGCCCTTGTTGAGGTTGGCGTTGGTGCGGTGACGCAGATCAGCATCGTCGAGCCAGTCGAGCATGAACAGGGTGCGCTCGACCCGCCCGATTTCGCGCAGGGCGCGGGCGACGGGGTTCTGGCGCGGATAGCCGGCAAGCTTGCGCAGCATCACCGATGCGCGGACGGTGCCGGCACGGATCGAGGCGGCAAGCCGCAGCGTATCGTCCCAGTCCTCCTCGATGGCGCGCAGATTGACCGGTCCGGCAATGAGGGGTCGCAGCGTCGGTGATCTAGCCCCCGTTTCACCGGACAGATTTAAGCGGTTGCAAAAACCAGTGCGCGATGTTGGCGCGGCGAACGCAT
>NZ_JBHZQU010000018.1:0-58584 GCF_042867205.1 Sphingomonas sp. NCPPB 2930 | reverse complement strand
TCGCCCAAGTCTGCCTCCAAAAGGCAGCCTTGAATCAGTGGCGCACCACGACGTCAAGCTTTGTCCACGATACCTAGATTGCTGTAATGAAGCGCTGGACTACGCGACTCCAGTCCACCTCCGGATAGTTAATCTTTTCAATGGCGTCCCGTAGCACCTGCATATCAGCGCCGCGCCCATAATGCGTGCTGACTGATCCATTGGCATGGCCGAACAACAGGTCGACTATTTCGGCGGGAGCTTTGCCCCGGATTGCCCGCTTGCCGGTGTGGCGGAACGAGTAGAAGACCAGTTCTGGGTCTGATAGTCCAATGCTATCCAAAAAGTCGTTCATTACCCGCGAAAGACGCTGTGTTCGGCTGCCATATTTGTTGGTGTCCAGTTCCGGAA
This sequence comes from Sphingomonas sp. NCPPB 2930, assembly GCF_042867205.1. Lineage (NCBI taxonomy): Bacteria > Pseudomonadati > Pseudomonadota > Alphaproteobacteria > Sphingomonadales > Sphingomonadaceae > Sphingomonas > Sphingomonas sp. NCPPB 2930. The sequence continues at coordinate 58,194 of NZ_JBHZQU010000018.1, read as the reverse complement.
ACAGCCATTCGGCATTCTCATCCCTTCGCTTGGCCACCAGATCGAGGAAGCCCGCTTTTATGAGGACGGGGTGCAGTGGGATATCGCGCTTGGCACTCGCGGTCTTCATCCGCTTGGCTGGGCCTTCCTGTTCCTCGCGGACACGCAGGCGATCTGGCTCGATCGCTATGTAGGGAATGCCGTCGTAGGTCTTGACGTTACCTGGACGCAGCTTGCCCAGTTCCTCCAGCCGGCATCCGGTGAAGGGAGCCAAGAGCAAAGTCCAGGCCAAGGTGCTGGGTGCAACACCGCTCTTATTCGGGAGCTCTGCACTGAAGATTTTAACGAGATCCTGCGGTTCGAACGGCAGGCGAGGGTCTTCGATCTCGTTTTTCGGGAGCGACTTGACAGCCTTCGCTACGTTCTCGGTTATGACTTCGAGTTCTTCGACGGCGTGATCGAGCGTCACGCGGATGGCGGACAGCGCCTTGTTGACCGTTGCGGGCGCGAGTAATTTCAGCCCCTGCGCCTTGGCGAATTCCACCTGCTCGAGTAGCGGAAGCGCGTTGATCGCCTTGCCCACGCGCGACGGCAACGCCGCGCAAGTCCGGCGATAGGTGCGGACCATCGACGTTGTGATGGTATCGACGGGCGGATCATCGTGCAGGCGGGCAAATCGAGCGATCGCGGTACGCCATTCATCTACGAGCTTTGGCTCGCGACGCTGCGACACGGCCCAATCCTCAAAGACCTTCGTAATAGTCGGTGCCGGAGCGTTCGCTGGGGTTTCTGCCGCTTGCAGGCCTGCGGACGAGTGATGAATACTTGGCACCACCCTGAACGGGATCGCGGATGGCAGGATGCGCGTGCGGGCCGGATCGATCTTGGGCGTGCAGGCCTCGCAAAGCCTGTCAAGAAAGGCTTGGCCGATCGCCTCGTAGAGTGCTGGCTCGACTGGCTGGGCAACGCCGCTGTTGAACGCGATCGCGAGGATAGCCCAGTCGATCGGATCCAGCGACGGGAGAGTGGAAATCCGCCGTAGCGTTTCAAGCCAAGGCATCAGGCTGAAGTCCGGCACTGCCTCCAGCATCGTCTTGCGGTCGCCGAAGTTTTGGAGGTCAGGCCTTTCCGGCGGGCTGCCGAAGTCATAGCGCGAACCGGGGTCATAGTCGGTTAGGCCGTGGGCGTGTTGGAAAGCACCAAATTCGAGCGATGCTAGCTTCTGGGCCATGCCTTGCAGTTGCTGGTCGCTGACGCCGTCAAGATAGGCGTCGACCATGGATCGCGCCGATCGAAGCTGCTGACTGACAAGGCTGCGCCGCGCTGCCGCAAGCTTCTGGTCGTAAACAATGGCGTGCGGGTGGTAGCGCTTGCGAGCTTCATCCGGATCGCACGTATCGAGGGTCCGCTTATACTCGCTCGACGCGCCGTCGAAGAACGGCCGAAGCACTGCGGGAATAACCCGACGAAAATAGAAAATGCCAGTGCGAGGGTCTTTGAACGGAGCAGCCATGCGGATCACTTTGTACGCATCCTTTGTACACAAGGATGGGTAAGGCGTCCATGAAGACCGCATACACCGCACAAATCCGCCATTCTGGCGGGTGCTGGTGACCCCTACGGGAATCGAACCCGTGTTTCAGCCGTGAAAGGGCCGCGTCCTAACCGCTAGACGAAGGGGCCGCCGGGTGGCGTGGAGGGGCCTCTAAGGGAGGTTGTGGAATCGGTCAACAACTTTTTTCAGTCGGCCCATGCGGCGTCCTCGATATGGAGTTCGGCGACGTCGCGGCCCGACCAGTCGTCGACCTTGGCGCGGCCTGCCAGCCACAGGCGGCGCGTGCTGCCGGCCCCCAGCAAAGCCTGTCCCAGCGCGGTGTCGGCCTGGCGGAAGGCCATCGCCTTCAGGCTGCGGCCGTCCGCGCCGGCGACGATGGCGCGGACATGGTTGGTGCCGACCAGATCGGCGCGGATCACGCGAAAGGGGCCGGCGGCGATGCGCGGGGCAGGCCAGCCCATGCCGTAAGGGCCGCCCGCCTCCATCGCGCCGACCAAAGCGGGATTGACCCCGCCGGGGGCCAGCACGGCGTCGACCAGCAGCGCGCGGCCCGCGCTGGCGCGGACCACCGCTTCGGCCAGGCGCTCCTCCAGAAATTCGGCGAACTCGGTGATCCGATCCGCCTCCACGGTCAGGCCCGCCGCCGTGGCATGGCCCCCTCCGGCGATCAGCAGCCCCTGTTCCCTAGCGGACAATATGGCGGCGCCTAGATCAACCCCGGCGATCGAGCGGCCCGATCCCTTGCCGATCCCATGCTCGTCGATCGCGATGACGATGGCAGGGCGGTCGAGCTTTTCCTTCAGCCGCCCTGCGACGATGCCGATGACGCCGGGATGCCAGCCCGCGCCGGAGACGACCGCGACTTGCCGCGCGCGGTCGACGATGGTCTCGGCGGTGGCCTGGACCCCGGCCTCGATCGCGCGGCGTTCGTCGTTGAAATGGTTGAGCTCCTCGGCGATGGCGCGCGCCTCCGCCGGGTCCTCGGTGGTGAGCAGCCGCACCCCCAGATCGGCGCGGCCCACCCGTCCGCCCGCATTGATGCGCGGACCCAGCGCAAAGCCGAGGTCGGAACAGGTCGGTGCGCGGGTCAGCCGTGCCGCCTCGGTCAGCGCGGCCAGGCCGATATTGCGCCGCTGCGCCATGACCTTCAGCCCCTGGGCGACGAAGGCGCGGTTGAGGCCGCGCAAGGGGGCCACATCGGCCACCGTGCCCAGCGCGACGAGGTCGAGCAGGTCGAGCAGGCGCGGCTCGGCCCGGTCGGCGAAGAAGCCGCGGGTGCGAAGCGTCCGGATCAGCGCCGCACCCAGCAGGAAGCAGACGCCGACCGCCGCCAGATGGCCGTGCGCGGCGCCCTCGGTCTCGTCCAGCCGGTTGGGGTTGACCACCGCATGGGCGCGCGGCAACTCGGTCGCGCATTTGTGGTGGTCGACCACCAGTATCTCGATCCCGGCGGCCTGGGCGGCGGCGAGCGGCTCGAACGCCTGCGCGCCGCAATCGACGGTGACGATCAGGTTGGCGCCCTCCGCCTGGAGGCGCAGCAGCGCCGCCTCGGTCGGGCCATAGCCTTCGCTGAGACGGTCGGGGATATAGGCGCGGGGCGCCAGGCCGAGGTCGCGCAGCAGGCGGACCATCACCGCCGCCGAGGTCGCGCCGTCCACGTCATAATCGCCGAAGATGGCGACCGCCTCTCGCGCCATCACCGCATCGGCCAGGCGCGCGGCGGCGCGGTCCATGTCGCGGAAGATCGAGGGATCGGGCATGAATCCCCGGATCGACGGCGTGCGATGCTCCTCGACCGCATCGGGCGGGCAGCCGCGTGCGAGCAACAGCTGCGCAACCAGATCGTCATGACCTAGCCCGTCGCGCGCATCGGCGGCCAGGGCACGCCAGCGCCAGGGCTGGCCGAGAATCGATTGGCCGATGCCGAGGACTTCGGTCATGGGCGGGCGGCGAAAGCGGAGAACGTCACGCGAACGCCATGCCATGCCGCGCGGAGTCGCGACAAGGGGGGATGGGGGCGGGCAGGGACCGCCGGGTCAGCTGACCCAGTTGCCCTCGCGAAACCATTTGGTGATGACGTATTTGACGCCCTCGACCACCGGCATCCCTTCATGCAGGGTCATCTCGTTGGGGCTGCCGTCCAGCTTCATGTTGTTCCAGGCGAGCAGAAGGCCCCGGCGCGGCGCGACGCGGATGCCGGCCTGCGGAAACCAGGTCGCGCCGCCCTCCGGCACGTCGTTGAGATAGATCATCGCGGTCCAGGTGCGCTGGCCGCCATGGACCCGGACCTTTTCCCAATAGCTTTCGCTTTCGTGGAAATAGTCGTGATGCGCGCGGAATTGCTGGCCGGGGGCATAACGCTGGCCCTGCATCGTCTCGCCCTGTTCGGGGGCGATGCCGAGCAGATCGGCGATCGATTCGTCGATCGGCTGCACATCGGGGGACCAGCGGTTCATGTCGCAGCTTTCCGATGTGCGGAATCCGTAATCGGGCCGGTCGGACAACAGGGTCGAGGGCCGACGATTGGAATCGATCATCGCGATCAGCGCGTCGCACTGGGCGGGCGTGAGGAAGTCATGCTGATAATAGATTTGCGCGGTATCGGTCACCACCCGCTGGACCGCAGGGTTGGCGTCCAGCCGTTCGGGCACGCTGACCCCGAAGCGGGCGCGGACGGGGGAGGCGGCGGGATTGCCCTTCGGCTTCCTCGAAAACAACGACATGACCCGGATGTGCGACGATGGGCCGCCAAAGACAAGAGGGCTGGAGACGGAGGGGGCGCGTGCACCCCCTCCGTCCCGCCATTACCAGAAGATGTCGTACACGATGTCGACCACCAGCCCGCTGCGCAGGTCGACCAGCACCGCATCATTATAATAGCGGACCCAGCGATACGAGCCGTAAGCGGGCGGCAGGCGATAGGCATAGGGATCGTCCAGCCAATAGCTCTGGCCGAAATACATCGGCTCCAGGATCACGCCGCTGGAGAAACGCTGATAGCCATAGCCACCATAGGGCGAATAATAACGGGGCAGGTGATAGGTGCCGCGATTGAGCGAGCGCCAGCCCAGCCAGTCATAGCGGCGGTCGCGACGCCAGCTGCGGTTCCACTGATCGGCCCAGGCGCGCCGTTCGGCAAAGCCGTAATTCTGGTCGTTCTGGTCCCGCCAGTCGCCGAAGCTGCGGCCCCAGCGGTCGCGATCCTCGCGCCGACGCCGTTCCTCATCGCGCCAGCGCTGGTTCTGCGCTTGGTCCCGCCATTCCCTTTGACGCCATTCCTGCTGGCGGCGGTCGTCGTCCGGCGTCCGCCAGCCCGCCGGGTCGCGCGGCCGGTCGCCGCGCCAGTCGCCGCGATCGGGGCGCGGCCGGTCCGGTCCGGGTCCGTCCGGGCCAGGGCGGTCATAGTCGCGTGGTCCGCCATCGGGGCGGCCGGGTGCGGGGCCGGGTTCGGGACGCTGTGGGCGCGGCGCCTCGGCATGGTCCGGGCGGAAGGCCGGGCGGTTCTCGGGAAAGGATTCGCGGTCGTGGAAGATTGGCCGCCCCTCGCTGCGCTCCAGCCGACCGGCCGGGCCGCCCGGACCGGGGCCTCCGGGGCGGGGGCCGCCCTCCGGACGGCCGCGCGGGCCATCCATGATCATCGCCTGCGCGCCGACCATCGCCGGGGCCATGCCCGCCGCCATCGCCGCCGTCGCCAGCAAGCCCGCCATCCAGTTCCTGCTCATCGCTCGCATCCCCATCCGTCGGCGCACGAGCCGACCCCGATCATGCGATGCACCTTGCCCCATGGCCGTTGAGCGGATGCTGAACCCGTCCGTCAGCATTGTGAAAGAATCGGGTCATGGCGTGTCATGAACGCCCGCAGGCGCAAGGAGCGCGGGAACGGCACGCGCGGCGTCGGCGGGATCGGTGCCGGGCAGGGGGGCGGCGGGGATCGTCTCCTCGCCCCGCGCGGCACGGGCGGCGCGCTGGATCGCCTCGACCAGCCGGGGATAGACGCCGCAGCGGCACAAATTGGTGATCTGCGCGCGGATCGTCGCTTCGGAGGGGGCCGGATAGCGGCGGAGCAGCGCGGCGGCGGCCATCACCAGGCCGGGGATGCAAAAGCCGCACTGGCTGACATTGGCGGCCAGGAACGCCTGCTGCACGGGGTGCGAGCGGTCGCGCGACAGCCCTTCGATCGTGGTGACGACGCTGCCCTCGATCCGACCGATGGGGATCTGGCAACTGCGCACCGCCCGCCCGTCCAGATCGACCGTGCACGCGCCGCAATCGCCCGTGCCGCAGCCATATTTGGTGCCGGTCAGGTTGGACGCGTCGCGCAGCGCCCAGAGCAGCGGCGTGTCCGGGGGCAGGCGATAGCGGATGGGCTGGTTGTTGACGGTCAGGCTGGTCATCGGGGGCGAGGCATAGGCGATCGACCAGCCCCGCTCAATCGAGGCGGGCTACGTCGTCGGCCGGTCGCGTCCCAGCAGCGGCGCGGCGCGGTCGAGCATCAGGTCGGCGTCGGAAAAGCGGATCGGGGTGCGGACGCCGGGAACGGTGGAGCCGTCGGGCCGCTGCGGATGGATGGCCAGTCCGCGCGCGACGACCTGCGGATCGGCAAAGGCCTGTTCCACCGTATTGATCGGCCCGGCGGGCACGCCCTCCGCCGCCAGCCGGGCGAGCAGCGTGTCGCGCGGCCAGACCCGCGTCGCCGCTTCGATCATCGGGGTCAGCGTGTCGCGATGCTCGCAGCGCAAGGCGTTGGTCGCGAAGCGGGGATCGTCGCCATCGATCCCGACCAGCGCGGCGAAGCGCCGGAACTGCGTGTCATTGCCCACCGCCAGGATGAACCAGCCGTCGCTGGCGGGAAAGGCGGCATAGGGCACGATATTGGGATGCGCATTGCCCAGCCGGGTCGGCGTCGTGCCCGAGGCGAGATAGTTCATCGCCTGGTTGGCGAGCACCCCGGTCATCGTGTCGAGCAGCGCCATGTCGATCCGCTGCCCACGGCCCGTGCGCTCCCGCATGTGCAGCGCCGCCTGGATCGCGATCACGGCATAGAGCCCGGTCATGATGTCCGCCAGCGCCACGCCGATCTTCTGCGGCGGACCGTCCGGCTCGCCGGTCAGGTCCATGATCCCGCTCATGCCCTGGACGATGAAGTCATAGCCCGCGCGCGGGGCATAGGGGCCGTCCTGCCCGAAGCCGGTGATCGAGCAATAGATCAGGCGCGGGTTGATCGCCGACAGGCTGTCATGGTCGAGGCCGTAGCGGGCAAGGCCGCCCAGCTTGAAATTCTCGATCACCACATCGGCATCGGCGACCAGGTCGCGGACGATCCGCTGCCCCTCCGGCGTTGCGAAGTCGGCGACGACCGAGGATTTGCCGCGATTGGCGGCGTGGAAATAGGCCGCGTCGCGGCTGCCGTCCGGGTTGGCGATGAAGGGCGGGCCCCAGCGGCGGGTGTCGTCGCCCTCGGGGCTCTCGACCTTGACGACCTGCGCGCCGAGGTCGGCCAGCACCTGCCCCGCCCAGGGACCGGCGAGGATGCGGGCCAACTCGACGACTTTCAGTCCGGTCAGGGGTGGGGGATTTGCCATCCTCAATCCTCCCCATCGCAAGATGGGGAGGGGGACCGCGCCCGCTGGGCGTGGTGGAGGGGCAGGGGCATAAGCCCCTCCACCATCCTTCGGATGGTTCCCCTCCCCAAGCCAAGCTTGGGGAGGAATGGGGACGGGATCAAAATGCCGCGATCCCGGTGATGGCGCGGCCCAGGATCAGCGCGTGGACGTCATGCGCGCCTTCATAGGTGTTGACCGTCTCCAGGTTCAGCATGTGGCGCATCACCTGATACTCGCCCGAAATGCCGTTGCCGCCATGCATGTCGCGCGATGCCCGCGCGATGTCGAGCGCCTTGCCGACATTGTTGCGCTTGACGATCGAGATCATCTCGGGCGCGAACCGGCCCTCGTCCATCAGGCGGCCGACGCGCAGCGAGGCTTGCAGGCCCAGCGCGATCTCGGTCTCCATATCGGCCAGCTTCTTCTGATAGAGCTGCGTCGCCGCCAGCGGCCGCCCGAACTGCTTGCGGTCCAGCCCATATTGGCGTGCGGCGTGGAAACAGAATTCGGCCGCCCCCATCGCGCCCCAGCTGATCCCGTAGCGTGCGCGGTTGAGGCAGCCGAACGGGCCCTTCAGCCCTTCGACATGCGGCAGCAGCGCGTCCTCGCCCACCGCCACCTCGTCCATCATCACCATGCCGGTGATCGAGGCGCGCAGGGACAGCTTGTTGTCGATCTTGGGCGCCGACAGCCCCTTCATGCCCTTTTCCAGCACGAAGCCCCGGATCGCGCCGCCATGCGCATCCGACTTGGCCCAGATCACGAAGACATCGGCGATCGGCGAATTGGAGATCCACGTCTTGCCGCCCGACAGGACATAGCCGCCATCGACCTTCTTGGCGGTGGTGCGCATGCCGCCGGGATCGGAGCCCGCATCGGGTTCGGTCAGCCCGAAACAGCCGATCCATTCGCCGCTCGCCAGCTTGGGCAGATAGCGGCTTTTCTGTTCGTCCGAGCCATAGGCATGGATCGGATACATGACGAGGCTCGACTGCACGCTCATCATCGAGCGATAGCCGCTGTCGATCCGCTCCACCTCGCGCGCGATCAGGCCATAGGCGACATAGGATGCGCCGACGCCGCCGAATTCCTCCGGGATGGTGGGGCCGAGCAGCCCGAGTTCGCCCATCTCGCGGAAGATCGCGGGATCGGTATGCTCGTTGGCGAAGGCGTCGATGATGCGCGGCGCCAGCCGGTCGTCGGCATAGGCGCGCGCGGTGTCGCGGATCATCCGCTCGTCATCGGTCAGCTGGTCGTCGAGCAGCAAGGGATCCGCCCAGTCGAACTTGCCCATTCGGGACATGTCTTCTCTCCTTATCCTCCCGCTTCTCCCGAAGGCGGCCTGGTTTGTCCACCCCCGGCGGGGGCGGGCGGCGACATGAAAAAGGGCCCCTCCCGCCGGAACGGGAAGGGCCCAGGTCTGAACGCTCGAGGGGGCGTCAGAGCTTGAAGCTGAGCGTCGCGCGCAGATCGCGACCGGCCAGCGGCGCGAAGTCCTTCAGCACGCTGGCATGGCGGCGCGCGTCGACGTCGAAGATGTTGTTGGCCGACAGGGTCAGCGTCGTCGGGTTCACCGCGCCCCAGGGCTTGAGCTGGACCGAGGCGTTGACCAGCGTGAAGCCGTTGGTCGGCGTCTCCAGCCCCAGCACGCGGCTCTGGCGGAAGCTGCGCTCCACCTCGACGCGGGCGTTCACCCGGTCCGACTGCGCTTCCAGCCCGCCGAGCAGCCGCAGCGGCGGGATGCGCGGGGCGGGGCCGGTGTTCAGGATCTGCGCATGGACATAGTCGCCCAGCAGGTCGGCGTTGATCGCATAGGTGCCGATCGTCGCAAGGCGAACCGAACCCTCCGCCTCGATCCCGTAATAGCGGGCATCGGCCTGCGCATATTGGAAGCAGGGCAGATCGACCTTGCGTCCCGACGGCGCGGCCGCTGCTTCGCACGGACCCTGCTGGACCAGCGCGTCATAGATATAGTTGGAGAAGCGGTTGTAATAGGCCGAGGCGTCGAAGCTATATCCCTCGCCATGGCCGTGGACGGTCGCCTCGATGCCCCAGCTCGCTTCCTTCTTGAAATTGGGGTTGCCCAGCTCATAGGCCTCGGTCCCGGCGTGCGGGCCGTTGGCGAACAGTTCCTCGGCCGACGGCGCGCGTTCGGTGCGCGACAGGTTCAGGCCTGCGCGCCAGTCGGGCGCGAAGCCGTAGCTGGCACCGACCGAGCCCGAAAAGGCGTCGAAGCTGCGCTGGCCCCGGAAGAAGCGGTTGTCGGCGACGGCGGTGCGCGCGGTCAGCGAGGTATGCTCGTAACGGGCGCCCGCCTCCATCTTGAAGGCGCCGCGATCCAGCTGCTGCAGGGTGAACAGGCCGACCTGCGCGGTGTTGTTGCGCGGCAGGAACGCCTCGTCGCCGCGCACGTCGAAGTCGCGGTTGAAGAACTGAACGCCTGATGCACCCTGCCAGCCGTCGCGCTTCGACTGGACCAGCTCGAGGCGGCTCTCGATGCCCTTGTTGTAGAAGGCGGTGCCGATGCCGCCATCTTCCTCCAGCTCGTAATGGCGATACTGCGCCGCGCCCGCGCGCAGGCGGATGCGGTCGAGGAAGCCGCCGCCCGTCTCGATCTCGCCGCGCAGGTCGAGGCGGTTCTGGACGAGGCTGAGACGCGGCGCCTCGGGCTTTTCGCCACCGGGGGTGAGGGTATAGCGGATCGGCACGCCGTACAGGCTGTCGTAATGGCTATAGGCGATGCCCAGCGAGCCCGTATCGGTGATCAGCGCACCGCCGACCCCCGCCGTCCAGGTCTCGCTGGCGGTGTTGGGCAGGCGACCGCGAAGATTGGCGAGCCGGGCGAAGTTGAGCGGGTCGCGGGGCGCCTGTGCCGCCGCCGCCTGCGCCTCGGCGCGGGCGCGCGGAGACAGGACATAGCCGCCGATCTTCAGATTGTCGGTCTTCAGATACGAACCGTCCGCGTGGACCACGAACTGCTTGCCGACCGCGACATCGGTCGCGCCCGCCACCGACCGTTCGGTCGCGGCCGAGCCATAGGTCGCCATGCCCGACAGGCGATAGCCATTTTCGGGCACGGTGCGCGGGATGCGGGTGTCGATGACGTTGACCACGCCGCCCACCGCCGAGGATCCGAACAGCAGCGCGGAGGGGCCGCGCAGCACCTCGATCCGCTCGGCGAGCAGCGGGTTGATGACGACGGCATGGTCGACGCTGGTGTTCGACACGTCGATCGATCCGATACCGTCGGTCAGCACGCGGATACGCTCGCCCTGGAAGCCGCGCAGCACCGGGCGCGAGGCGTTGGGGCCGAACGAGGTGGCCGACACGCCCGGCTGACGGGCCAGCGTCTCGCCGATGGTCGGCCGGATCGAGCGTTGCAGTTCCTCGCCCGTCACGATCGAGGTGCCCGACAGCACGTCCGCTTCCGACTGCTGGACCGGCGCGGTCACCACGATCTCGCGGCCGCGATTGGTCGGCTGGCCTACGGTCTGCGCGGCGGCGGGAAGGGCGAACAGGGCGGCGACGGCGGTGGCCGACAGGCCGGACAGCAGGACGGACTTGGGCAAGGACAGGGCTCCGATGATTGGCGAAGCCCCGTCGGTAGCGTAGTGTTACAACATATCAACAGAAAAATGACCGACCGTTCATCCGTTTGCCGCATCCGCAAAGGTCAGGACGCGCAGCAGCCACCCCTCCGCCGCCGGTTCGACCGCCAGATCGGCGACGATATCGCGACCCAGCGGAATATCCGCCTCCGCCAGATCGGCCAGCCAGGCGGCCAGGGCGGGGGAAGAGGGTGCGGCCAGCGACAGGGTCGCCACTGATCCACTGAATGTCGCCGACGACCAGGGCTCGACCGCCTGGACCGCGATCGTGACCGTACAGCCCGCCTGCGCGGCATGGGCGACAAGGACGCGGGCCAGCCTTTCGCCGCGATCGGCGGGACGCGGACGGCTGCGGCACAGACCGGCGGAGCGGCGGGTGGGGTCCGACCAGGCGAGCGCGGTCATGCGCGATGCTCCGCGATGAAGCTGCGGACGCGCTGGACCATCTCCGGCCCCGGCTCCCGCCCGCGCCGCAGGTCGCCCACCAGTCGCGGGTCGTTGACCGCCATGCGGCCGAACTTGGTTTCCGGCATGTGGCTGGCCTTCAGATAGCGTTCGATCAACCCCAGCAATTCCATGAACGTTCTCCCATTGTCCGAATCTCCGATGTTCTTGTTCTGTTCTAATTTCCAACTTGTCTAGGAAAAATCCTATGCCTATATCGGAGGCCATGTCGGGATCGGAGATCAGGGCCACGCTTCAGGCGCTGGCGGAGCAGGCGGGCGTCAGCCTGGCCGCGCTGTCGCGCATGCTGGGGCGCAACGAGGCCTATCTCCACCAGTTCGTCCATCGTGGGTCGCCGCGCATGCTGGCCGAGGGCGATCGCCGTCAGCTGGCCGAGTTCTTCGGCATCCCCGAAACGCGGCTGGGCGCGTCGGTGGAGGCGGGGCCGATGCTGGTGCGGCGGCTCGCGGTGGCGGCCTCGGCGGGGCCGGGGGCGACCGTGGATGACGAGGTGATGATCGGGGTCGAGGCGCTCGATCGCCAGTTGGCGCGGCGGCTGGGGCTGCACGAGGGCGCCGCCTCGGTCATCCGGGTGCGGGGCGACTCGATGGCGCCGGGGCTGATGGACGGCGATCACCTGGTCGTCGATCAGCAGGATGTCCGCCCGCCCGCGCGGGGCGGCCTCTATATCATCCGCATCGGCGAGGTGTTGATGGTCAAGCGCGTCCGTGCCGGGCCCGAGGGGCTGGTCGCGTCAAGCGACAATCCCGCCGCGCCGCCGGTCCCGCAGGGGCCGATCACGGTGATCGGGCGGGTGGTGTGGCAGATGCGGCTGCCCAGCTGACGGCCTCAGCGGCTCCGCCACCAGAGCAGCAGCGCGACGAGGATGCCGAACCCCAGTCCGGCCAGCACGCCCAGCGTCACCTGTCCCGTCGCCAGCCCGGCGAGGATGCCGCCCACCACGCCGACTGTGATGAAGAACCCGCCCGCGGGCGCGGACGGCCGCGGCGCGCGGGGCGGGGATGGCTGGGCGGAAGGGCGCTGGGGATCGGTCATGGCGACCGTCCTCGCACGATGCGCCGGGAGAGGCCAGCCGTCCCGCGACGGGGCGCGCGGCACAGGCCAAGGGGACTGGCGAAAAACGGAAATCCGGATTAGGGACGCCAGCGAAACGGCACGATTCAGGAGTGTATATGCCCGATCGCGGCGGCGGCTTTCAGGTTCCTCCCTTCGTCACCGACACCGATGTGGCGACTGCGGCGGAGATGATGGAGACGTTCGGCGAATCGGCGGGCGGAGAAGCGGCGGCGCGCGCGGGGCGTAGCCGCGACCTGGGCAACCACATCCATTTCTGCCGCTGGCGCCAGATCGAGCGCCTGATCGGCCTGTTGTCCAGCGAAGAGGCGTTCGGCACCGTGCATTGATGCGGGCCGGGTGGCACGCGGACCATGGCGCGCGACGTCCGGCGCGGCAAATCTGTTCAACCGAGCGTGCCGGGGGGTGTCGCTGCCGCTCCGTCGCGGCTAGGGACTGGGCCATGATGGTCCGCGTCGGGCGGCCGCGCCGCTCGGTCGCCATCCTTTGTATTGCCATGGAAATGGGCGGAATCGCCTGGACGGGCCAGGCGCCTGCCCAGACGGTCCCGGTCGGGACCAGCCCCGCATCGTCCCCGACCGCGCCCGCCGCGCAGACGACGCCCGATGCCATCGATCCGACGATGCTCGACCCGTCCGCGCCGCTTGCGCCGCTGCCCGAGATCGGGGTGGCCTGGCCCGACCTTTCGACCGCGCCGGGCGATCCGTCCGCGACGATCGCGGCAACGGTCGATGCGGCGGCGGAGCGGCGTTATCGCTGGCGGGTCGAGGGGATCGACGGCGCGGGGGACCTGCTCCGCAAGCGGTTCGACGAGCTGTCCAGCCTCCACACCAATGACGGCGATCCCGCCAACGCCGCGCAGCTCGACCGCCGCGCGCGAGAGGATGCCGCGCTGCTGACCAATTTGCTGCGCGGCGCGGGCTATTATGATGCGCAGGTCGTGACGCGGATCGAACCCGGCGAGGTGCCGACCGTGCTGCTGCAGGCGACACCGGGCAATCTGTACCGTTTCGCCGGGGTGACGCTCGACGGGGTGCAGAAGGCGGGGGACAAGGCCGCGCCGCTGACGCGGGCGTTCGGCATCAAGCCGGGCGATCCGGTCGACGCCGATACCATCGTCGCGGGCGAGGCGGCCCTGAAGGCGGCGGTGGGCGAGGCGGGCTTTCCCTTCGCCAAGGTCGGCGATCCGCAGATCGTGGTCGATCGCGCCGCGCGCACCGCGACGCTGGACCTGTCGATCGCGCCGGGCACGCCGCGCCGTTACGGGCGGATCATCACCACCAGCGACCGGCTGTTCGACGCCGAGCATGTCCAGGACATTGCGCGCTTCCGCCCCGGCGATCCCTATGACTCGGCCGGGCTGGACGATCTGCGCCGCGCGCTGGTGCAGACGGGACTCGTCTCCTCGGTTCAGGTCAAGCCGGTGCCCGGCGACACGCCCGAGACGGTCAATGTCGCGGTGACGCTGGAACCCGCGCCGTCGCATACCATCGCGGGCGAGCTGGGCTATGGCACCGGCGAGGGCGCGCGCGCGGCGATCAACTGGACCGATCGCAACCTCTTCCCGCCCGAGGGCGCGCTGACCCTGCGCAGCGTGCTGGGCACGCGCGAGCAGCTCGGCTCGGTGGTGTTCCGGCGCAACAACTTCAACGGCCGCGACCGGGTGCTGACCGCGCAGTTCGCCGCCGCGCATCTGCTGCGCGATGCCTATGAGGCCAAGACGCTGTCGCTGTCGGCCAGCCTGGAGCGGCAGACCAACATCTTCTTCCAGAAGACCTGGACCTGGTCGCTGGGTGCCGAGCTGTTGACCTCGGACGAGCGCGACGTGATCGAGTCGACCGGCCAGCCGCGCCGACGGACCTTCTTCATCGGCGCGTTGCCGACCAGCCTCAACTATGACGGATCGGACGATCTGCTGAACCCGACGCGCGGCTTCCGGCTGGGCGGGCGGCTGAGCCCCGAATTGTCGTTGCAGGGGGCGGCGTTCGGCTATGCCCGGACGCAGGTCGATGCCAGCATCTATCGCCCGCTCGGCGACCGGGTGGTGCTGGCGGCGCGCACCCGGCTGGGGACGATCCTGGGCGCGCCGCGCGACCAGATCGCGCCGTCGCGGCGTTTCTACGCGGGCGGCGGCGCGTCGGTGCGCGGCTATGGCTTTCAGGCGATCGGGCCGCGCGATGCCAATAACGACCCCATTGGCGGGCGCAGCCTGGCGGAATTCTCGATCGAGGCGCGGGTCAGGGCATTCGGCAATTTCGGCATCGTGCCCTTTCTCGACGCCGGGAACATCGCGACCTCGCCGCTGCCGCGCCTGACCGGGCTGCGCTTCGGCACCGGGCTGGGGGTGCGCTATTACTCCAATTTCGGACCGATCCGCCTCGATCTCGGCACGCCGCTCAACCCGCAAAAGGGGGATAGCCGGGTCGCGGTCTATGTCTCGCTGGGGCAGGCATTTTGAACGAGGGGGAGGATCTGCCCGCCGATCCGCCGGTGATCGCGCGCCGGTTTCGCTGGGGCCGGGCGCTGGCGATCCTGATGGCCTTGGTGCTGGCCACGATCGGCGCCGCGCTGATGATCGTCGATACCGCGATCGGTCATCGCTGGGTCGCCGACCGGATCGCGGCGATCCGCACCCCGACCGGCCTGCGCTTCTCGATCGGACGGATCGAAGGGTCGCTCTATTCGGACATGCGGCTGGTCGATCTGCGCGTCTATGATCTGGACGGCCTGCTGGTCCGGGTGCCGCGGGCCCGGCTGGACTGGCGGCCGTTGAACTGGGCGCGGGGGGCGCTCGACATCCGTGCGGTCGAAGCGCCGCTCGCCACGCTCTATCATGTGCCGCACACCCGCCGCACCGGGCGCGACACGCCGATCCTGCCCGATTTCGATATCCGCATCGACCGGCTCCACCTCGACCGGCTGGTCCTCGCGCCCGCCGCGCTGGGGCGTCGGCGGGTGGCGCGGATCGATGGACGCGCGGACATTCGCGACGGCCGGGCACTCGTCGCGCTCGACGGCGCGGTGGCGGGCAGCGACCGGCTTCGCCTGCGGCTGGACGCGCAGCCCGACCGCGACCGGTTCGACCTGGCGGTCCAGGCGCGGGGGCGGGCCGGGGGCGTGTTGTCGCGTCTGTCGGGCGCGCGCGCGCCGGTGTCGCTCGACGTCGCGGGCAAGGGCAGCTGGACCCGCTGGGACGGGCGCGCGCATGGCCTGATCGCGCAGCGGCGCGCGGCCGACCTGACGCTGTCGGCGCGGGCGGGGCGCTATGCCCTATCGGGCTATCTCACCCCCTCGCTAATCCTGCGCGGACGGTTGCAGCGCCTGACCGCGCCGCGCGTGACGCTGGCCGGGCAAGCCGATTTCGCCGAGCGCCGCCTGACCGGCGCGCTGGCGCTGCGCTCGGCCGCCTTGCGGGCGCGGGCGACGGGGACGGTCGATCTGGGCGGCAACCGTTTCGACGGTCTGCGGGTGGAGGCGCGCCTGCTCCGGCCCGAAGCGCTGTTCGCCAATATGCGCGGACAGGCGATCGCGATGCGCCTGCGGCTGGACGGCGCGTTCGACCGGGCGGCCTTCGACTATCGGCTGGCGGCGGACCGCTTCTCCTTCGATCGCACGGGGTTCGACGGCGCGCTGGCCGAGGGGCGGGGGCGGTTGAGCGGCGGCTGGCCGCTGACCCTACCGGTCCGCTTCACCGCCGCGCGGGTGACGGGGATCGGCGAGGCGGCGGGCGGCATATTGCGCCGCCTGTCGGTGGCGGGCGACCTGCGCATCACGCCGCGGGCGATCGTCGGACAGGGACTCGCGCTGCGGTCGGACAGGCTGGCGGGGCGGCTGGGCCTGCGGATCGACCTGACCAACGGCCGCTACGATGTCGCGCTGGACGGCGCGTTGCAGCGTTATCTGATCCCCGGCCTGGGCATCGTCGATGTCCGCTCCAAACTGACCGCCTTGCCGGGGGCGGGCGGCCATGGCACGCGCATCGTCGGGCGCGGCGAGGCGCAGGTCCGTCGCCTCGACAACAGCTTCCTGCGTTCGCTGGCGGGCGGATTGCCGCGCCTGACCACCGATCTGGAGCGCGGGCCGGACGGCGTCTTCCATTTCCATCGGCTGGTGCTGATCGGCCCGGATATCCGGCTGACCGGCGAGGCGATCCGCCGGACCGACGGCAGCTTCCGCTTCGTCGGCGGCGGGCGGCAGCGCAGCTATGGCCCGGTGCAGATGACGCTGGACGGGCGGATCGACCGGCCGACGCTGGACCTGATCCTCGCCCAGCCCAATGCCGCGCTGGGTCTTGCCAATGTGCGCGCGCATCTCGACCCCACCGACCAGGGCTTTGCGGTCCGCGCCGATGGCGGATCGCGCGTGGGCCCGTTCCGTCTGACCGGCGCGATCCTGCTGCCGCGCGGGCAGGATGCGGTGATCCAGTTCCAGCCGCTGGAGGTCGCCGGTGCCAGGGCGACCGGCGCGCTGACCGTGGCTCAAGGCGGCTTTGTCGGACAGCTGGGCGTGGCGGGCGGCGGGCTGTCGGGCGAATTGCTGTTCCGGCCCGCCAATGGCGTGCAGCGGATCGAGACCCATCTGGCGGCGCGACAGGCGCAGATTGCGGGCGTGGCGGTCCGCCAGGGACGGCTCGACCTGATCGCGCTGCTCGATCCCGCCGGGGCCTCGGTCGAGGCGTCGGCGCGTGCGCAGGGAGTGCGGCACGGCGCCTTCCACATCGCGCAGATGACCGGCACCGCGCGACTGCGTGGTGGGACGGGCGAGGTGCGGGTCGGCATTTCGGGGTCGCGCGGTCGCGCCTTCGCGATCCAGACCGTGACGCAGGTGACGCCGGGGCGGTTGTCGATGACCGCGCAGGGCACGCTCGACCGGCGTCCGCTGCAATTCCTGTCGCCCGCCGTGGTCACGCGCGACGGCGACAGCTGGGCCCTCGCGTCGACGCGCCTCGCCTTTGCGGGGGGCGAGGCGAAGCTGGCCGGGCGGCTCGACGCCGATGGCGTGGAGGTGCAGGCGGGGCTGTCCCGGATGCCGCTGGCCGTGCTCGACATCGGTTATCCGGGCCTCGGACTGGGGGGAAGCGCCAGCGGGACGCTGACCCTGCGCCGGGCGGGCGGGGCGCCGACCGGCAAGGTCGACCTGACCATTCGCGGGCTGACGCGCGCGGGGCTGGTGCTCAATTCGCGGCCGATCGACATGGGGGTAGCGGGCGTGTTGTCCGCCGACCGCCTGGGCGTGCGCGCGGTCATGGCGTCGGGCGGGCGGATCGTCGGGCGCGGCCAGGCGCTGCTGGTGCCCGCCGGACAGGGCGATTGGGCCAGCCGGATGCAGACCGGGCAGCTGATCGCGCAGCTACGCTATGCCGGGCCCGCCGATACGCTGTGGCGGCTGACCGGGGTCGAGCTGTTCGATCTGTCGGGTCCGGTGGCGATCGGCGCGGATGTCGGCGGCTCGCTCCGCCAGCCGGTCATCCGGGGGGCGGTGCGCGCGACCGGCGCGCGGATCGAAAGCGCGACGACCGGCACCGTCCTGACCGACGTCCAGGCCAGCGGCCGGTTCGGCGGATCGCGGCTGGTGATCGACCGTTTCGCCGCGCAGGCGGGGCGCGAGGGGCGGGTCAGCGGCAGCGGCCAGTTCGACTTCGCCGCCGCCCATGGCATCGGCCTCGACCTCTCGCTCCAGGCCAGCCGCGCGGCGATGATCGCGCGCGACGATATCTCCGCGACGGTGACCGGGCCGCTGACCTTCCATTCGGACGGGACGGGCGGCACGATCGCGGGCGACGTGGTGCTCGACAGCAGCCGTTATCGCCTGGGCCGCGCCTCCGCCGCGACGGCGGTGCCGCAGCTCAACATCCGCGAGATCAACGTTCCCGGCGGCGGCGAGGAGGACGATGCTCCGCGCAAGCCCTGGACGCTGGACGTCCGCGCGCGCGCCTCGGGCGGATTGATCGTCTCCGGGCTGGGTCTCAACAGCGAATGGTCGGCGGACCTGAAGATCGGCGGCACGCCCGACAATCCCGCGATCACCGGACAGGCGACGCTGATCCGCGGCGATTACGACTTTGCGGGCCGCGAGTTCGATCTGGCGCGCGGCATCATCCGCTTCGGCGGCGAGGTGCCCGCCAACCCCGCGCTCGACATCGCCGCCAATGCCAATGTCCAGGGGCTGAGCGCCTCGATCCGGGTCACCGGTACCGCGCTGAAGCCCGAGATCGGCTTTTCCAGCACCCCCGCGCTTCCCAATGACGAGTTGTTGTCGCGCCTGTTGTTCGGCACCTCGATCGCCAAGCTGTCCGCGCCCGAGGCGTTGCAGCTGGCCGCCGCCGTCGCCGCGCTTCAGGATGGCGGGGGTGGGCTGAACCCGATCAATGCGGTGCGCCGGGCGGCGGGGCTCGACCGGCTGCGCGTGCTGCCCGCCGATGTGCAGCTGGGGCGCGGCACGTCGGTGGCGGCGGGCAAATATATCACCCGGCGCCTCTATGCCGAGATCGTGACCGACGGTCAGGGCTATTCCGCGACCCAGGTCGAGTTCCAGGTCACCCGCTGGCTGTCGCTGCTCTCCAGCATCTCGACGCTGGGGCGGCAGAGCCTGAACGTGCGCATCTCGAAGGATTATTGAGGCGTGGCGCTTGCCACCATGTCGAACAGGAGCCTGAACCCCATGGAAAAGACCGCGTTCATCGACAAGACCGGCGGCCCCGAGGTGATCCGGTGGCGCGAGCACGAACTGCCCCCGCCCGGCCCCGGCGAGGTGCGCATGCGTCACCATGCGGTCGGCCTGAACTATATCGACACCTATCACCGCAGCGGGCTCTATCCCATCGACCTGCCGGGCGGGCTGGGCTCGGAGGCGGCGGGCGTGGTCGAGGCGCTGGGCGAGGGCGTGACCGATTTCGCGGTGGGCGACCGCGTCGGCGTGTTCGGCCCGGCGCGCGGCGCCTATGCGACGGCCCGCAATGTCGCGGCCGATCTGCTGGTACCCTTGCCCGACGGGGTGGATGATCGCACGGCCGCCGCGATCCTGCTCAAGGGCGCGACGACCGCGTTCCTGATCGAGGATTGCGCCGCCGTCCAGCCGGGCTGGCCCGTGCTGGTCCACGCAGCGGCGGGCGGGGTCGGGCATCTGGCGGTCGGCTGGCTGAAGGCGATCGGCGCGACCGTCATCGCCACGGTGGGGAGCGAGGCGAAGGCCGAAAAGGCGCGCGCCGCCGGGGCCGATCACGTCATCCTGAACCGGACCGAGGATGTCGCCGCCCGGGTTCGCGAGATCACCCAGGGCCAGGGCGTGCCGGTGGCGCTGGACGGCGTGGGCAGGGCGACCTGGGGCGCCTCGCTCGACAGCATGGCGCGGCGCGGGCTGGTGGTCAGCTTCGGCAATGCCTCGGGGCCGGTCGACGGGGTCCATCTGGGCCTGTTGGCGGCCAAGGGTTCGCTGTTCGTCACGCGGCCGACGCTGTTCGACTATGCGGTGACCGCCGGGGACAAGCGGCGGCTGATCGCGCGGGTCTTCGCGATGCTGGAGAAAGGCGCGATCACGCCTGAAATCGGCCAGAGCTTCGCACTGACCGACGCGGCCGAGGCACACCGCGCGATCGAGGCGGGCGAGACGGTGGGGAGCACGGTGCTGATCCCCTGACCAAAGTCCAAGCGCCAGGAATATTCCTCGTCCGACATTCCCGTTAAGCTGGCTGAAATCGCCCAC
Organism: Sphingomonas sp. NCPPB 2930; assembly: GCF_042867205.1. Lineage (NCBI taxonomy): Bacteria > Pseudomonadati > Pseudomonadota > Alphaproteobacteria > Sphingomonadales > Sphingomonadaceae > Sphingomonas > Sphingomonas sp. NCPPB 2930. The sequence goes on along the minus strand of NZ_JBHZQU010000018.1, from coordinate 38,209 downwards.
CGGAGACCCATATGATCGCGCTCCTCCCGCTCGCCCTGCTGGCCATTCAGGCCGCGCCCACCACGCCGACGGCACTGGCCACGGTCGAAGCCCCCAGGCCCGTCATGGTCCGGGTCGCGATGCAGACCAGCCTGGGGCCGGTCGTCCTCGACCTCGATCGCACCCATGCGCCGATCACCACCGCCAATTTCCTGCGCTATGTCGACCAGCACCGGCTGGACGGCGTGACCTTCTATCGCTCGGTCCGCGTCGCGCCCGATTTCGGTTTCGTCCAGTTCGGCATCCAGAACGAGCCCAAGCGCATCCTGCCCCCGATCGCGCATGAGCCGACGACGAAGACCGGTCTGAAGCATCTGGACGGCACCATCTCGATCGCGCGGCTGGCGCCGGGCAGCGCGCGGGGCGACTTCACCATCATGGTGGGCGCGCAGCCCTCGCTGGATGCCGATCCCTCCAAGCCCGGCGACAATCTGGGCTATGCGGCCTTTGGTCATGTGGTCGAGGGGATGGACGTGATCCACAAGATCCTCGACGCGCAGACCGACGCCGCCAAGGGGCCGTTCAAGGGCGAGATGCTGGCCGCGCCGGTCAAGATCCTGTCAGCCAAGCGGGTGTCGGTGACGCCGTGAGCGACAGGCTGCTGATCGTCGGCACGGTGCGGTTGCCGCCGGACAATCTGGACGCCGCCCGCCCCGTCATGCGCCGCATGGTCGAGGCCAGCCGCGCCGAGCCGGGATGCCTGGAATATGGCTATGCCGAGGACGTGCTCGATCCCGGCCTCATCCATGTGAAGGAGATATGGGTCGATCAGGCGGCGCTGGATGCGCATTTCGCGTCGCCGCATATCGCCGAATGGCGGGCGGCATGGCCGGCATTTGGCATCGGTGAGCGTGATCTGCGGGTCTATACGGTCGGGGAAGCCCGCCCTGTGTGATGCTCGGACCGACATTCGATCCGCCTATTCTTCCCTCTTCCTCCGCTGAGTCCATGGCCCCTGAAGGGCAGGGGGCAGGTACTCATGTCATCCTGCTCTATTTGCGGACGACGGGAAGTGCCGTCTTTCCGCCAGTCGGAGAGCCTTGACGTCATCCGTTTCGCACCGACGCGGATCGGCGGCCGCCCTCCCAAAAAGAAGGCGATTATGTAGTTTGCAAACAAATGTAACGCGTCAGTGATCGCCGCTCTCAAATAGCGCTTGTCCATAAGGCAAGTGGACGCCGAGCCGCTCGCGATAACACGCCGCATGACAGGGCCACGACTGATCGCCCTCGCCTTTGGTAAAAATGGCGAGAGTGCATGGGTCTAACCCAACCTCGGCGACAGGCTCGCCGCAGAAACAGCAAACGCCGTCAATCATTCTGGCATCTCCGACGAGGGCTCGTTTGCAAGGTATATAATCGCCAAAAAGAAAGGGGCCTTGCGGCCCCTTTCCCGTAGTGACATCGTGCAGGGGCTGGATCAGCCGCTGTAGTACATGTCGTATTCGACCGGGCTGGGGGTCATTTCCCAGCGCATCACTTCGCTCATCTTCAGCTCGATATAGCTTTCGATCTGGTCCTTGGTGAACACGTCGCCCTTCAGCAGGAAGTCGTGATCGGCGGCCAGCGAGTCGAGCGCTTCGCGGAGCGAACCGGCGACCGTGGGAACCTGGGCCAGTTCGGCGGGCGGCAGGTCGTACAGGTTCTTGTCCATCGCCTCGCCCGGATGGATCTTGTTCTGGATACCGTCCAGACCCGCCATCAGCAGCGCCGCATAGGCGAGATACGGGTTCGCCAGCGCGTCGGGGAAGCGCACTTCGACGCGCTTCGACTTCGGACCGGTGCCGTAGGGGATGCGGCACGAAGCCGAACGGTTGCGCGCCGAGTAAGCGAGCAGCACCGGCGCTTCGTAACCCGGCACCAGGCGCTTGTAGCTGTTGGTGGTCGGGTTGGTGAAGGCGTTCACCGCCTTGGCGTGCTTGATGATGCCACCGATGAAGTACAGGCACATTTCCGACAGACCCGCATAGCCATTGCCGGCGAACAGCGGGTTCTTGCCTTCCCAGATCGAGAAGTGGGTGTGCATGCCCGAGCCGTTATCTTCCTTGATCGGCTTCGGCATGAAGGTCGCGGTCTTGCCGTACGCATGAGCGACCTGGTGCACGACATACTTGTAGATCTGCATGCGGTCGGCGGTCTGGGTCAGCGTGCCGAAGGTCAGGCCCAGCTCGTGCTGCGCGGCGGCGACCTCGTGGTGGTGCTTGTCGCAGGGCAGGCCCATTTCGAGCATGGTGGTGACCATCTCGCCGCGGATGTCGACCGCCGAGTCGACCGGCGCGACGGGGAAGTAACCGCCCTTGGCGCGCGGACGGTGGCCGAGATTGCCGCCCTCATATTCGCGGCCGGTGTTGGTCGGCAGCTCGATATCGTCGATCTTGAAGTAGGAGGACGAATAGTTCGTGTCGAACTGCACGTCGTCGAACATGAAGAATTCGGCTTCCGGGCCGACATAGACGGTGTCGCCGATGCCGGTGGTCTTCACGAACGCCTCGGCGCGCTTGGCGGTCGAGCGCGGATCGCGGGCATACAGCTCGCCGGTCGACGGCTCGACGATGTCGCAGAACACGATCAGCATCGGGGTGGCCGAGAACGGATCGGTGTACACGGCGTCGAGGTCGGGCTTCAGGACCATGTCCGACTCGTTGATCGCCTTCCAGCCCTCGATCGAGGAGCCGTCGAACATCAGGCCGTCGGTCAGCTCATCCTCACCCAGGATCGAGGCGACCATGGTCAGGTGCTGCCACTTGCCCTTGGGATCGGTGAAGCGCAGGTCGATCCACTCGATCTCTTCGTCCTTGATCTTCTTCAGGATGTCGCTGGCCGTATTCGCCATGTGCCGTTCTCTCTCTGCTTGGCCGCCCTCCGGCGAAAGGCCGGGGCCGGTGATACGTGTTTAGCCGGGCCGAATGTCAGCCCGGTGACGGATGAGTGTCGGGTGCGTCAGATCGCCGCGTCGTCGCGCTCGCCCGTGCGGATGCGCAGCGCCGTTTCGACCGGGATCACGAAGATCTTGCCGTCGCCGATCCGGCCGGTCTGCGCGGCGGCGGCGATCGCCTCCACCACGCGCTCGGCCAGACCGTCCTCGACGACCACCTCCAGCTTTACCTTCGGCAGGAAGTCGACGACATATTCGGCACCGCGATAGAGCTCGGTATGTCCCTTCTGGCGGCCGAAACCCTTCGCCTCGGTGACGGTGATGCCGGACACGCCGATTTCGTGCAGCGCCTCCTTCACCTCATCGAGCTTGAACGGCTTGATGATCGCCTCAATCTTTTTCACGAGCCTGACTGTCCCCGATGATGTTCGAACCCTCGCCCGATCTCACGCGTTGCAGAGATCGTGCCAACTGGCTTCCCCTCCTGCGAGGGTAAGAAAATGGTCAGATTTGCGCCCGAAAAGCGGGCAAAAGGATGGATGCTGCTCAAATAATGGGCAGCGATCACAGGATGCCCCGCACGGCTTCGGGCGGGCGGCCGATGACCACGCCCTTGGGCGTCTCGACCAGCGGCCGCTCGATCAGGATGGGATTGGCGGCCATTGCGGCCAGCACGGTGGCGTCGTCCGCCTGTGCGAGCGCCTTCGCTTCGGCCTCCGCCTTGCGAAGCCCGTCGCGGGGCGCCAGGCCAGCCTTGGCATAGAGGCGCGCGAGTTCTTCGACGGAGGGCGGCGACTTGAGATATTCGACCACCGTCACATCGGCACCGGCGTCGTTCAGCAGGGCCAGCGCCTCGCGCGATTTGGAGCATCGCGGATTGTGATAGATGGTCGCCCGAATGGCCATGAGCGGCTTATGCGCTCCGCAGCGGTGAAAGCCAAGGCTCTCGTGACCGGAAAGAGCGGGACGGGCAGGGGGCCCGACCCGCTCGGAAATTCGTTTAGTGCTTCGCGGCGACCGGCATCCGCTTGAGCGCGCGGGCGACGGCGGTGGTGAAATGGTCGCCGGGCCGGGCCTTGCACTGGTCGACGACGACGGGCACGATGTTCTCGACCCCGTCGACGGTATAGGTCGGATGGGGCTTGCCCTTGGGGCCATAGTTCGCCGCATAGACGATCGCCTGCGGACGGAAGCTTTCATCCAGCAGGCCGAAGTCGTGGCACGACACGGTTTCCAGCTTCTTGCCGGACTTGAGCACTTCGATCACGCGCACGCTGCCGTTCTTGCCGGGCACATGGGCCTGTTCATAGACCCGCTGCGCCATGCTGGCCGATGGAAGCGCTGCGATGGCGAGGGCGGCCAAGGCGGGGAGGGGACGGAGAAGTTTCATCTGCGATACTCCTTTCATCAAAGGCACCGCAGAAATGCCGATTGTACGGACGATGTTCCGCCAGTGAAAGATTGTTCACCAGTCCTTCATTGATCGGGATGCGGCCTGGAAAACGAAAAGGGCGCCCGGTCCTGTGACCGAGCGCCCCTGATCGAACATGGAATGGGAAGGGATCAGGCCTGCTTGGCCAGCCACTCCTCCAGCCACTTGATCGTATAGTCGCCCTTCTGAAATTCGGGATCGTCCAGCAGCGACTGGTGGAGCGGGATGGTGGTCTTCATCCCCTCGATCACGAACTCCTCCAAAGCCCGGCGCAGACGGCGGAGCGCGCCTTCGCGGGTCGTGCCGTACACGATCAGCTTGGCGATCATGCTGTCGTAATAGGGCGGGACCTTATAGCCCTGATACAGCCCGCTATCGACGCGGACATGCATGCCGCCCGGCGCGTGATACATCTTCACCGTGCCCGGCGAGGGGGCGAAGGTGCGCGGATCCTCGGCGTTGATGCGGCATTCGATGGCGTGGCCACGGAACTGCACGTCTTCCTGGCGCAGGGTCAGCGGATGCCCCTCGGCGACGCGGATCTGTTCGCGCACCAGGTCCAGCCCGGTGATCATCTCCGTCACGGGATGCTCGACCTGCAGGCGGGTGTTCATTTCGATGAAATAGAACTCGCCATTTTCCCACAGGAACTCGATCGTGCCCGCCCCGCGATAGCCCATATCGGCCATCGCCTTGGCGACCACGCCGCCCATGCGCGCGCGCTCCTCGGCCGAGATGATCGGCGAGGGGGCTTCCTCCAGCACCTTCTGGTGGCGGCGCTGGAGCGAGCAGTCGCGCTCGCCCAGATGGATCGCGTTGCCGTTGCCGTCGCCGAACACCTGGAATTCGATATGCCGGGGGTTGCCCAGATATTTTTCCATATAGACGGTGGCGTCGCCAAACGCGGCCTTCGCCTCGGTGCCCGCCTGCTGCATCAGCGTTTCGAGCTGGTCTTCGGAGGGCACGACCTTCATGCCGCGACCGCCGCCGCCGCTGGCCGCCTTGATGATGACCGGATAGCCGATCTCGGCCGCGAGGGCCTTGGCCGTATCCAGATCCGAGATCGCGCCGTCCGAACCGGGGACGAGCGGCAGGCCGAGCGCGCCGGCGGTGCGCTTGGCCTCCACCTTGTCGCCCATAACCCGGATATGCTCGGGCTTGGGGCCGACGAAGATCAGGCCGTGCGCCTCGACGATCTCGGCGAACTTGGCGTTCTCCGACAGGAAGCCGTAGCCGGGGTGGATCGCATCCGCGCCCGAAATCTCGGCGGCCGAGATGATGTTCGGGATGTTGAGATAGCTGTCCGTCGCAGAGGGCGGGCCGATGCACACCGCCTGGTCGGCGAGGCGCACATGCATGGCATCGGCGTCGGCCGTGGAGTGCACGGCGACGGTCTCGATCCCCATCTCGTGACAGGCGCGGTGGATGCGAAGCGCAATCTCACCGCGATTGGCGATCAGGAGTTTCTTGATCTGCGCCAAGGCGGCTTACTCGACGACGACCAGGGGCTGGTCGAACTCGACCGGCTGGCCGTTCTCGACCAGGACGGCGGTGACGGTGCCCGCCGACGTCGCGGTGATCGGGTTCATCACCTTCATGGCTTCCACGATCAGCAGCGTGTCGCCCGCAGCGACCTTCTGCCCGATCGAGGCGAAGGGCTTGGCGCCCGGCTCGGCCGACAGATAGACGGTGCCGACCATCGGCGACTTCACCGCATTGGCCGAGACGGCCGGGGCCGAGGCGCCGACCTCTGCGGGTGCGGCGGTGGCGACGGGCGCGGCGGCCGGGGCAGCGACGGGCGCGGGCGCCGGCGCATAGCCCATCTGGGCGACGGCCGCGGCCTTGCGCGCGACGCGGATCTTGCGGTCGCCATGCTCGACCTCGATCTCGGTCAGGGCGGTGGCGTCGAGCAGCTCGGCGAGCTGACGGACGAGGTCGACATCGACCTTCATCGCTTGTTCAGTCTTTTCGGTCATGGGACGCGCTCCTGTCAGAACCGGGCCGCGGCTTCAAGCGCGAGCAGATAGGAATGCGCGCCAAAACCCGCGATTGTGCCTTTTGCGGCACGCCCGATGAAGCTTTCATGACGGAATGGCTCCCGTGCATGAGGGTTGGATAGGTGAACCTCGATCACCGGGGTCGTCACCGACTTGATCGCGTCATGGATCGCGATCGACGTATGGGTGAAGCCCCCGGCATTGAGCAGCACGGCCTTGGCCTCATAGGCCTGGGCCTCGTGCAGCCAGTCGATCAGATGGCCTTCATGGTTGGACTGGCGCATGTCGATCTCGAGGTCGAGCTCGCGGGCCCGATCCTCCAGCATCCCCGCAATATCGTCCAGCGTGTCATGGCCATAGATATGCGGCTCGCGCAGGCCGAGCAGGTTCAGGTTCGGCCCGTTGAGGACATAAACGGTCGCGGACATCCGCACTCCCATGGTTGCGGCTCGGAATGGCCGGGCCTAGATCGAGGGCCTTCCTTAACCGCATGCCCTATCCCACGTCGAGCGGGCAGCGACTTGCATGGTAAGTGACACAGATATGCCCCATACCGATGGAACCGTGACGATCACCGTGAATGGCGAGCATAAGCGGGTAAAGGCGGGCCTGTCGCTGGCCGATCTGGCGAGCCAGCTGGGGCTGGTGCCCGAAAAGGTGGCGGTGGAGCGCAATCTGGAGGTCGTGCCGCGCTCGACGCTGGCGCAGGTCGAGATCGAGGATGGCGACGAGATCGAGATCGTGCACTTCGTCGGCGGCGGCGATCATGCGGCTGCGGTCACGGACGATGATTCGTGGGAAGTCGCGGGGCAGCGTTTCCGCTCGCGCCTGATCGTCGGCACCGGCAAGTATAAGGACTTCGCGCAGAATGCGGCGGCGGTCGAAGCCTCGGGCGCGGAGATCGTCACCGTGGCGGTGCGCCGGGTCAACGTGTCGGATCGCAATGCGCCGATGCTGACCGACTTCATCGACCCGAAGAAGATCACCTATCTGCCCAACACGGCGGGCTGCTTCACCGCCGAGGACGCGATCCGCACGCTGCGGCTGGCGCGCGAGGCGGGCGGCTGGGACCTGGTCAAGCTGGAGGTGCTGGGCGAGGCGCGGACGCTCTATCCGGACATGGTCGAGACGCTGCGCGCGACCGAGATCCTGGCCAAGGAAGGCTTCAAGCCGATGGTGTACTGCGTCGACGATCCCATCGCGGCCCGGCGGCTGGAGGATGTCGGCGCGGTCGCGATCATGCCGCTGGGCGCGCCGATCGGCTCGGGGCTGGGCATCCAGAACAGGGTGACGATCCGCCTGATCGTCGAGGGGGCCAAGGTTCCGGTGCTGGTCGATGCCGGGGTCGGCACCGCGTCCGAGGCGTCGGTGGCGATGGAGCTGGGCTGTGACGGCGTGCTGATGAACACGGCGATCGCCGAGGCCAAGGACCCGGTGCTGATGGCCCGCGCGATGAAGGCGGCGGTCGAGGCGGGGCGCATGGCCTACCGCGCCGGACGGATGGGGCAGCGCCGCTATGCCGATCCCTCGAGCCCGCTCGCCGGGCTTATCTGACATTAATTTCAGGGAACTTGCCGCGTAACAAAGGGTTCTATCTCCGAGTGTTCAACGGGATGTGGCAATCCCCAGTAAATGGAGGCCCCGATGGGTGAGCTGACCGACAAGATCAAGGGCAACGTCAACGAACTGGTTGGCAAGGCCAAGGAAGCTCTGGGCGAGCACAACCACGACGCCGATCTGAAGGCGGAGGGTCAGGCCCAGCAGGTCGAAGGCAAAGGCCAGCAGGTAAAGGGATCGGTGAAGGGCGCGCTTGGCGACAACATCTGATCCTGCTATTCGCTTCTGACTAAAGCAATCAGCAACGAAACTCACCGCCTCGGCTCACGCCGGGGCGGTTTTGTTTTGCCTGGGGGCGATCGGGTGAAGTCCGGCAGGCCGTGGCGGCGTTGCTTGGATCGTCTTGCGGGTGTCGGAATGGGACTTTTGCGTCCTTTGCTTCCTGCCCCGGCGAGAACCGGGGCGGAAGGCAAATGACACCCGACCTAGCGCCCGGCGATTCGCGACAGGGTGGTGGCGGGGGTGATGATCTCGATATCGGTCTTCAGGTGAAGCAGCCGCACGCCCGGCTCCGCCATCGCGCGCGACAGGGCGGGGGCGAAATCCTCGGTCCGCGTCACCCTCTCGCTCCAGCAGCCATAGGCACGGGCAAGCGCGGCGAAGTCGGGATTGCCGAGCCGGGTTCCCGCCACGCGGCCGGGATATTCGCGCTCCTGATGCATCCGGATTGTGCCATAGCCGCCATTGTCGACCACGATCACCAGCATCGACACGCCATGCTGGACGGCGGTCGCCAGTTCCTGTCCGTTCATCAGGAAACAGCCATCGCCCGCCAGGGCGACGACCGTCCGGTCCGGGTGGCGCAGCCCGGCGGCGGTGGCGGCGGGCACGCCATAGCCCATCGCGCCGCAGGTCGGGGCAAGCTGGCACCCCGGCTCATACCGCCAATAGCGATGCCACCAGCCCGAATAATTGCCCGCGCCGTTGCAGAGGATCGAGTCGGCGGGAAGCGCCTCGCGCATCGCCGCGACGCACTGGCCGAGATCGAGCGTCACGCCCTCGCGCGGAGCCGGGTCGGACCAGGCGCGATAGGCGGCATGGGCTTCGGCCCCGGAGGGATGCGGCGTGGCGGCCTGCGTCGCCAGCAATTCCAGCATCCCCAGCGCGCGGTCCACGTCGCAGCACAGGGCCAGATCGGTGCGATAGGTGCTGTGCAGTTCCTCCGGGTCGGGATGGATATGGACCAAAATCTGCCCCGGATGGTCGGGGGCGATCAGGCTATAGCCATCGGTCGTCGCTTCCCCCAGCCGCGCGCCCAGCACGATCAGCAGATCGGCCGCCTTCACCCGCGCGACCAGCGCGGGATTGGGGCCATAGCCCAGATTGCCCGCATAGACCGGGCAGGTCGCCGACACCGCATCCTGACGCCGGAAGGCCGCGACCAGCGGAATGCCGGCCGCCTCGCCCCATGACCCGGCCAGCGCCACCGCGTCGTCACTCCAGTGCGCGCCGCCGATGATCGCCACCGGGCGCTCGGCCTTTTCGATCAACGCCTGCACGGCCATGACGTCCTCGATCCGCACATCCTGCGACGGGCGTTCGATACGGGGGCGGGCATGGCCTTCGACCAGGTCGCACAGCATGTCCTCGGGCAGCGCCAGCACGACCGGGCCGGGCCGCCCGCTCATCGCGGTGGCGTAGGCGCGGGCGACATATTCGGGGATGCGCGCCGCATCGTCGATCCGCGCGGTCCATTTGGCCAGCGGCGCGAACATCGCCTGGAAATCGACCTCCTGAAACGCCTCGCGGTCGCGGGTGCCCCGGTCGACATCGCCGATGAACAGGATCATCGGCTGCGAATCCTGTCGTGCGACATGGACGCCGATCGCCGCATTGGTCGCCCCCGGTCCGCGCGTCACGAAGGCGATGCCCGGCCGTCCGGTCAGCGTGCCGTCGGCGCACGCCATGAAGGTCACGCCGCCCTCCTGCCGACAGGTCACGAGGTCGATCGCGGGCGTGTCGTGCAGCGCGTCGAGCACCGCCAGGAAGCTCTCACCCGGCACGGTGAAGATACGGTCGCACCCCTGTTCGAGAAGCGCATCGACAAGCAGGCGTCCGCCGGTGATCTGGGTCATGGCGCCCAGCCTAGACCCGCTGCTTCGCAAAGCGCAAACGCCGGGTTGACCGGGCTCCACCGCTCCGCCTAACGCTCCGTCCATCATAGGGAGGACGCCCATGCAGAAGCTTTATCGCGACGCGGCCCACGCGCTCGACGGCTTGTTGTTCGACGGCATGACGATCTGCGCGGGCGGCTTTGGCCTGTGCGGCATCCCGGAGCGGCTGATCGACGCGATCGAGGCGACGGGGACCAAGGACTTGACCATCGCCAGCAACAATGCCGGGATCGACGGCGTGGGGCTGGGCAAGCTGCTCCGCTCGCATCAGGTCAGGAAGATGATTTCCTCCTATGTCGGCGAGAACAAGGAGTTCGAGCGGCAATATCTCAGCGGCGAGCTGGAGGTCGAATTCTGTCCGCAGGGCACGCTCGCCGAACGGTGCCGGGCGGGGGGCGCGGGCATCCCCGGCTTCTATACCAAGACCGGCGTCGGCACGAAGGTGGCCGAGGGCAAGGAAGTGAAGAGCTTCGACGGTGAGGACTATATCCTCGAACGCGGCATCCGCGCCGACCTGTCGATCATCAAGGGGTGGAAGGCCGATGAGGCCGGGAACCTGATCTTCCGAAAGACCGCGCGCAACTTCAACCAGCCGATGGCGACGGCGGGCAAGGTCTGCGTCGCCGAGGTCGAGGAGGTGGTGCCGGTGGGCAGCCTAGATCCCGACCAGATCCATCTGCCGGGCATCTATGTGAAGCGGATGATCGTCGGCGCGCCCTACGACAAGAAGATCGAGTTTCGGACGGTCCGCGAGCGGGCTTGATGGTTGGGGCAGGCCCCTCCCGCCTGTGGGAGGGGGAGCGTATCTGGCGGAGGGGGAGTTCATGAAACGTCTGATGTTGAACCATGTCGGTCGTCCCGCAAGCTCTCCCCTCCCGCAAGCGGGAGGGGTTGGGGGAGGGCTCCCCGGCTTGAGGCTGGCCCTGACCCTCGCCGCCGCCCTGTCCCTGTCCGGCTGCGTCGTCGCGGTCGGCAACACCAGTCCTGCCCCTCCACCCCCGGCGGCGGCGAACCCCAAGCTCGCCGGGATGCAATATCTCTACGGCTCGGCCGAGGCGGACGCGATCTCGCGCCAGGCCTGGAACGCGCTCGTCACCTATGCCGCCGACCAGGTCCGCCGCCCCCCGCGCGACAGCGTGGTGCTCCAGGAGGGCGCGACCATAGACAATCCGCGCTTCCTGTCCTGTGCGGGCAAGCGCCCGGCGGCGGTGTTCGACGTCGACGAAACCGTCCTCCTGAACCTGGGTTTCGAGCAGGACGATCTGACCGGCCGTGGCGACCGCGCCTTTCCCGGCCGCTGGAGCGCCTGGGAGAAAAGCGATGGCCGTGCCGTCCTGCCGACCCCCGGCGCGACGGCGGCGATTGCCGATCTGCGTGCGATGGGCGTGACCGTGATCTTCAACACCAACCGCGACGATGCGGCGGGCGCGGCGCGCGCGATCGATGCGGCGGGGCTGGGCCCGGCGGTGCATGGCGATACGCTGTTCGTGCGGACCGATACCGATACCGGCGACGGCAAGGACGCCCGGCGTCGACGGATCGCCGAACGCTATTGCGTGATCGCGATGGGCGGCGATCAACTGGGCGATTTCAGTGACTTGTTCAACGAAGCTGGCAGCGTGGCCCAGCGTCGCGCCCGTGCAGACGCCCCGCGCATCGCCGCCTTGTGGGGGCGCGGCTGGTTCGTCTTCCCGAACCCCGTCTATGGCAAGGCGCTGAAGGGTAGCGCGGACGACATCTTCCCCGCCGATCGGCGGTGGCACCCGATGGGAGAATAGTGATGGCCTGGACCCGCGACGAAATGGCTGCCCGTGCGGCCAAGGAACTGAAGGACGGCTTCTACGTCAATCTGGGCATCGGCATCCCGACACTGGTGGCCAATCATATCCCGCAAGGCGTTGAAGTCACGCTGCAATCCGAAAACGGGATGCTGGGCATCGGCCCCTTTCCCTATGACGATGAGGTCGACCCGGACCTGATCAATGCGGGCAAGCAGACGATCAGCGAGCTGCCGCACTCGGTCTATTTCTCGTCCGCCGACAGCTTCGCGATGATCCGCGGCGGGCATATCGACCTGACCGTGCTGGGCGCGATGGAGGTGTCGGAGGGCGGCGACATCGCCAACTGGATGATCCCCGGCAAGATGATCAAGGGCATGGGCGGCGCGATGGACCTTGTCGCGGGCGTCAAGAAGATCATCGTCGTCATGGAGCATAACGCCAAGGACGGCAGCCCGAAATTCATCCCCGCCTGCACCCTGCCGCTGACCGGGCGCAATGTGGTGGACATGATCGTCACCGATCTGGCCGTCTTCCAGCGGCCCGACCATGACAGCGCCTTCCGCCTGATCGAGTGCGCGCCGGGCGTCACGGCGGACGAGATCGCCGCCAAGACGACGGCGAAGTTCGAACGCTGATGGCCTATACCCTCGTCACCGCGAACCGGAATTATTCCAGCTGGTCGCTGCGTCCCTGGCTGCTGATGAAGGCGCTGGAGATCGGCTTTGCCGACCGCGTCGAGCCGTTCGCGGCGGCGGAGAATTACGAGGCGTTCCGCGCCTTTTCGCCGACCGGGCAGGTGCCGGTGCTGATCGATGGCGAGCGGACCGTGTGGGATTCGCTGGGCATCGCGCTCTATCTCGCCGAGCGGCATCCCGGCGTCTGGCCCGAGGACGAGGCGGCGCGCGCTTGGGCGATGTGCGCGGTGGCCGAGATGCATGGCGGCTTCGGCGCGCTGCGGGCCGAGCGGACGATGAATGTCGGCGTGCGCGTGGATGCCAGGCCGCCATCGGCCCGACTCGATCGCGACGTCGCGCGGTTGATCGAATTATGGGGCGAGGGGCTTTCGCGTTTTGGTGGCCCCTGGCTGGCTGGCGAGCGGTTTTCGGCGGTCGACGCCTTCTATGCGCCCGTGGCGTTCCGGGTGCGAACTTATGGGATCGATGTCGGCGTGGTGGGGGCCGCTTGGGTGGAGACGATCCTGGCGCATCCGGCGATGCTCGACTGGGAAGTGCAGGCGCTGGCCGAGACGTGGCGGGACCCGGATCATGAGATCGAGCTGGCCGGGTGCGGTGCGGTGACGGCGGATTATCGCGCGCAAGGATAGGGGGTGGGCGTGGCCTTCGACTTCGCTCAGGCTGAACGGAGCGAGGGAAGAGGCCCTCCACCACCGCCGTTCAGCCTGAGCGAAGTCGAAGGCCACTGGAATCCGCACCCAAAAGCGAAATAACATTGCGCCACACCTTTGCGTCGCGCATCTTTTCGGATAACAGCGCCCGCATCATGGCCCAACGACCCCAGACTCTGTACGAGAAGATCTGGGCCGCGCACGTTGTCGAACGGCGGCCCGATGGCACCTGCCTCATCTATATCGACCGCCACCTCGTCCATGAGGTGACGAGCCCGCAGGCCTTTGAGGGGCTACGCGCGGCCGGTCGCAAGGTCCGCCGTCCCGAACTGACGCTGGCGGTGCCCGACCATAATCTGCCGACCACCCCGCGGCTGGACGCGGCGGGACGGCTGCTGCCCATCGCCGATCCCGAAAGCGCGCAGCAGCTCGACGCCTTGCGCCGGAACACCGCCGAGTTCGGCGTCGACTATATCGATGCGACGGCGGCGGCGCAGGGCATCGTCCATGTCGTCGGCCCCGAACAGGGCTTCACCCTGCCGGGCACGACGCTGGTCTGCGGCGACAGCCACACCTCGGCGCATGGCGCGCTGGGCGCGCTGGCCTTCGGCATCGGCACGTCGGAGGTCGAGCATGTGCTGGCCACCCAGACGCTGCTCCTGTCGCCGTCCAAGACGATGGAGGTCCGCGTCGACGGCGTGCTGGGCCATGGCGTGTCGGCCAAGGACGTGGTGCTCGCGATCATCGGCAAGATCGGCGCGGCGGGCGGCACCGGCCATGTCATCGAATTCACAGGCAGCGTGATCCGCAACCTGTCGGTCGAGGGTCGCCTGACCATCGCCAACATGTCGATCGAGGGCGGCGCGCGCGCCGGCCTGATCGCGCCGGACGAGACGACCTTCGCCTATCTGAAGGGCCGCCCCATGGCGCCGCAGGGCGCGGACTGGGACAAGGCGGTCGCCTGGTGGCGGACGCTGCCCAGCGATCCGGGCGCGGTGTACGACAAGGTCGTGATGCTCGACGCCGCCGACATCGCCCCCAATCTGACCTGGGGCACCAGCCCCGAGGATGTGGTGCCGATCACCGGCGTGGTCCCCGATCCCGACAGCTTCGCCGACCCGTCCAAGCGGGCGGCGGCGCGCAAGTCGCTGGACTATATGGGGCTGGAGCCGGGCACCGCGATGCAGGACGTGGCGATCCAGCATGTCTTCATCGGCAGCTGCACCAACAGCCGGATCGAGGATCTGCGCGCCGCCGCCGCCGTGGCGCGCGACCGCCGCGTGGCGGACGGCGTACGTGCGCTGGTCGTGCCGGGATCGGGGCTGGTCAAGCGCCAGGCCGAGGCCGAGGGGCTGGACCGCGTCTTCGTGCAGGCGGGCTTCGAATGGCGTGAGCCGGGCTGTTCGATGTGTCTGGCGATGAACCCCGACAAGGTGCCGCCGGGCGAGCGTTGTGCCTCGACCTCCAACCGCAATTTCGTCGGGCGGCAGGGGCCGGGCGCGCGGACGCATCTGCTTTCCCCGGCGATGGCCGCCGCAGCGGCCGTGACCGGGCGCCTTTCCGATGTTAGAGCGTTGATGCCGCACGAGGACGGTGAAGAGAACAGGGGAGTGACGGCAGCATGAAACATGTACTGGTGATGCTGGTGACCGGCGCGGTGCTGTGCGGCGCGGCCGCCTATGCCGCCGGGGTGGCCTCCAAGCCCGCCACCGCCGAACAACGCCGCTGACGCCCGGCCCCGCATGTGTTGCGGGGCGGGACCGGCGATGAACAGGACTATCGCATGAATCCGGTTACGACCGTATCCGGCACCGCCTATCCCTGGGGTGCCAAGAATATCGACACCGACGTCATCATCCCCGCGCACTGGTTGAAGACGATCAGCCGGGCGGGGCTGGGGCGCGGCGCGTTCGAGACGGTGCGCGCCCAGCCCGGTAATATCTTCGACGATCCGCGCTATGCCGGAGCGCCGATCCTGATCGCGGGCGACAATTTCGGGTGCGGCTCCAGCCGCGAACATGCCGCCTGGGCGCTGGCCGACATGGGCATCCGCGCGGTCATCGCGCCCAGCTTCTCCGACATCTTCTCGGGCAATGCGTTCAAGAACGGCATCGTCCCCGTCGTCCTGCCGCAGGAAGCGGTCGACCGGCTGGTCGAGGTGGCGCAGGATCAGCCCATCATGGTCGATCTGGAAACCATGAGCGTCACCACGCCCTTTCAGGATCGCTTTCCCTTCGAGCTGGATCCGTTCCGCCGCGAATGCCTGATGAACGGCCTAGACGAGATCGGCCTCACCCTGGCGCGGCACAGCGCGATCGACGCGTTCGAGGGCGAAATGGCGCAGGGACGCCCCTGGATCGAGGGGCGTCGTCGTTTGCCGCCAGAAGCGACGCCGATCGCTTGAGGCGCTTGCCGCGACCCTCGCGGGTCGTGGCGTCGCTCGGTGACGGGTCGGTCAGGCCAGCGCGAGTATGACGGCGGCGATGGCCGCCCATAGCGCCAGGGCGCCGATCATGCCGTTGATGATCCCCTCGATCGCCGGGGCGTTGGGGTATGCGGCAACGGGCGGCCGGGATAGGGGCGCGCGCATCGGACTCTCCTCATCCTAGGCGTCGCGATCCGGGTTCGGAGGCGATCGCCGATCTCCTTCGGAGGCGACTGCTCGGGCGTCGCCATCCTTATGTTTATGTGTCATGAACATTACGCACGAACGGGCGCGGCTGTTCCTCGGTTCGGCGCGACAATCGGGCGCCGTTTCGGATCGGTTGCGCGTCGGCGCGGCGGTGCCTATCTCGGGGACTTGGATCAGTGCCCCGAGGGGCAGGGGGATGGCGGACCGATGGACAGTTTTGACGAACGCAGGCGCGGGTTGGAGGCCGGGTTCGTGGCGGATCAGGAGATGATGTTCCGAATCACCGCGCGGCGCAACCGTCTGGTCGCGCAATGGGCGGCGGAGCGGATGAAGCTGACGCCCGCCGAGACCGACGCCTATGCCAAGGCGGTGGTCCAGGCCGATTTCGAGGAAGCCGGTGACGAGGACGTGATCCGCAAGCTGCTGGGCGACCTGACCGCTGCCGGGATCGATGTCGAGGAAGCCGAGGTCCGCCGCGCGCTGGACGAACAGCAGGTCGAGGCGCGCCGCCAATTGATGGAAAGCCGCTGACATGCCGATGGCCGCCGACGATATCGCCGCGATGATCCGCACCGCCATTCCCGATGCCGAGGTCCAGATCACCGACCTGGCCGGGGACGGCGACCATTATGCCGCGCATGTCGTGGCCGCCAGCTTTGCGGGGATGAGCCGGGTCGCGCGAACCCGTGCTGTCTATGCCGCGCTGGGCGGGCGCATGGGGGGCGAACTCCACGCACTGCAACTGACCACGGCGGTTCCGGCGGGTGCCGAACCGACCGCCTGACCCTTTTCGATTTCATTCAGGAACGACCGATATGACCGATGACACGAATGCGCGGATCGATGCGCTGGTAAAGGACAATGCCGTCCTGCTGTTCATGAAGGGCACGCCCCTTTTCCCGCAATGCGGCTTTTCCAGCCGCGCGGTGGCGATCCTCAACCATCTCGACGTGCCGTTCGAAAGCGTCGACGTGCTCCAGGACCAGGGCATCCGCCAGGGGATCAAGGCCTATTCGGACTGGCCGACCATTCCCCAGCTCTACGTCAAGGGCGAGTTCGTCGGCGGTTCGGACATCATGATGGAGATGTACGAAAGCGGCGAGCTGGCCGAGTTGGTCCAGGACGTGAAGTCGGCCTGATCGCCGACTTTTGCGGGCGCAAGAAGAGGAGGCCGGGTTTCGATCCGGCCTCCTTTTTTGTGGCAATCATCTCCCATCTCCAGGACCAAGCGATCGACCCATTGACTACACCTGTAATCGGCGTACGATTACGAGCGTAGTCAATGAAGGGGCGAGTCGATGGCCGAGCGTATCAGCGATGCCGAACATGCGGTGATGGAGGTTTTGTGGGAGGACTCGCCGCTGACCGCGCAGGATGTTGCCGAGCGGGTCGATCCCGAACGCGGCTGGACCACTAATACCGTCAAGACGCTGCTCGGCCGTCTTCTGGCCAAGGAAGCGATCGCGCATGAGGAGCAGGGGCGGCGCTATCTCTATCGCCCGCTGGTGGCGCGTGACGATTATGTCGTGGGCGAGTCCCGCCGCCTGATCGACCGGCTGTTCGGCGGCCGCCTGACCCCGCTCGTCGCGCATCTGGCCGAGCGCGACGAGCTGACCGCGCAGGACATTTCCGAGATCGAGGCGCTGCTCAAGGAGCTGAAGGCGTGAGCGGCGCGCAACTGGGCTGGGCGGTGGAGGCGATGATCGCCTCTGCCCTGCTGATGGCGCTGGTGTTGCTGGCGCGGGGATATGTCCGCCGGGCCTTCGGGCCGCAGGTCGCCTATGCGCTCTGGGCACTGCCGCTGCTCCGGCTGGTCCTGCCCCCGCTGCCGCGCGGCCTGTCCGAGCAGGCCACCCCGCCGCTCGCGGCGGCCAGCGAACGCTTCACCACCTATGTCATGGTGCCGATGGCCGAGCAGCTGCCCGCGCCGCTCGCCGCGCCCAGCCTCTGGCCGATGGTGGCACAGGCAGTGGCGCTGGTCTGGATCGTCGGGGCGGGGGGCTTTCTGGGGTTCCAGCTGCTGCGCCATTGGCGGTTCCGCACGCGGCTGCTCGCCACGGCGGAGACGCTGGATGCGGTCAAGGGCGTGCGCGTGGTCGCCAGCGACGGCGCGCCGGGGCCGCTCGCCTTCGGGATCTGGCACCGCTATGTCGCCTTTCCGCGCGATTTCGCCGAGCGTTACGACGCCGACGAGCGCGACCTGGCGCTGGCGCATGAGCTGGGCCACCATGCACGCGGCGATCTGATCGCCAACTGGATCGCGCTGGGCGTGCTGGCGCTCCACTGGTTCAACCCGCTGGCGTGGCGGGCCTTCCACGCCTTTCGTGCCGATCAGGAACTGGCCAATGACGCGCGTGTCCTGAAGGGGCGCAGCCGCGCCGACCGGCATGTCTATGCCTGCGCCATCGTGAAGGCCGCGCATGGCCGCGCGCTGTCGGGCGCCTGTCACCTGCACACCATCGAGGATCTGAAAGGAAGGCTGAAGATGTTGACGACTTCTCCGACTTCGCGTCGCCAGCTGGTGGCGGGTGGGGCCAGCGTATCGCTGCTCGTGCTGGCCGGGCTGGGCCTGACGGCGTCGGGCACCCCGGCGGCGGCGGCACTGACCGAGCGGGTCGAGCGGACCATCGGCGTCGACCTGACCAGCACGGCGGCGGTCCTGCCCGCGGTTGCCCAGACGGCACCCGAATTGTCCGACCCGCCCACCGCGTCGTCCGCGCCGATCGCCCCGGTGGTGACCGCCAGGCCCGCAGTCGCCATCGCGGCGACCCCGCCCGGCCCGCCCGCCATTCCTGCCGTGCCGACCACCTCGCCGGCCGTCGAACCGCCCGCCGCGCCCCAGGCCCCGGCCGTGCCGCGCATCCGCGTCGTCACCTTGCGCAACGGGCATAAGGTCCGGATTTTCGACCGCAACGCTGTCGTCCCGATGGTGCCGATGCCCCCGATGCCGGTCGTCCAGTCGCGCAGCTGCGGCACGAGCGGTAGCGACAGCCGGACCAGCTATACCACCGTCGACGGCGAGACCCGGCGGCAGGTCACGATCATCTGCACCGACCGGATCGAGCAATCCGCGCGCCTGGCGTCGCTGTCCGCCCTGAACGCCCAGCGTTCGGCCCAGACCAACATGCGGATCGCGCTTGCCAGCATCGAGAGCGCCCGCGCCTCGATCAATCGTGACCGCAACCTGTCCGAAGATGCCCGGCGCGATGCCCTGAAGGGGCTGAACGAGGCGACGGCGGAGCTGAAGGCTGAAATGGCGAACCGCGACGCGGATTGATCCGCCCCGACTTTACCCCCCTCGACCCCTGTGCCCGGCCAATGGGTACAGGGGTTGCTCTTTATCGGCGGCTTGCCCACATGATGCGGGATGGCTGAGCACCCGACCGGCATTCCGATCCTGCTTGAGCCGCTGGTCTCCCGCGTGCTCGCTCCCAATCCTTCACCCTTCACCTATACGGGGACGCAGACGCATATCGTCGGCGACCGCGACGTGGCGGTGATCGATCCCGGCCCCGACGATCCCGCCCATCTGGAGGCCCTGTCGCACGCGATCGCCGGGCGTCCGGTCGCCGCGATCCTGGTCACCCATCATCACCGCGATCACAGCCCGGCCAGTCGCCCGCTCGCCCGCGCGACGGGGGCGCCCGTCGTCGGCGCCGCGCCCTTCGCGCCCGATTATGAAGGCGGCCGGTCCGACGCCGCGTTCGACCGCGACTATGCCCCCGACCGGGTGCTGGCCGAGGGGGAGGGGGTGTCGGGCGATGGCTGGACGCTGACCGCCCTTGCGACGCCGGGCCACACCTCCAACCATCTCGCCTTCGCGCTGCCCGAAACCAAGGCGCTGTTCTCCGGCGATCACGTCATGGGCTGGTCGACCAGCATCGTCTCGCCCCCCGATGGCGACATGGGCGCCTATATGGCCAGCCTCGAAAAGTTGATGGAGCGCGACGACCGCGTCTATTATCCGGGGCATGGCGAGGCGGTGGACAATCCGCAGCGTCTGGTGCGCGGCATGCTGGGCCATCGCAAGCAGCGCGAGGGGCAGATATTGCGCCTGCTGGGCGGCGGCGATCCGCTCGAGGTAGCGGCGATGACCGCGCGCATGTATGTCGGGCTGAACCCCAAATTGCTGCCCGCGGCGGAACGCTCGGTGCTGGCGCATCTTTACGATCTGCGAATGCGGGGACTGGTCCGCGAGGAGGGAGCATCATGGACGATCGCGGCGTGAGCCCGCCGGTCGAGACGCGGCGCGGCGGCTTCGGCCTGTTCATGGCCAAGGCGGCGGGCGTCCTCGTCCTGCTGGTCCTGGCCGGGCTGATCGCGGCCTGGGGGGTACAGCGCTATGTCGCCGACCGGCTGACCCCCGATCCCACCACCATCGCGCGCGCCAGCCTGGAGGGCCTGCGCGAACAGAACCGGCTGTCGGCCTTTGCCGCCCGCTATGTCGCGGTCGTCACCTCGCGCCAGTCGCAATTGGGCTTTTCGACCGAACGGACGCTCATCATGCCGGGCATGGTCCGCTACGAGGTCGATCTGGGCAAGCTGCGCCAGCAGGATGTCCGCTGGGATGCGGGCGATCATGTGCTGACCGTCACCCTGCCGCCGCTCGAGATCGACGGCCCGCAGGTCGATATGGCGGCGATCCGCGAATATGGCTCGGGCGGGGTGCTGACCACCTTTACCGATGCCGAGCAGCGGCTGGACGCCGCCAACCGCACCGCCGGACAGGTCGAACTGATGCGACAGGCGCGAGGCCCCGCGCCGATGAAGCTGGCGCGCGACGCCACCCGCCGCGCGGTCGAACGCAGCTTCGCGATGCCGCTGCGCGCCGCCGGGGTCGATGCGACCGTCAAGGTCCGCTACGCCGACGAGGCTGGGGACGACGAACGCTGGGACACGACCCGGACGGTTCAGGAGGTTCTGGGCAACGGCGGATGACGTGCCCGATTGTCGGCGCACCGCCTTGCGCTTAGGGGAGGAAACATGACCATCCAGACGAATCTGACGGGCCTCGACCTGCGCGCCGAGATCGACCGGCTCCGCAAGGAACGCAACGCCGTCATCCTCGCCCATTATTACCAGAAGCCCGAGATTCAGGACCTGGCCGATTTCGTCGGCGACAGCCTGGACCTCAGCCGCAAGGCGCAGGCGACCGACGCGGACGTCATCGCCTTTTGCGGCGTGCGCTTCATGGCGGAGACGGCCAAGATCCTGTCGCCCGACAAGATCGTCGTGCTGCCCGACATGGCGGCCGGATGCAGCCTGGAGGACAGCTGTCCCCCCGAACAGTTCGCCGAGTTCCGCGCGCAGCACCCCGACCATATCGCGCTGACCTATATCAACTGCTCGACCGAGGTGAAGGCGCTGTCCGACATCATCGTGACGTCGTCCTCCGCCGAGCAGATCCTGGCGCAGATCGACCCGGCGCAGAAGATCATCTTCGGCCCCGACCGCAATCTGGGCGGCTATCTGGCGCGCAAGACCGGGCGCGACATGCTGCTATGGCCGGGCGTGTGCATCGTGCACGAGGCGTTTAGCGAAACCGAGCTGTTGAAGCTGCGCGCCGAGCATCCGGACGCGCCGATCGCCGCGCATCCCGAATGCCCCGCCGTCATCCTGGATCATGCCGATTATGTCGGCTCGACGCGCGGCATCCTGGAATTCGCGCAAGGCATCACCGGCGACACGCTGATCGTCGCGACCGAGCCGCACATCATCCACCAGATGCAGAAGGCGATGCCGGGCAAGACCTTCATCGGCGCCCCCGGCGCGGACGGCAATTGCAACTGCAACATCTGCCCGTACATGGCGCTGAATACCATGGAGAAGCTGTACCTCGCGCTCCGCGACCTGACCCCGCGCGTCGAGATCGAGGAGGGGCTGCGGCTCCAGGCCAAGAAGAGCCTCGACGCGATGCTGACGCTGGCAAGCGGAACGGTCGGCAAGGGCGATCTGGGCCCGCGTTCGTGATCGAGGGCTTCGACCTCGACGGCTTCGTCACCACGACGCTGGCCGAGGATATGGGGCCGGGCGGCGACATCACCTCCGCCGCGGTGATTCCGGCGAGCGCGCGGTTCGTGGGGACGATGGCCAGCCGCGATGCGATCACCGTCGCCGGGCTGCCCGTCGCGGAGGCGTTCTTCCGCCGCCTCGACCCCGAAGTCGCGATCGAGCGGCTGGTCAAGGACGGCGCGGCCGTCGCGCCGGGCACCGCGCTGCTCCGCCTGTCGGGCCAAGCCCGCGCGATGCTGACCGCCGAGCGGTCCGCGCTCAACACCGTCCAGCATCTGTCGGGCATCGCGACCATGACGGCGGCCTATGTCGCGGCCATGGCGGGGACGGGGGCAACGCTGCTCGACACGCGCAAGACCATCCCCGGCCTGCGCCTCCTGGAGAAATACGCCACCCGCATGGGCGGCGCGCAGAACCACCGCATGGGCCTGTGGGATGCGGCGATGATCAAGGACAATCACGTCGCGGTCGCGGGCGGTATCGGCCCGGCGGTCGCGGCGGCGAAGGCGGCGGGGATCGCGCGGATCATCGTCGAGGTCGATACGCTCGACCAGATCGAACCGGCCCTGGCGGCAGGCGCGACGCACCTGCTGCTCGACAATATGGGCCCGGCGATGCTGGCCGAGGGCGTCGCGCTGGTCGCGGGCCGCGTACCCACCGAGGCATCGGGCGGCGTCCGTCTGGACACGATCCGCGCGCTGGCGGAGACGGGCGTGACCTATGTCAGCGTCGGCCGCTTGACCCAGTCCGCCCCGGCGGCGGATATCGGGCTGGATTTCGCTGCGGCCTGAGCCGTGGCCTGAAAAGGGGAAAGGTCTTGCGACCCAAATCGGTGATCCTGGGCGAGCGGCTGTCGTTGCTCGCCATCCTGTTGCTGGTGGTGCTGGCGGCGCTGGGCTGGAACGATACGGTGGCGCAGGCGGGGGTCGGCATCGCGATCTTCGCCAATGTCCTGCTGATCGGGCTGTTCCTGCTGGCGACGCTGTGGACCACCCGGCTGGCGAGCCGGATCGGGCTGGGCCTGCTGATCGTGATGACCGTGCTCAACCTGCTGGGCTTTCTGTACCAGGTGTCGGTCGGTGCGCTGGCGGAGGGGGTGTTCGGCGTGCTGACGGCGGTGCAGGCGGCGGCGTCGCTGGTCGCGGTGGTGATGCTGCTGCGGCCCAATGCGCTGGCCTGGTATCGCGCCAAGGCGGAGGAGAACGAAGCATGAAGACGATCCTGATCGGGCTGGCGATGCTGGCCGCGCCGCAGATGCTGTCGGCGCAGACGCTGCAATGCACCGCCCCCCAGGGGCCGCAGCGCATCCGCCCCGACCTGCCCAGCGCCAGCCAGCCGACCCGCGTGCTGCCCATCGGCAGCTATACGCTGGCGATCACCTGGAGCCCGCAATATTGCCGCGATCCGAAGGGCGACAGCCGCTTCCAGTGCGGCGCCGGCAACCGTTTCGGCTTCACGCTGCACGGCCTGTGGCCGGATGGCGAGGAGAAGGAGTGGCCGCAATATTGCCGCCCGACCGCGATCCTGCCCCAGGCGGTGGTCCGCCGTCACATCTGCGCCACCCCCTCGGCGCAGCTGATGCAGCATGAATGGGCCAAGCATGGCACCTGCATGGCGGGCTACAGCCCGGCGCGTTATTTCCAGCAGTCCAATGCGCTCTATCACGGCCTGCGCTTCCCGGACATGATGGCGCTGTCGCGTCAGGCCAATCTGACCGCCGGTGACGTCGCGATGGCGGTGGCGGCCGCGAACCGGGGCATGACCGCGGACATGATGCGCGTCACCGCGACCCGCGAGGGCTGGCTGGACGAAATCTGGATCTGCCTGAACAAGTCGTTCCGCTATACCCGCTGCCCCGCGCATCAGGGCGGCCTGCAACCCGGTGCCCCGATCAAGATCTGGCGCGGTCAACGCTGAAGGCCGGCTTATCCCTCCACCGTGACGGTGGAGGGATGATGCTTGTCGAGATGCTTGCGGATGATCCGCAGGTTGCGCGTGTTGGACCGGAACAGCACGTCCGCCGCATCCCCAATCAGCGGCACGAAGCCCAGCACCGCGTCGAACCCGACATTGGCCATCATCCGCGCCATCTGGAACCGCGACAGGCCCAGATTGCGCGCTTCCCAGATGATGTAGCTGCCCAGCGCGGCGGCGGCGATGTCGCCTATTACGGGCACCAGCCCCAGTATCACGTCGAGCCCGATCGGCCGATTGATCCCCGGCAGCACGACGACGCGTTCCAACAGCCTTTCCATCGCCTCGATCCGCTGGCGACTGGCGGTGATCCCCTTGTCGAGGGGAAGGTTGTCGAAGATCGAGGAGTCGATGGGAGACGCTTTGGCCATGCCCCTCAATTGGGGTCGGCGCGCAGGCGGTTCAATGGATGCCAGGCGCGGCTATTGGCCTGGAACTGGCGCAGGCGTCCGCTGACCAGCGACCAGCGCAGCGGACGCGCCAGCGGGATATAGGGCGTATCGTCGTTGAGCGCGGCATCGGCGGCGGCGATCGCCGCGCTGCGGGCGGCCAGAGTGGGCGCGAGCCGGGCCTGCTCAATGGCTGCACGGGCGGCATCGCCGCATGGTGCGCAGGCGGTGGCGAGATACCAGCGCGCGCTGTCGAAGGGGGCGACCGCATCGGTCAGCCGGAGGTCGGCGGGCGCGTCCAGCGCCACGCGCTCGGGCACGATGCCGACCGACAGCAGCGTCGCGCCGACCTGTCCGTACAGCATGTTCGCCCCCGGCCCTTGCGGCAGGGCGATGCGCAGGTGCACCGGCTGTCCCCAGGCGGCGACGCGCGCACGGGCGGCGGCGCGGCGTTCGTCCAGCGTCAGCAGCGCCCAGCCGGGGATTTGCGGCGGCGCGTCCGAATCCAGCGTATCGGGGAGCAGGCGGTCACTGGCCTCCCAATTGGGCGCGATCGCTCCGAGCAATGCGGCCCGGTCGAATACGGCCGACAGCGCCTGGCGGTTTGCCGCATCCCCTAGAAACCCGTCCCGGTTGGCAATGGCAAAGCCGAACAGCCCGGCAGCGGGATCGACCCGCACCGCCGCCGGGGCGATCTTCGCCAGATCGAGCAGCGGCCAATTCTCAAACCGCCCGCCCAGCATCAGATCGGACGCGCCGCGCGAAAAGCGAAGAATGCCCCGTGCGGCGCTTTCGCCAATCAGGCGGACATCGTCCTCCGGCGCGGGCGTCGCATCGTCTTCGGGCTCGGCGCGGCGGGGGTCGGGGATCAGGCGGAGCAGGGGCGGGGGCCCGGCGCGGACGATGCGGAACGGCCCCGTGCCATGACGCGCGCGGTCGATGATCGCCATTTCGGGCTGGGCGAAGAGTTTCAGCAGATCGGGGCGCGGACGCGACAGCCGGACCTCGATGACCTGCGGGGTCATCACGACGATCTCGTCGATGGCGGTCAGAAACGGCGCGAGCGGATTGCCCGAGCCGGGCGTGATCAGGCGGCGCAAGATCGGCACGACCTGTTCGGCGGTGACGGGCGACCCGTCATTCCACGTCGCCTCGCGCAACCGGAAGATATAGCTGCCGCCCTCGTCGATGACGATCCAGCGCTCGGCCAGCCCCGGCTCGATCTGCCCATTGGCGTCGAACCGCACGAGCCCTTGCGCCAGGGAATCGCGCAGCAGCCGATGTGGCATGTCGCCGGCGCTGGCGTTGGCTGGGTCGCGCCTCTGCGAAGTCTTGTCGGGGGAGGACCGAACCGCACTGACGACAACCGCACCCGTATCGGCCCGCCGCTCGCAAGCCGAAGTGGCAAGCAGCGCGCCGGTCAACAGGATGGTGCGGACGGCGGGACTCGAACCCGCACTCCATAGGAAGCCGATTTTAAGTCGGCAGCGTCTACCGGTTTCGCCACGTCCGCGCACGGGCACAGGAAGAGACGAGGTTGTCGCCCACGTCAAGCATGGACCGATCATCGGGGAGCAGGAACCTCACCCGGTCCGGTCGGCCCGCCGCGTGGCGGCAAGAAGGATCAGGCCCCCTCGACGTTCAGGCGGGCGCGCATTTCCTTGCCGGGCTTGAAATAGGGGACGCGCTTGGCGTCGACATCGACGGTTTCGCCGGTCCGGGGATTGCGGCCGGTGCGGGCGCTGCGCGCGCGGGTAGAAAAGGCACCGAAACCACGAAGTTCGACACGACCGTTATCGGCCAGCCGCTTGGTAATCTCATCGAAGAAGATGGTTACGATCAACTCGACTTCGCGCGGGTTCAGCCCCGGATTGTGTTGACCGATTTTTTGTACCAGTTCCGAACGGATCATCGTCTTGTCCCAAGCTACAGACGCGCCGTTCCTAACCTGTGTTTCTCGCTGCTGAAAGCGATTTTATTATACGATTAAGCGACGGACTGGTTCCATTGCGTGCGAAACCGGGACACATCCGGCAAAGCGGATGTGTCCCGGCCCAACGGCTTACTTCTGGCCGCGCGCCTTCAGCGCTTCGCCCAGGATGTCGCCCAGCGACGCGCCCGAGTCGGACGAACCGTACTGCGCCACCGCCTGCTTCTCTTCGGCGATCTGCATCGCCTTGACCGAGAAGGTCGGCTTCTTCGAACGATCGAAGCCGGTGACCATCGCGTCGAACTTCTGGCCGACCTGGAAGCGCTCGGGGCGCTGCTCGTCACGGTCGCGACCCAGATCGGTACGCTTGATGAAGCCGGTCGCACCATCGTCGCCCGCCTGGACTTCCAGCCCTGCGTCGCGGACTTCGAGGACGGTCACGGTGACGACCTGGTTCTTGTTCAGGCGATCGCCAGCCGCAGCCACGCCGCCGGCAACGGGGCCGCCGCGCTCGAGCTGCTTCATGCCGAGCGAGATGCGCTCCTTCTCGGGGTCGATGTCCAGAACCACGGCCTGAACGACTTCGCCCTTGCGGTGCAGGTTGAGGGCATCCTCACCCGACACGCCCCAGGCGATGTCCGACATGTGGACCATGCCGTCGACATCGTTGTCCAGGCCGATGAACAGGCCGAACTCGGTCGCGTTCTTGACTTCGCCCTCGACGGTCGAGCCGATCGGATGAGCGGCGGCGAACGCCTCCCACGGATTGGCCTGAGCCTGCTTGAGGCCGAGCGAGATGCGGCGCTTTTCCTGATCGACCTCGAGGACGACCACATCGACTTCCTGCGAGGTCGACACGATCTTGCCCGGATGGACGTTCTTCTTGGTCCAGGACATTTCCGACACGTGGACCAGGCCTTCGATGCCCGGCTCCAGCTCGACGAACGCACCATATTCGGTGATGTTCGTGACGCGGCCCGACAGCTTCGCGCCGACCGGATACTTGGCGCCGGCGCCATCCCACGGATCGCTCTCAAGCTGCTTCATGCCGAGCGAGATGCGCTGCGTGTCCTTGTTGATGCGGATGATCTGGACGCGCACGGTGTCGCCGATCGCGATCATCTCCGACGGATGATTGACGCGCTTGTACGACAGGTCGGTGACGTGCAGCAGGCCGTCGATGCCGCCCAGGTCAACAAACGCACCGTAATCGGTGATGTTCTTGACGACGCCGTCGATGATCTGACCCTCGGCCAGGCTCTGGATCAGGCCCGAACGCTGCTCGGCGCGGGTCTCTTCCAGGACCGCGCGACGCGACACGACGATGTTGCCGCGCTTGCGGTCCATCTTCAGGATCTGGAACGGCTGCGGGATGTCCATCAGCGGGGTGACGTCGCGGACGGGGCGGATGTCAACCTGCGAGCCCGGCAGGAACGCCACGGCGCCGTTCAGGTCGACGGTGAAGCCACCCTTCACGCGGCCGAAGATCACGCCTTCGACGCGGGCCGACTTCGAGAATTCTAGCTCCAGCTTGTCCCAGGCGGCCTCGCGGCGCGCGCGGTCGCGGCTGAGCATCGCTTCGCCGTGCATGTTCTCGACGCGGTCGACATAGACCTCGACCTCGTCACCGACCTTCAGGTCAGCCTTCTGGCCGGGGGCAGCG
This sequence comes from Sphingomonas sp. NCPPB 2930, assembly GCF_042867205.1. Classification (NCBI taxonomy): domain Bacteria; kingdom Pseudomonadati; phylum Pseudomonadota; class Alphaproteobacteria; order Sphingomonadales; family Sphingomonadaceae; genus Sphingomonas; species Sphingomonas sp. NCPPB 2930. The sequence goes on along the minus strand of NZ_JBHZQU010000018.1, from coordinate 10,410 downwards.
AATTCGCGGAGGGGTACACGGCCTTCCGACTTCAGACCGACGTCGATGACGGCCATGTCGTTTTCGATCGCGGTGACGGTGCCATGCACGACGCGACCCTCGAAGCTGTCGGCACCGCCGAACATGTCATCGAGCATCGCCGCGAAATCGTCGCGCGTGGGCTGGGGGTTGGTTGCCATAAAAGGGTTAGGTTCCTGAGAGTTTTTCGCCTCCGGTCGGAGATTCGGCCCCGGCCTTCGACGATGGCCGCGCCGACCCCATGTCGACGCCACCAGGCCCGAAGATGTGACTGAAACACGGAAAAGCGGCGGTCCGCGACAAATGCGGAAAGGACGCTGAGGGCAAGGCCCTGCGTCAGCCTCTCCGCGGAACAGGGTCCGCGAGCGCGGGTGCCTTAGCCGAAAATGGGGTTTTGTGCAAGGTAAGGGCTATCCTCCCCGGTACGGGGAGGGGGACCGCCGCGAAGCGGTGGTGGAGGGGGCGTGCCGCATAGGTTTGACCTTTGGGGCTTGCCCCCTCCGTCAGCGCTGACGCGCTGCCACCTCCCCATGCTGGGGAGGATTATGTTAGCGCCCCTTGGCCGCGACCTGGGCGTCGACGAACTGGATCGCGCGGGCGACCGCGGCGTCGATGGTCAGGCTGGAGGTATCCAGCGCCGCCGCATCCGCCGCCTGGGTGAGGGGGGCCGTCGTCCGGCCGCTGTCGCGCTCGTCGCGGGCGCGGATGTCGGCCAGCACCTGCTCGAAGCTCGCGGTCGAGCCGTTCGCGGCCAGCTCGTTATGCCGCCGCCGCGCGCGGACCTGCGGGCTGGCCTTCACGAACAGCTTGGCGTCGGCGTCGGGGGCGATGACCGTGCCGATGTCGCGTCCGTCGAGGATCGCGCCGCCCGGCTGGCTGGCGAAGCGCTTCTGCCGCTGGAGCAACGCGGCGCGGACCAGCGGATGCGCCGATACGACCGAGGCAAGCTTGCCCGTCTCGTCATCGCGCAAGGCCGGATCGGCGAGCAGGCTGTCGTCGAAGCTGCACGCCGCGACCGCATCGGCCTCGCGCGTCGGGTCGAGGTGCATCGCGCGCACCGTCGCCGCCACGGCGCGGTAGAGCAGCCCGGTGTCGAGATGGGGCAGCCCATAATGCTTCGCCAGCGCGCGGGCGATGGTGCCCTTGCCGCTGGCCGCCGGTCCGTCGACCGCGATGATCATGCCAGCGCCCCCAGCGACTCCAGCGTGTCGAAGAAGACGGGATAGCTGGTCGCGACGGGCGCTGCATCGTCCAGCGTGATCGGATCACGGGAGTTCAGCGCCGCGATGGTCATGCTCATGGCGATCCGGTGGTCGAGCAGCGTCGCGATGGTCGCGCCGCCGGGGATCGGATCGCCGCCGGTGCCGGTCACGGCCATGCCGTCCTCATATTCCTCGCAACGGACACCGCATGCGCCCAGCGCTTCGGCCATGGCGGTGATGCGATCCGACTCCTTGACGCGCAGTTCCTCCGCGCCGCGTGCGATGGTCGTGCCGGTCGCGAAGGCGGCGGCGACGAACAGCACGGGATATTCGTCGATCATGCTGGGCGTCAGCTCGGGCGGCACCTCGATCGCCGTCAGGGGGGCGTGGCGGACGCGCAGGTCGGCCACCGGCTCGCCGCCGACGATGCGGGCATCCAGTTCGGTGATGTCCGCGCCCATCATCTTGAGCGCCGCGATGATGCCGGTCCGGGTCGGGTTCATGCCGACATTGGTGATCGTCACGTCCGCGCCCGGCACGATCGACCCCGCGACCAGCCAGAAGGCGGCCGAGGAGGGATCGCCCGGTACGACGATATCCTGCGGCTTCAGCTCGGCTTGCCCGCGAATCGTGATGATCCGCCCCTCGGGCGAGGGGGTGACGGTCAGTTCGGCGCCGAAGCCCGCCAACATCCGCTCGCTATGGTCGCGGGTCGCGATCGGCTCGATCACCGTCGTTTCGCCCGGCGTGTTGAGCCCCGCGAGCAGGATCGCCGACTTCACCTGGGCCGAGGCGACCGGCAGGGTGTAGCGGATGGGCACTGCCGGGCTGATCCCCCGGACCATCAGCGGCAGGCGGCCGCCCGGCGTGTCCTGGAACTGCGCGCCCATTTGCGACAGCGGATCGATGACGCGGCCCATCGGGCGCTTGGACAAAGAGGCGTCGCCGGTGAAGGTGGCGGTGATCGGATGGCTGGCGACCAGACCCATCAGCAACCGCGTCGAGGTGCCCGAATTGCCCATGTCGAGCGCGGTCTCGGGCTGGAGCAGCCCGCCGACCCCGACGCCGTGGATCACCCACACCCCGTCATCCTGCCGGACGATGTCCGCGCCCATCGCGCGCATCGCGCTGGCGGTGGCGAGCACGTCCTCGCCCTCCAGCAGGCCCCGGACCCGGCTTTGCCCGACCGCGAGCGCGGAGAGCATCAGCGAGCGGTGGCTGATCGATTTGTCGCCCGGAACGGCGATGGTGCCGCGAAGGGCGGCGGCGGCTCGCACGGTGCGAGGCTGGGGAAGAGTGTGCGCCATAGATGGCGCGGGCTTTTGACAGGGGCCTTGCGCTGTGGCAAGGCGCGCCCACTTTTCGCTCCGGCGGAAAACCCAATCCGAAAGGTATGAACGGCATGATCAAGCCGGAATGGGGCACGAAGCGTACGTGCCCGAAATGCGCGACGCGCTTTTACGACCTCGAAAAGGACGACCCCGTCACCTGCATCAATTGCGGGACGCAGTGGGAGCCCGAGCCCATCCTGAAGTCGAAGCAGCCCCTGCCGTTCGAGCAGGTCAAGGCCGAGAACAAGGAAGCCGACAGCGATCTGGCGGGCGGCGACGACGAGGATCTGGACATCACGGGTGAGGACGAAGAGCCCTCGCCCGACGACGAGGTCGATCTGGGCGGCGACGACGATCTGGGCGTCGAGACGTCCAGCGAGGATGACGAACACTAAGTCGTTCGACGGGGTTCGGCAGGGACCTGAAAAAAGTACTTGCCGAGCCCCGGCGGCCCCGCTAGTGGGCTGCCTCCACAGCGGAACGGGGCCGTAGCTCAGCTGGGAGAGCGTCGCAATGGCATTGCGAAGGTCAGGGGTTCGATCCCCCTCGGCTCCACCATTCCGCAGGACCGTCGGCAGCTAAGCTGCTGGCAGGCTGACCCGCATCCCGCCGGGCCATGCCGACATTGATGGGGCCGTAGCTCAGCTGGGAGAGCGTCGCAATGGCATTGCGAAGGTCAGGGGTTCGATCCCCCTCGGCTCCACCATCCTTTCGACATCGCTGACAGCTTCAACCGCCCTGGTCGTCCATGGGTGGTTTTTCGCATTGTGCGTCGCGTCGCTTGCTGGGCAAGCCCGGCAGGACCCGTCTGCCCGAGCGAAGGCGAAGGAACAGGGCTTCGCCAGGCGGCAAAGGCTGCCCATGCGCTTCGACTTCGCTCAGCGCGAACGAGTGGGGGACATGGCGGCGGTCGCAACATTCCCCGGTGAATGGAAAACGCGCCGTCAGGCCCGATCAGACCGCCGCCAGCCGCCGCTGCATTCGGTGAACGGGGTTGGCGGCGTCGCCGGTCATGTCGGTCAGCCGGAAACGGGCGACTTCGCGGGCCAGCGTCTCGGCCTCCAGCGCCAGCTTGCGCGCGGACGAGGTCGCCTGTTCGACCATCGCGGCATTGCGCTGGGTCACGCCATCCATTTCGGATACCGCAGTGTTGACCTGTTGCAGCCCGATCGACTGTTGCCCGGCCGACGCCGCGATCTGCGACACCAACTCGCTGATCTCGCCGATCCGTCCGATGATTCGCTGCAGCGCCTCGCCGGCCTCGTTGACCAATTCGACGCCCGTGCCGACCTGGTCGGACGAGGCGAGGATTCGCGTCTTGACGTCCTTGGCCGCCTCGGCGGACCGCTGGGCCAGTGCGCGGACCTCGCTGGCGACGACGGCAAAGCCCTTGCCCGCCTCGCCCGCGCGCGCCGCCTCGACCCCTGCGTTCAGCGCGAGCAGGTTGGTCTGGAACGAGATGCCGTCGATGACGCTGATGATCTCGCTGATTTCGGACGAGGCGCGCTCGATCCCGCCCATCGCCTCGACCGCGCGGCGGACGATCTGGCCCGATTCCTCGGCTTCCTGACGCGCCTCGCCGACGATCCGGTTGGCGCGCGAGGCGCCGTCGGCGGTCTGGCGGACCGTGGTGGTGATCTGCTGCATCGCCGCCGCCGTTTCCTCCAGCGAGGCGGCCTGCTGCTTGGTGCGGTCGGACAGGTCGTCCGAGGCCAGGCGGATGTCGCCCGACCCGATGCGGATCTCCTCGCCCGACTGGGTCACCACGCCCAGCGTCGCGCACATCTGGGTGCGCATCGCCTCGAAACTGTCGGCCAGCGCCTGATATTCGGTCGGCAGCCCGTCGAGCGAGGCGGTCAGGTCGCCCTTCGCCATTCGGTCGAACACCGCGCCGCAGCGTTCGATGACGGCGCGGCGCCCGGCTTGTTCGGCCTCGAAATAGGCGGCCAGCGCGATATCCATGTCGATCAGCGACGCCTTGACCAGCGCGGTCGCCGCCCGTGCGCGCCGCCGCGCGCCGAAGGGCCAGAGCAGCCGCCCGAGGATCAGCTTGGGCAGGACATATTCCAGCATCCGCGCATAGCCGCTGATATACCAGGTCGGCGCCAGCCCGATCCGGGCATGGACCTGCCCGATATGGGTCGAGGAGGCGGCATAGTCGCGGTCGAGCGGGCGCGAGAACAGCTTGCGCCAATGCTCCATCTGCTTGTCGCGGGCATGGTCCATCCGCGCCTGCGACGCGAACAGCCCCCGGATCTGCGACGTGTTGGCGATGTGACGGTATAGCGCGGTCAGCGCCGCGGGGGCGTGCCGTTCGATCGCGCGCTTGACCATCGGGAAGGTGGCATAGCTTTGCGCGTCATAGTCGAACGCCGCCAGCCTCTGCTCAAAATCAATATGTTCCGATCCGCTCACGGCCCATCCTCCATGCCATGCCCTGTTATGGCAAAGAGGGTTAAGAAGCCGTGGCGGTTACCGATGGGGCGCAATTTTTTCCCGCAACCCACGTCGGTTACGCGATCGGCCCCGAAACGGGCCGGGCCGCCTGCGCGAACCCGGCCCCTGGGCTCAGGCGGCCAGCCCGTGATGGCGCAGCAGCGCATCCGGCTCCGGCGCGCGGCCGCGGAAAGCGCGGAAATTCTCGGCGGCCGGACGACTCGCCCCGCGCGCCAGCACCTCGCGGCGGAACCGGTCGCCCGCCACCTGGCCCTCCTCGGCAAAGGCGGCGAAGGCGTCGGCCGACAGCAGTTCGGCCCAGAGATAGCTGTAATAGCCCGCCGCATAGCCGCCCGCGAAGATATGGGCGAAGCTGTGCGGGAAGCGATTCCATTCGGGCGGGCGGATCACCGCCACCTCGTCGCGCACCGCATTCAGCACCGCCATCACCCGGCCGCCCTGCGCCGGGTCGAAGTCGCGATGCAGCCGCAGGTCGAAGGTCGCGAACTCGATCTGGCGCAGCAGGAACAGCCCGGCCTGGAACCGCCGCGCCGCCAGCATCTTGGCGAACAGGTCGTCGGGAAGCGGCTCGCCGGTTTCGACATGCGCGGACAGCTGGGTCAGCGTGTCGCGGTCCCAGGCGAAATTCTCCATGAACTGGCTGGGCAGCTCGACCGCATCCCATTCCACGCTGGAAATCCCGCCGATCGAGGGCAGGTCGACCTCGGTCAGCAGGTGGTGGAGCACATGGCCGAACTCGTGGAGCAGCGTGACCACATCGCCATGCGCCAGCAGCGCGGGCGTATCGCCGGTCGCGGGCGGGAAGTTGCAGGTCAGATAGGCGATCGGCCGATGGAACCGGTCGGCATCGCGGAAGCGCGGACGGCACACGTCCATCCAGGCACCCCCGCGCTTGCCCGCGCGGGCATGGAAATCGCAATAGACGCCCGCGACGATCTCGCCGCTCGCATCCTGCACGTCATAATAGCGGACATCGGCATTCCACACCGACACGCCCGGCCGCTCGACCAGGCGGATGCCATAGAGCCGCTCGATCAGCGCGGTCGTGCCCTCCATGACGCGGGGCAGGGGGAAATAGGCGCGGATCGCCTCGCGATCGACGCCGAAGCGTTCGCGGCGCATATGCTCGGCGACATAGCCGGTGTCCCAGGGCTCCAGCTTGGCGATGCCGAACGTCTCGGCGGCATAGGCGCTCGCCTCGGCCAGTTCGCGCTCCGCCAGCGGACGCGCGCGGGCGGCCAGGTCGGACAGGAAGGCGAGCGCCTCGTCGGCCGACTGCGCCATCTTGGTCTCGACCGAGCGCGCGGCGGCGTCGGAAAAGCCGAGCAACTTGGCGGCCTCATGGCGCAACTCCAGGATGCGGTCGATCCGGGCGCTGTTGTCATGGGTGGGATCGGCGGCCTGGTCCGAGGCGCGGGTGGCATAGGCCTTGGCGACGCGGGCGCGCAGGTCGCGATTGTCGGCCTGGGTCAGGATCGCCTGAACGCTGGGTTCGCGCAGCGTGACGAGCCAGCCGTCCAGCTCCTTCTCGGCGGCATAGGCGGCCAGGATCGCCTTGGCATTGTCGGTCAGGCCCGACAGCAGCGCCTCGTCGGTGACGTGCTCGCCCCATGCCTCGCTCGAATCGAGCACGGCATTGCCGAACTCGGTGGTCAGCTTGTTCAACTCGACCCCGATCTCGCGGAACCGCGCCTTGGCCGCATCGTCCAGCCCGACGCCCGACAAAGTGAAGTCGCGCCGCGCCAGCACGACCGCGCGGGCCTCGGTCTCGGTCAGCGGCGCGAGGTCGACCCGGTTGAACGCGGCGAACAAGCGCGGGTCCTGCCCGGCCTCCAGCCCATATTCGGCGAGCATCGCCTGCGCCTCGGCATAGGCGGCGCGCAGCTCGGGGGTGTCGGCGACCGAATGAAGATGCCCGGCGGGCGACCAGCCTCGCGCTATCGCGAACCCCGCGCGCTCGCTGGCCAGCACGACATCGGCGAAATCGCTGGCGTTGGATCCGCCGATCCGGTCGGCGGCGGCGCGGGCATCGGCGATCAGCGCCTGGGCGGCGGGCACCAGATGCTCGGGCCGGACGGCGGCGAAATCGGGAAGGTCGGTATCGGCGAGAAGCGGATTGATGGTCATTCGGCGTCCTTGAGCAGCATCGTGCGAAGCGACATCTCGGCAGCGTCGACGCTTTCGGCAAGCCCCTGATGCGCCAACCAGCGCGGATCATGGTGGCAATCGGCATAGCGCGCGCCATGGTCGCAGATCAGCGTGGCGATCGATCCGGCTCGTCCGGCCGCGGTCATGTCCAGCGCCAGCAGCGCGGCGGCGACGAAGTTCGCGCCCGTCGACGGCCCCACCGGCCGCCCCAGGCACTCGCCCGCGATCCGCATCCCCGCGATCGACACGGCGTCGGGCAGCTTCATCATCCGGTCGATCGCACCGGGCAGGAAGGACGGCTCGACACGGGGCCGGCCGACCCCCTCGATCCGCGACGGGGCGGGGCAGCGCGCGGTGGGATCATCGTCGCGATAGCCCTGGAAAAAGGCGCTATGCTCGACATCGGCGACACAAAGCCGGGTAGGGAGCCCGCGATAGCGACAATGCCGCCCGATCGTGGCGGCGGTCCCGCCGGTTCCCGCGCCCACCACGATCCATTCGGGAACGGCATGCGGCTCGCCCGCCATCTGGGTCAGGATCGCCGAGGCGATATTGTCGCAGCGCCAGTCGGTCGCGGGCGCGGCATTGGTGAACTGGTCGAGATAGACGCCGCCCAGCGCATCGGCCAGGTCGCGCGCCTCGTCATACAGGCGGTGCGGCTCGACCAGATGGCATTGGCCGCCCTGCGCCTGGATCGCGGCGATCTTGGCGCCTGCGGTGCTGGCGGGCATGACGGCGTGGAAGGGCAGGCCGAGCAGCCGCGCGAAATAGGCCTCCGACACTGCCGTCGATCCCGACGATGCCTCGACCAGCGGGCGACCCGCGCGAATGACGCCCGCGACGATCCCGCCGATGAACAGCGACCGCGCCAGCCGGTGCTTCAGGCTGCCCGTCGGATGCGCCGATTCGTCCTTCAGATACAGGTCGACATGGGGTGCCGAGGGGAGGGTGACGGCCAGCAGCGGCGTTTCCGGGCAACGGCGCCGATCCCGGTCGAGCACCGCCAGCGCGGCATCGACGAAATGCCGGTCGACCGGCTTCTCCGTGACGGCGATGCCCAGCACATCGACTGCGCCCTGGATCGCATCCTGATCGGTGGCGGGGCGGGGGGGCGCGGTCATCAACATGGCATATTTTCCTTCGTTGCCGGAAAGGATATGCGGTTCCAATCGCGAAATCATACCAAAGTTGACGGTAGGATTGGTTTCTGGTGTGAGAAAATCCCATGTGAGGGCCATATGATCGATAGAATTGACACCGCCATCCTCGCCCAGCTCCAGGCGGATGCCAGCCTGTCGGTCGCCGAAGTGGCCGCACGGGTGAATCTTTCGCAAAATGCCTGCTGGCGGCGCATCCGGCGGCTGGAGGAGGAGGGGATCATCCTCGGCCGGGTGGCGCTGCTCGATCCGGAAAAGCTGGATGCGGGGATGACCGTCTTCGTCAGCGTGCGCACCGCCGAGCATTCCGCCGCCTGGCTCGATGATTTCGCCAAGGCGGTGAACGACATGCCCGAGGTCGTCGAGTTCTACCGCATGGCGGGGGAGATCGACTATCTGCTCAAGATCCGCGTGGCCGACATCAAATCCTATGACCGGGTCTATAAGCGACTCATCGAACGCGTCCGCCTGGTCGATGTCAGCGCCGCCTTCGCGATGGAGGAGATCAAGCACAGCACCGCGATCCCGCTGCCCCAGCCGCCCCGATGATATGGATTGCATTTTCTGCAACTGCATTTGTTGAGGTTGCAATTGCGTCAATCGCTGCTGCGATGCACAAGGGACGAGCCTTTCAGGCATCCTCTCCTAAAAACTTTCCGGCCGGTCGCAAGACCGGCCTTTTTTTTGGCCGCGCTTTCCCCTACGGAATGAAGGCGTCGTCGGCCAACGAAGACAGAATCATAAACGGGAGTGGAAGCCGCCGGTGAGACCGGCATCGGCTGGACGACCGGGATGGGGGTTGAGCGTATCGGCCATCGCTCCCCCCATTTTCCTTTGCAACATCGTCCCCACGCGCTTGGCAGCGACAGCCTTCATGACCTATCTGGCGCGCAAGGCCGTGCCGGTCCGTTCAGACAGCCGGTGCTCGACCGCCATTTCAGGGAGCGCCGACGATGCAGCGCCTTTTTTCCATCTTCGAACCCTTTGTGCTCAGCCTGTTGGGCACCGTCCTGCTGGCGACGATCCTGCCCGCGCGCGGGGCATTCGCCGTCTATGCGGGCTATATGGCGGATGCGGGGATCTTCCTTCTGTTCTTCCTGCACGGTGCCAAGCTGTCGCGCGACGCGATCTGGCAAGGGCTGCGCAACTGGCCGCTCCATCTGGCGGTGCTGGCGTCGACCTTCATCCTGTTTCCGCTGCTCGGTCTTGCCCTGTCGCATATGCCCGGCGTCGATCCGTCGCTGGCGACCGGCATCCTGTTCCTGACCCTGCTGCCCTCGACGGTGCAATCCTCGATCGCCTTCACCGCGATCGCGCGTGGCAATGTCGCGGCGGCGATCTGTAGTGCCTCCTTCTCCAATCTCCTGGGCATCGTGCTGACCCCGGCTCTGGTGGCCTTGCTGATGAAGGTCGATGGCGGGGGCGGCGTCTCGCTGGCGTCGATCGAGGGCATTCTGCTGCAATTGCTTGCGCCGTTCGTGATCGGCCATCTGCTGCGCCCCTGGATCGGCGGGTTCGTGGCCCGTCGCAAGTCGCTGCTGACCATAGTCGATCGCGGCTCGATCCTGCTCGTCGTCTATACGGCCTTTGGCGCGGCGGTGGTCGAGGGGCTGTGGTCGCGCGTGTCGCCCGCCGATCTGGGGAAGCTCGCCCTGCTGTGCCTGTTGCTGCTCGGCGTGATCCTGACGGCGACGTTCCTGATCGCGCGGGTCGTGCGCCTGCCACGGGCCGACGCGATCGTGCTGCAATTTTGCGGGTCGAAGAAGAGCCTCGCTTCGGGCGTGCCGATGGCGGGCGTCTTGTTCCCGGCAGCACAGGTCGGCATCATCCTGCTGCCGGTCATGCTCTTCCACCAGATCCAGCTCATCGCCTGCGCCATGCTTGCGCGTCATTATGGCGAGCAGGCCGATGGGGAAGGCGAGGGGGCTCGGGCGAGCGAGAAAGCCTAGCGACAGGATATTTCAGGCTCGCGCAAGAAAAACGACATTGCTGTGAAAAAAACTGTTGACCCCCGGATGGTCCCCGCCTAGAGGGGTTTCACCGCAGCGGTGGCCGACACGGTCGACCGATGCAGTCACGACAGATCGGCGCACTTGA
>NZ_JBHZQU010000017.1:0-74307 GCF_042867205.1 Sphingomonas sp. NCPPB 2930 | reverse complement strand
CCTTAGAACTCGACAACGCCGCCCTCCAGGGCGGCGTTGTCGTTTAGGGCATACGCCATCAGCGACGCTACGCTGGCCGCTACCTCCGCTGCGGGCCCCCCCGGTTCATCGGGATAGATCGTCACGGCGAGTGCAGAGAATACCAGCCGCAACAACGTTGCGTGAGCCGATCACTTGGTTTGCAGCAGATAGCCCCGGTTGGTAATGACGACGGCTATGGTTGCACCCTTTTTCTCCCGTGGCCCGGTGTCTCCGTCCATCTGGACGATGGCGGTCCTTGTGACGGTCAACATGGTTGCTCTCCCCGCAAATGCCCGCGAGCCCTCGACGCGGGATGTTGCCGGATGGACCGTCGCGGTCGGGAAGGATGGCGAGGGGTGTTTCATCACGCGCAGCTATGACCGCACCGGTGGGACGACCCTGTTGCTCGGGCTCGACCCGGACGGCGCGAACCGCCTGTCGGTGTTGAACGCGCATTGATCGATCAAGCCCAAGGCGGAGTTGAAGCTCGATTTCCGTCTGTCGGGCGGCAGCTATCCCAAGCATTTCGCGGTCGGGATCGCGTCGGACGGCAAGCAGGGGTTCGTCACCAGCTTCGAGCCGCAATTCCCGACCTATTTCGCGACGTCCCGGCTGCTGGAGATCACGCGCGGCGAGGTGCCGGTCGAGCGGCTGGACCTGGCCGGCAGCGGCGCCGCCATCGCCGCGCTGCGCCGCTGCGTCGCGGAGCAGCGCGCGCAGGCCAAGGGAGCGGACAGGCCCGATGTTCGGGCCGATGATATTCCCGTCGATCCCTTCGCTCCGTCGGCCAAGGCGAAGCGCAAGAAGTGATCCCTCTCGCACTGGACGTGCGACGGAACGCCCCAAGTCCACGATATGCGGTGGGCAATAATCGGCTGGGCGAAGAACAGGCACAGTCGAACAGATGACGGATTGCAAGTCGAACGCGACACGGCTTGATTGTTCCAGTTGGTTAATGACTGGAAGAAATGTGATGTCTGCTTTCGCGTCGAAATCCCTAGTGGCGGTTGTGGTGCTGGCCGGTGCGGTCAGCCTTGGCGGCTGTGCGACCAAGTCCTTCGTTCGCGAACAGATCGCGCCGGTGAGCCAGCGCGTCGATACGCTGGAGGCCAAGCTGCAGGAAACCGACGGCACCGCCAAGTCGGCGCTTGCGGAGGCCCAGGCCGCCGCCGGGCAGGCCCAGAATAACGGTCAGCGGCTGGATCAGCTGAATGGCCGCGTCGATGGCGTCGAACAGCGGTTGACCGTGCAGGAGCAGAAGCCCGCACGCCGACCGCGCCATTGATGACCCTGGGGGCGGTGTCGAGTCCCCGATCCACCCTGTCCCCTTTCCTCGGTCGGCCTTCCTTATGGGGAGGCCGATCTTTTTCGAGTATGCCGCACCGATGAAGCCGATCCTGCGCGCCCTGGCCGCGCTGATGATGATCACCCCCGTCGCGGCGGGCGCCGCGCATCCGCCAAAGCCTGCCAAGCCTGCCAAGGCCGCTCCCGCCGATCCGGTCATCCTGCCGTCCGACGGCGCGACGCGGGTCATGGCCTGGGTCGCCGCATCGGGCGACAATCGCGGGCTGCCCTGGGCGGTGGTCGACAAGGCGCAGGCGGCGATGTTCCTGTTCGATGCGAAGGGCAAGTTGCTCGCCTCGGTGCCGGTGCTGGTCGGCATCGCGACCGGGGACGAGGCCAGCCCCGGCGTCGGCGGCAAGAAGCTCGCCGATCTGGGCCCTGCCGAGAAGACGACCCCCGCCGGGCGATTCCTTGCCAGGTTCGGACTGCCGGTGGCGGGCCAGCGCGTCCTGTGGGTCGATTATGCGACCTCGGTCGCGCTCCATCCGATCCCGTCGGATGCGGGCGCCAGGGAAAAGCGGCGCGAGCGGATGCTGTCGCCGACGCCGGAGGACAATCGCATCACCTTTGGCTGTATCAACGTGCCCAAGGGTTTTTACGGCCGCCAGTTGCGCCCGCAATTCCAGAAGAAGGGCGGCTATGTCTATATCCTGCCCGACACCAAGCCGCTGGAGCAGGTTTTCCCGCGTCTGCGCGTACAGGCCGTCGCCGCTTCCTAAATTGGATGGATCAGACCGGCGCGGCTGCGTCGAGATAGGCATTGCCCCCTTCGTCCCCAAGCCATCCCACGGGCTGTACGCCGGATTCCTCCAGAACCGCCTCATAGGCCGCGGCACCCAGTGAGGCGGACTCGAGCCCGGTCAGCGTATCGCGCCACGCGCACGCCTCGCGCGGGACGCTGACCAATAGCCTGCCGCCCGGTTCCAGTGCCTGGGCCATCCGACGCAGCATGTTCGGTTGCTCCGCTGCGTCCAGCAGGAAGAGAAAGCCGATGGCGATGATCCCGGGATGACGGCGGTTGAAAAAATGACTGGTCTGCGCCGGTTCGCACGCGATGGCCATGTCTGGAAAGCGCCGGGCGAAGGCGGCTGCGAGCCTGGGAGCGGCGTCGACCCCCGCCACGCGATATCCCTTGTCGACCAGGGCCTGGGCGATCGGCATGCCGTGGCTGCACCCGATGTCGAGAATCGTGGCACCCAGCGCGATATGCCGCTCCGCCCAGCCGCTGACCGCCGATGTTCCGATGCCGGAGCGCAGCGCGACGAAGCGATCGGCGACGGCTTCCCAACCGGCGGAACTGTCCGTCATGCTTTCGCCCTCCCGCCCGATCGAACCGGTCCATGGCACGGCATCCCACCGGCCGATCCGCCATACAGGATCAGACAGCGACCGATCCATCCGGCACGCGACATATTTAATCGTTTGCAAAGGCTTGTCCGGTAACGAACTCCCCAATCAACAGGGGAGAGGGATATTATGCGTCTTCAACGGCTGCTCATTTCGGCCATTCCGTTCGCGCTTCTGGTACCGGTGCAGGCTCAGGGGCAGACGGCGCGGAGCGACAAGTCTGCGGACGACAAGGCCGCGCGGGCCGATATGCTCAACAAGGATGTGGTCGTCACCGCCGTGGCGCGTGGGCGCGATCGTCTGGACAGCGCCATCTCGACCAGCTCGCTCGGCGCGGCCGAGATTCTGAAGGCGGCGCCGCGTTCGACCGCCGAGATCTTCCGCAACATCCCCGGCATCCGATCGGAAAGCTCGGGCGGCGATGGCAATGCCAATATCTCGATCCGCGGCCTGCCGATCGCGTCGGGCGGCGCCAAGTTCCTGCAGTTGCAGGAGGACGGCCTGCCGGTGCTGGAGTTCGGCGACATCACCTTCGGCAATGCCGACATCTTCCTGCGTGCCGATATGAACGTGTCGTCGGTCGACGCCATTCGCGGCGGTTCGGCCTCGACCTTCTCGTCCAACTCGCCGGGCGGGGTCATCAACATGATCTCCAAGACCGGCGAGGTGCCGGGCGGTGCGATCATGGCGACGGCGGGTCTCGACTATGGCGAATATCGGCTCGACTTCGATTACGGGGCCAAGCTCTCCGACACGCTGCGCTTCCATATCGGCGGCTTCTATCACCAGGGCGAGGGGCCGCGCCGGGTCGGCTATGACGGCACCAAGGGCGGCCAGATCAAGCTGAACGTCACCAAGGAGTTCAGCGGCGGCTATATCCGCTTCTACGGCAAGTTCCTGAACGATCGGTCGGCGGCCTATCTGCCCAATCCGGTGCGCGTGACCGGCACCAACGCCAATCCGCGATACGAGAACGTCCCGGGATTCGACATCGCCCGCGATGCGCTGCTGTCGCGCTACGACACCAGCAACGTGACGCTGGACGGCCAGAATAATCCGGTGGTCGACGACAAGCGCGACGGCCAACATCCGGTGGTCAACGCCTTCGGGGTCGAGACGCGCTTCGACGTGTCGGGTTGGACCGTGACCGACCGGTTCCGCTATGCCGATGTCTCGGGCCGGTTCATTTCGAACTTCCCCTCGGCGGTCGATAGCGCGGCGGCGACCGCGACGGCGCTGGGCGGCGCGGGGGCGACGCTGCGTTATGCCAGCGGGCCGAATAGCGGGCAGGCGATCACCAACCTGTCCGGGCTGAACGGCAACGGCCTGCTCGCCCGCGTGGTGGTGTTCGACACCAAGCTGAACAGCCTGGACAATGTCACCAACGACCTGCGCGCCAGCCGCGTCTATGACATCGGCAAGGGCGAGCTGACGACCACCGCCGGCTTCTACAAGTCGCGCCAGACGATCGACACCGACTGGCTGTGGACCTCGACGCTGATGGACGTGCGCGGCGACGGTCGCGCGGCGCTGGTCGACGTGGTCAATGCCGCAGGGGTGCCGCAGACGCAGAACGGCTATTATGCATTCGGGGCGGACTATTTCGGCGGCTGCTGTCGCCGCAGCTACCGCGTCGATTACAACGTCAATGCGCCGTTCGGATCGCTGAACTACAAGATCGGGCGTTTCGCGCTGGGCGCCAGCGTCCGCTATGACTTCGGCAATGCGCAAGGGGCGATCTTCGGGTCGGATCTGGGCGGCGGTCGGGTCGGCACCACGGCGCGCGACATGAATGGCGACGGCGCGATCTCGGCGGCCGAGCGGCGCGTGGCGGTGATCCCGCTGACCAGTCCGGCGCCGGTCGATTACAGCTGGCACTATCTGTCCTATTCGTCGGGGATCAACTTCCGCGTGTCGGAGCCGTTCGCGATGTTCGTCCGCTATAGCCGGGGGGCGCGCGCCAATGCCGACCGGCTGTTGTTCGGCCCGGCGGTCAGCACGACCGACGGCCATCTGATCAACAAGGACGCGGCGGTCGACTATGTGCGCCAGGCCGAGCTGGGCCTGAAATATCGCAGGAACGGCATGTATGTGAACCTGACCGGCTTCTGGGCGCGCACCGAGGAGCAGAATTACGAGGCGACGCGTCAGGTCTTCATCGACCGCGAATATCGCGCTTATGGCCTGGAGCTGGACGGTGCCTATAGCGTCGGCCCGTTCAACATGACCGGCGGGGCGACCTGGACCGATGCCAAGATCGTCAGCGACGCGCTGAACCCCGGCGTGGTCGGTAATACCCCGCGCCGCCAGGCCCGGCTGATCTTCCAGGCGACGCCGCAGGTCGATCTGGACCGCGTCACGATCGGCGCGAACGTGATCGGCACGACCAGCAGCTATGCGCAGGACAGCAACCAGCTGAAGCTGCCCGGCTATACGGTGGTCAACGCCTTCGTGCAGTTCCGCGCCACCGACCGTATCCTGGTCTCGCTGAACAGCAACAACCTGTTCAACGCGCTGGGCTTTACCGAGGCGGAGGACGGCGTGATCCCGACCAACGGCATCGTGCGGGCCCGCGCCATCAACGCGCGGACGACCTCGCTGTCGGTGCGGGTCGGCTTCTGAACCGGCGAGGGGGCGCGCGGCCATGCGCCGCCGCCCCCCCGCTATGACCCGTCGGTTCGCTGGCGAAACACCATTGATATGTTAACGGTCGCGGTCGCATAGGCGGGCGATGCAGACGGAGCGTTCGCCCAATATGTGCCTGGAGCCGGATGGTCCCGTGAGCGAGCTTTACCGTCAATCGCTCGTGATGCGCGCCATCGGCACGCCCTTCGTCGCCGATCTGCTGGCGGCGGTGGACCGGCAGTTGGAGAATGCGCCGCAGACCGCGATGCTGATCCGCTCCTGGGGTGCCAATGCGGCATCCTCGGCGATCGCGATGCGGATCAACGCCGCCTTTCACGCGCTCGCGCGGCAGGGCAGGGTGCCGCTGCTCAGCGCGCTCTATGCCGGGGAGCATCGCCGTTTCGACGAGGCGGTCGCATTGGCGCTGGCGGCGCATGACGGCTTTTTCGTCGACTGGCTGCGACAGGTGCCGCAGACCAACGAGGTCGGGCGAGCGGCGGCGCTTCATGCCGCGCTGATGGTCCTGGCGCGCGACCATGGCCTGGACTTCGAATTGCTGGAGATCGGGGCGAGCGCCGGGTTGAACCTCAATCTGGCGCGCTATGCCTATGACCTGGGCGGCGTACGCGCGGGCATGGCGACGTCGCCGGTGCGGATCGCGCCGGTCTGGCAGGGCGCGCCGCCGCCCGAGGCGGCCGTGGTCGTGCGGGAGGCGCATGGGGTCGATCTCCATCCGCTCGACGTGAACGATCCGACGGCCTGCGAGCGGCTGGCCTCCTTCGTCTTTGCCGACCAGCCCGAACGCGGCGAGCGACTCGGCCATGCGCTGGCGCTGGCGCGGCAATATCCGCCCCGCATCGCGGCGGGGAATGCCGCCGAATGGCTCGCGATTCAGTTGCGGGAGCCGCAGGCGGAGCGGCGTCACCGGGTCGTACTGCATTCGATGGTGCTGCAATATGTCGATGCGGGCGACCGGGCCGCGATCGAGGCGGCGCTGGCGCGCGCGGGACAGGCGGCAAGCGACTCGCGGCCATTGGCCTGTATCGGCTTCGAATGGGATGCCCGGCGCGAGCGAGTCGAACTGCGTTTGCGCTCCTGGCCCGACGGTCGCGACCATATTCTGGCCCATTGCCACCCCTACGGCGCGTCGATCACCTGGCTGGAGGGGTAAATCCCGGTCCGATCGGTCCGTAACTGGACTGGTTTCACTCATAATTAACGCCATCCCCCCTAGGCGTCGTTCCAACGAAAATTTCCAAGAACGACGGGGATCATGCGCATTCATTCCATGATGGCGACGCTGGCATCACTGAGCCTCGTCGCGCGTGGCCGTCCGCTTCATCGGCAGACGGCGTCGGCTCTGGCCTGCCCGGCATGGTGATCCGCATGTCGCCCTCCGCCCCTGTCGAGAGAGTCGCATAATGCTCACGAACATGAACATTCCCAAGAAGCTGGGCGTGTCGTTCCTGGTGATCAGCCTGTCCGCGGCGGTGATGACGATCGTGTTCTTCGTCAACATCTGGGAAATCCGGAGCGCGACGGCACGCAACAACCATGCGCAGGAGGTCTATGCCAAGGCGCTGACGCTGGAGACGTCGATCCTGCGCGAGAACAGCCAGCTGCGCGGTTTCCTCGTCACGGCGGACAAGAGCTACCTCAAATCCTATGAGGAAGCGCGCAAGGAATATGACACGACCAGCCGCGAGCTGACCGCGATGCTGACCGACTCGACCGAGCTGGCCCATGTCGCCAAGTCGCGCGCCGAGGCGACCCGGTGGCGGCGGCAGTGGAGCGACCGGCTGACCGAATGGGTCAAGGCGGGGCGGCGCGACGAGGCGCAGCAGGCGGTGCGCGATGCGGGCAAGGCGGTGCTGACCAGCGACATCGTCCTGCCGCTGCGCGCGGTCCGCGACCAGGAGACGGCGGCGATCAAGGAAAACGCCGCGTCGCAGGAAGGCGCGATCACGACCGCGACCGTCGCGCTGGTGCTGGGCGGCATCATGCTGATCGGCATCGCCGTCACGCTCCAGATGATGCTGAGCCGCAGCATCGCGCGGCCGATCACCGCGCTGACCCGGCGGATGGCGGACCTGGCGCGCGGGCATAACGATGTCGATGTGCCCGGCCATGCGCGCGGCGACGAACTGGGCGACATGGCGCGCGCGGTGGTCGTCTTCCGCGACGCCGCCAAGGCCAAGGTCAGCGACGACCGCGAGCGGGAACAGGCGTTGCAGGCGATCGGTTCGGGCCTGTCGTCGCTCTCGGAAGCGGACCTGACCGTCCGTCTGACCGACCTGCCGCCCGCCTTCCATCAGCTGGCCGCCGACTTCAACCGCGCGGTCCAGAATCTCGCCGGGCTGACCAGCCATGTGCGCGGCAGCGCGGGTGCGATCCGTTCCAATATCGAGGAGATCCGTCAGGCGACGGACAATCTGTCGGCACGCAGCGAGCAACAGGCGGCCAGCCTGCGCGAAACCGCCGCGGCGGTGGGCGAGATCACGCAAGGGGTGCGCGACGGCGCGCTCAACGCCAGCCAGGCCAACCGCGCCGTGACCGAGGCACGCGACGAGGCGGAGAAGGGTGGCCAGATCGTCGCCAAGTCGATCACCGCGATGAACGGCATCGACCAGGCCAGCCGCGAGATCGTCGACATCATCACGGTGATCGACGGCATCGCCTTCCAGACCAATCTCCTGGCGCTGAACGCCGGGGTCGAGGCCGCGCGGGCCGGGGACGCGGGCAAGGGCTTTGCCGTCGTCGCCTCGGAAGTCCGCGCGCTGGCGCAGCGATCGGCGGATGCGGCGTCGGACGTGAAGTCGCGCATCCTGTCGGCGATCGAGCATGTGAAGTCGGGCGTGGTGCTGGTCGACGAGACCGGCAACGCGCTGCAACGGATCATCGGCAAGGTGTCGGACGTCAGCACCGTGGTCGACGTCATCGCGCGCTCCTCCGAACAGCAGGCGCACAGCCTGAGCCAGGTGAACATCGCGATCGGCGAGATCGATTCGGTGACGCAGCAGAATGCCGCGATGGTCGAGGAATCAACGGCGGCGGCGACGATGCTGGCCAAGGAGTGCGGCGCGCTCGTCTCCTCGGTGATGCGCTTCAACGTCGATCCGGTTGCCCCGCCCGCGACCGGCTATGCCGATCGCACTCCGCCGATGCGGCTGGCCTCGTAGCGAGCCCGTCCCCTGAGAGGGTCGGAGTGACCTAGGGCCGATCGCCATTCAGCGATGCCTTCTTCTCCCCTCGCCCCTCGCAGAGGGGAGAGGGTTGCGCAGACTTGGTCTTTGCGTAGCAAAGGCTTAGTCGGAGCTGGGTGAGGGGTGCATGCGCGCAGCGCGCGAGCCTTTGGGCTCGCTCAACCCCTCACCCAAGCTTCGCTAACCCTCTCCCCTGTCCAGGGGGCAGGGGAAGAAGACGCAACACTGAATGTCGATCCGCCCTGAGGGGATCACGCCTCGCGACGCATCGCGAAGGTCCGCGACAGGCCGTGATAGAGCTTCTCGCGGCACACCAGCGCGCTGACCCCGTCGGCGATATAGGCGGTGGCGAACATCGGCAGCATCAGGCCGCGGCTGTTCGTGGTTTCGGCCAGGATGATGACCGCGGTCAGCGGCGCACGGACCACGCCCGCGAAATAGCCGACCATGCCCAGGATCACGATCGCCGATGACGGCGAATCGGTGAACACCGACCGCAGGATGTTGCCGATCCCCGCCCCGACCGCGAGCGAGGGGGCGAAGATGCCGCCGGGCAGTCCGGCGACCGCCGTGGCCAGCGTCGCGACGAACTTGGCCGGGCCGAACCAGAGCGGCGCGTCATGCCCCGCGATCATCGCCCGCGCCGCGCCGTAACCGGTGCCCCAGGTCAGCCCCGTCGCACAGCCCAGCGCCCCCACCACCAGCCCGCACAGCGCGGCGAACAGGATCGGCTGCGCCTTGGCTTGGCGGGTGATCCGATTCGATCCCGTGGCCAGCGTCAGCATCAACCGGGAAAAGGCGCCGCCCGCCAGCCCGCCGACGATCCCGGCGACCGGCACCACGAACAATGCCGAGGCCAGGCTCATATGCGCGCCGATCAGCCCGAAATAGACATAATCCCCCTGCACCGACTGCGCGACCATGCCCGCGATCACGATGGCGGCGATGACCAGCAGGGTGACCCGCTGCTCATAGGCGGAGGCGAGTTCCTCGATCGCGAAGAGCAGTCCGGCCAGCGGCGTGTTGAACGCCGCCGCCACGCCCGCCGCGCCGCCCGCGATCAGCACCGCGCCGCGCAGGGGCACGCGCAGCAGCCGGTGGCTCAGCCCCATCACGGCGGCAGCGATCTGCACCGTCGGCCCCTCGCGCCCAACCGACGCACCGCCCAGCACCGCGACCAGCGTCAGCAGCGCCTTGCCGGTCACGGTGCGGATCGACACCAGCGAATGGGTCGCCCCCTCCGGATCGCCCTGCGCGGCGATCACCTGCGGAATGCCCGACCCGCGCGCGAGCGGGACGTAGCGGCGGGTGATCCACACCAGTCCGGCAAAGATCAGCGGCGTCGCGACCAGCGGGGCATAGGGATAGCGCGCGACGAATCGGCCGAACATCTCCCCCGCCGCATCGGCGGCCAGCGCAAAGACGGTGGCCGCCAGCCCGATCGCGATCGCGCCCAGCAAAATGGCGAGTCGCGTCCGGAATCGCACGGATTGCGGGCCACGGCTGCGGAGCAGCGCGCGGTAGCGCGCGGGTGTCCATCGGAGGGGGTTCGATCGGGGCATGCCACCGTCTTACCCCGCCCGCCGGATAAGGCTAGCGGGGGTGCTCGCGATCATGGTCGCAAGCGACGAATTCCGCGATCCGGCCAGCGGGGCCGCGCGGATGCGCCGCCCCGCTCGTCCTCACCAGTTCACGCCCGCACGGGCATAGAGGTAACGGCCGTTGAACCCGAAGGGCGAGTAATAGGGGAAGCCCAGCACGCCGGTCGAGTTGTTCGCCGCGATCTGGCGCTCCGGATAGACGTCGAACAGGTTGCTGACGCCCAGGCCCAGCTGCACGCCGCGATTGGCGGTGTAGCGCAGCTCCAGATCGGTGATCGCGCGGCGTCCGACCGGCACGTCGGCGGCGGCGGTGGTGCCCGGCTGGATCACGTTTCCGTAATAGGTCACGCGCGCCAGCGCGCCCAGCCGGTCGAGCGACCAGTCGATGCTGCCCGTCACCTTCTGGCGCGGGGTGCCCTGTTCCAGCGTCAGGATGCGGCTGCGCGCGAACAGCGTCGGCGCGGGGTTCAGCACCGCGGTCGAGGTCGGCACGCGGGTCACGTCGACATCGTTGATGTTGCCCGCGACGGTGAAGTCGAACACCCCCGCCTGCGTCGTGCGCCAGCGATAATGCGCGACCGCGTCGATCCCCTGCGTGGTCGAGGCCAGCCCGTTGATGAAGAAGCGCGCCGCCGACACGTTGAACGGCGCGAGCAGCGCGGCGACCTGCGGGCTGAACGTCGCCTGGATATTCTCCGACAGGCCCAGCTGGTTGCGCAGCTTGATGCGATAGGCGTCGATCGTCAGGTCGAACCCGCCGAACCGGATCACCGTGCCCGCCGACAGGTTGGTCGACTTTTCCGGCTCCAGCGACAGTCCGCCCAGCGCCGCGCCGACCGAGGAGACCGAGGGGAAGGTGCCGGTCAGGATCGGCACGCCATTGGTCACGACCGAGGCGATCTGGGTGAAATATTGCTGTTGCAGCGACGGCGCGCGGAATCCGGTCGAGGCGGTGGCGCGGAAGGCGAGCCAGTCGGCCACGTCGTAGCGCGCCGAGATCTTGCCGTTGGCCGTGCTGCCGAAGTCCGAATAATCCTCGAACCGGCCCGCCAGGCCCAGCAGGAACTTGTCGGTCACCTGCGCCTCGACATCGACATAGGCGCTGACGTTGCGGCGGCTGCGCTTGGTCTCGTTGCGCGGCGAGAAGCCGCCAAAGCCCTGTGCGCCGGGCGAGGCACCCGCCACCGCGCCGCTGGTCGGATAGCCATAGGAGGCCAGCTCGCCCGCGACGATCTTGTAACCCTCGCGCCGGCCCTCCAGCCCGAAGGCCAGGTTCAGCGACTGGAAGACGTCAAACTTGCGCGTCACGTCCAGCCCGGCGACATATTGGTCATAGATCAGCGCGCCATCGTCGAAATTGCGCGGGGTCGCCGCGCCATAGGCGTAATTGGCCGAATTGAGCGTGCGGAAGGCGATCTTGTTGCGGCCATAGCTGAACGACAGGTCGACATCGAACCCGGCCAGCTGGCCCTTGAGGCCCGCCGCCGAATTCAGGTCCTGCGACTTGGTGTTGATGATCGGCAGGAAGCCGTCGGGATAGCCCGCCGTCCGGGTCGCGGCGCTCGCCAGCCGGGGGAAGGCGGCGCTGCGCGAGTCGCGGTCCTGATAGCCGACCCAGCCATACAGGCTCCATGTGTCGGTCAGCGAGGTGCCCGCATTGATGAAGCCGGTATATTGCTCGACCGCCGGGTCGCCATAGCGGCCGGTGATCCGGGTCGGGGTGACGCGCGGGTCGAAATCGGCGCGGTTCGTCGGCTGGCGGTTCAGATACTCGCCCGAGACGGTGATGAAGCCGTCCTCGCCAAAGCCGATCCCCTGCCACAGCGAGGCGGTGACGGCATGTTCGCCGGTGACGTGGCGGCTGCCGCGCGCGGTATCGACCTGGGTGTCGTAGAAACCGTAATTGACCTGTGCGCCGCCGCCCGACCGGGCCTGGCGCAGCCGGAGGTTGACCACGCCCGCGATCGCGTCCGAGCCATATTGCGCCGAGGCGCCGTCGCGCAGCACCTCGATCCGGTCGAGCGCGACCGTCGGGATGGTGTTGAGATCGACCGCCGCCGATCCGCGCCCGACCGTGCCGTTGGTGTTGAGCAGCGCCGAGGTGTGGCCGCGAATGCCGTTGATCAGGACCAAAGTCTGGTCGGGCGACAGGCCGCGCAGCGTTGCCGGGCGGATCGAGTCGGTGCCGTCATTGGCGGAGGGACGCGGAAAGTCGATCGAGGGCGCGACCGCCGACAGCGCCGCACCTAGTTCGGTCGTCCCCTGCCGCTGAAGGCTCGACGCGCTGAGCACGTCGACCGGCGAAATGCTGTCCAGCCGGGTGCGCCCCTCGACGCGCGTGCCGGTGACGATGATGTCATTGCCCTCGCTGGCGGTCGTCGCCGCGTCGCCACCGGTGGGCGCGCTCTGCGCCGGTTCGGACGGCTGGCCGGGGGTGGCCTGCTGCGCCCAGACCGGCATCGCCGTCAGGCTCGCCAAAAATGTCCCCGCCAATGCGGCCTTGCGAAGCTGATGCACGCGTCGATCTCCCTTGTGCAGCCCTGTCCCTGAAGCAGGCTATATGCGCGCATGCGTCCGATTGATCGGCGGAGAAAATCTGTGCGCTGCACAAGAGGCGGTTGACCGATAGGGAAGGGCGTCAGAACCGCCCCTCGAAACTCAACCCCAGGATGCGGGGATTGGACAGGGTGCCCCGCACGCGGCCGTCGAAATCGGTGTAGAAGGACGTCGGCTGCTGTCGGTCGAAGATGTTGCTGGCGATCAGATAGGCGCCGAAATGCTGGTTTCGCCACCCCAGCTTGGCATTCACCAGCGTCAGCGGGCGGATGTCGCGCACGCTCTGGTTCACCGTGTCCTGGTAGAAGGCATCGTGGTAGGTCGCGTTCACATTGGCGAACAGCCCGCTATCGTCGTGCCACGTCCCCCCGGCGGAGGCGGTCCAGTGCGGCGCGTTGGCGAATTCGTTGCCGCTGGCCGATCGTCCGAGCGTGCCGACCGGAACGGTGAAGTCGAGGAACTTCGACCGGCTGTGCCCGACCCCGACATACAGGTCGAGCGTGCGGGTCGGCCGCCCGCGCAGCTCCGCCTCGAAGCCGTAGAGCCGCGACTTGCCCGCATTGACGACCTGGGTGTCGAACACCGCGCCGGGGGTCAGCCGCACCGCCACCTGCTGGTCGCGCCAGTCGATATAATAGGCATTGGCATTGAAACTGAGCTTGCGGTCGAACCAGTCGGATCGCAGCGCGACTTCATAGTTCCAGGTATATTCGGGGGCGTAGGTGAAGGCCTGACCGCGCTGCTGGTTGATGCCCGCCCCGCCGGCGCGATAGCCGCGCTGCACCGTCGCGCTCAGCCCGATATTGGCCGCGACGTCCCAGCTCAGTCCCAGCTTGGGCAGCCAGGCGTCATAGGTGATGGTCCGGATCGGCTCGACACTGGTCGCCCCGGCGGCGGTGGCGACCAGCAGGGCGTTCAGCCGGGTGACGATTGGTGCCAGCGCGGGCACGGGCAGCCGCGCCGGATCGGGCAGCGTGCCGTTGAGCACGACCGACTGGGTGGCGCCGCGCTGCTGCCGCTCATTGTCGTAGCGCAGCCCGGCGCGCAGTTTCAGCCGCGCGGTCAGCGGGAAGGTCAGGTCGGTGAACCCTGCCAGGTTGCGGGTCAGTCGCGGCTGGGTCAGGCGGTTGCGGATCGGAACGACGCCGCCATACAGGCCCAGCACCGTGTTCACGACCGGCTGCGACAGGCCGAGCGCCAGCAACTGTCGGTCGACGCCCAGCCGGGTCAGGTTCAGGTCCTGCGTCGCCTCGAACAGATAGTCGCGATTGTCCTCGCGCAGATAATAGGCGCCGATCAGCCCCTGGACCCAGGGCAGGTCGATTCCCAGCCGCAATTCCTGCTGCACCGTCTTGGCGGGATCGCGGGTCAGGCTGAGCTGGCCGGGGGTCGCGTTGCGATCGGGATCGGCGACATAATGGGCGCGGACGTCGGAATAGTTGGTGACCGAGGTCAGGTCGAACCCGCCGCCCAGCGCATAATGCGCCTCCAGCGTGGCGATATCGCTGACCACGCGGGTATCGGTGGCGACGTCCTCGGTGACGATGCGGTCGGTGGGCTTGTAGGGGGCGTCGAACTCATAGGCATAGACGCCGCGCACATGGCGATCGTGCAGATAGGTCGCGACCACCCGCAGTCCGGGGAGCGCGTCGGGGGTGACCAGCAGCTTGGCCCGCAGCGTCTCCGACTGGCGGGCATCGGCGTCGCGGTGGAGCGTGGTGTTGTGGACCAGCCCGTCGGTCCGGGCGACCTCGCCCGCCAGCCGGAAGGCGATCTGGTCGCCGAGCAGCGGGCCGCCGATCGCCGCGCCTGCGCGCCGCTGGCCATCGGGGCCGGTCAGCATCACGCGCGCCTGGCCGCTCCATTCGTAACCGGGGTCGGTGGTGCGCACGATCACCGCACCCGCCAGCGCATTGCGCCCCTGCACGGTCGATTGCGGCCCGCGAAACACCTCCACCTGGGCAATGTCGTAAAGGTCGAGCGGCCCGGTGTTCAGCGCCGCACGGGGCAGCACCGCGCCGTCGACATAGACGCTGGCCAGCGCCCCGTCGCCCGCGCCCGAGACGTTGAAGGCGTCGATGCCGCGGATCGTGAAGCTGGTCCGGTCGGCGCCGATCGAGACGTTGGGCGTGCGCTGGAGCACGTCATAGACGTCGAGCAGATTCTGGTTCCGGATCGTCTCGGCGGTGGTGACGGCGACGCTGGCGGGGGTTTCCTGCAGGGTGCGACCGGCCTTTTCCCCCAGCACGACGATGTCGTTGCTGCTGTCCTGCACCGTCGCATCGGGCTGCGGCGGCGGTGCCACCTGCGCGAACAGCGGCGTCGCGGCCGAGCCAAGAAGCACGGCCAGCACCGATCGAACCATCATCGTCTTATCCCCCATTTCGTTACGCTCGCGCGCTAATCATCGTGATTATGCGAGTCAATCTCATTATCACAATGGGGTAGTCGGCGCGGTGACCGTGGCGATGGTCGATCGGACAGACCCCCGCCCTGTCCGTCGGGCTCCCGGGCACGCTCGTTCGGGCAGGGGCGGATGGGTGTCCGGAGGGGTTAGTCGTTGAATCCGAAGGGTTGTGAACGCCCGCTGGACAGGATGGCATGGATGCAACAGAGAAGGTGCAAAGCAAGCGATACTGGGAGGATGACGGTGACGAAGGGCATGATGGCGAGCGGGCTGGCGATGATCGCGCTGGCCGCGACGGGCATGAGCGCGCCAGGCGCGGCGCAGACCCGGACGCAAAACCGCGCACAGCCGGCCGCGAAGGCGACCGCGCCCTCCGCCGCTGCGGCCCGCGCTCGTGCCGACCGGATCGTCGCGCAGATGACCCGTGCGGAGAAGATCCTGCTGGTCCATGGCCTGTTCCCCACCATGGCGGCGGGCAAGACGCGCGAGGAACTGATCCCCTCGGCCGGGCATATCGACGGCATCCCCCGGTTGGGCGTGCCGGTGGTGCGCGAAAGCGACGCGTCGCTGGGCGTCGCCAACCAGGTCGAGCAGCGGGTCGGCGATGTCGCCACCGCGCTCCCCTCCGGCCTTGCCACCGCCGCCAGCTTCGATCCCGCCATCGCCCGCGCGGGCGGCGCGATGATCGGTGCGGAGGCGCGCGACAAGCGGTTCAACGTGCTTCTGGCGGGCGGCGTAAACCTGACCCGCGATCCGTGGAACGGCCGCAACTTCGAATATCTGGGCGAAGACCCGCTGCTCGCGGGGACGCTGGGCGGCGCGCATATCGCGGGGGTCCAGTCGAACCGCATCGTCTCGACGATCAAGCATTATGCACTGAACGCGCAGGAGACCGGCCGCGCCGTGCTCGACGCGCGGATCGGCGAGGCGGCGTTGCGGATGAGCGACCTGCTCGCCTTCCAGATCGCGATCGAGAAGGGCCGGCCCGGATCTGTGATGTGCGCCTATAACAAGGTCAATGGCGACTGGTCGTGCGAGAACCGCCACCTGCTGACCGATGTGCTGAAGCGCGACTGGGCCTATCCCGGCTGGGTGATGAGCGACTGGGGCGCGGTGCATTCGACCGCGAAGGCGGCCAATGCCGGGCTGGACCAGGAATCGGGCGAGGAACTCGACAAGGCGGTCTATTTCGGTGCGCCGCTGGCCGAGGCGGTGGCCAAGGGGCAGGTCAGCGAGGCGCGGCTGGACGACATGGTCGTGCGCTATCTGACCGGGCTGATCGAAACCGGCGCCTATGACGCCCCCGTGCCCGCGCGGGCGGTGACCCCCGATTATGCCGCCCATGCCGAGGTGGCGCAGCGCGCGGCGGAGGCGGGGATCGTCCTCCTCAAGAATGACGGCAACCTTCTGCCCATCGCCCGTACCGCGAAGCGGATCGTGGTCATCGGCGGCAATGCCGATGTCGGCGTGCTGTCGGGCGGCGGATCGTCGCAGGTCCGTTCGGTCGGCGGCGCGCCGGTCGAGATCCCGCTCGCCTATGGCGGCTCGGCCTCGTTCGCGCGGATCACCTATCACGCCTCCTCGCCGCTCAACGCGCTGCGCAAGGCGCTGCCCGGCGTCCAGATCGAATGGCAGGACGGGCGCAACCTGAACGCGACGGTGGCGGCGGCCAAGAATGCGGACATGGCGATCTTCTTCGCCACCCAGTGGACGACCGAGGCCGACGACGTGCCCGACCTGCGCCTGCCCAACCAGCAGGACGCGCTGATCGCCGCGATCGCCGCCGTCCAGCCGCGCACGGTGGCGGTGATGGAGACCGGCGGCCCGGTGCTGATGCCCTGGATCGCCAAGGTCCCCGCAGTCGTCCAGGCCTGGTATCCCGGCCAGCGCGGCGGCGAGGCGCTGGCCGCGATCCTGACCGGGCGGGTCGACCCCTCGGGCCGCCTGCCGATCACCTTCCCCGCCGATGCCTCGCAACCGCCGCGCCCACGCCCCGTCGGGCTGGACAAGCTGAGCGAGGTCGAAGCGGCGGCGGCGGCCAATCCGGCGGCGGCGGGCGGGATCACGCTCCAGAGCTTTCCGGTCGAATATGTCGAGGGCGCCGATGTCGGCTATCGCTGGTACGAGAAAAAGGGGCTGAAGCCGCTTTTCCCCTTCGGCCACGGGCTCAGCTATACCAGCTTCGCCTATCGCAACCCGGTCGTCACCGGCGGGCGGACGATCAGCGTGACCTTCGACGTGGTGAACACCGGCCAGCGCGCCGGGTCGGACGTCCCGCAAATCTATGTCGCGCGCGACGGCAGCGGGGACGCTATGCGGCTGGCCGCGTTCCAGCGGGTCGCGCTGAAGCCCGGCGAGACCCGGCGCATCACCCTGACCGCCGAGCCGCGCATCGTCGCGGATTATGATACCGGCCTGCCCGGCTGGCGGATCAGGGGTGGGCGCTACAGGGTGGCGCTGTCGCATGATGCCGCCGACCGCGCGATCGTGACCAGCACGACCGTCGAGGCGCAGACGATGAAGCCCTGAGCGGATGGCCGATCTCCGGCGGCGCGATCGGGGACAGGGTGCGGCGGCCATGTCCGCGCGCGCCATCCCGTCCGCCCACCCATCCTCGCACCGCCCCTTGCCGCTGGGCCTCTTCGCGCTGGCCAATGCGGGCGGGGTGATCGCCTATCTGCCGCTGCTGACCCTGCTGCTGCCGATCAAGGTGGAGGCGATCGACGGCGCGGGGCGGATCGGCCTGTTGTCGCTGATCGCGATCTGCGGCGCGGTGGCGGCGAGCCTGGCCAATATCCTGTTCGGCTGGCTGAGCGACCGGACCCAGCGCGCCGGCCATGGCAGGCGAGTGTGGATGGGCATGGGGATCGTGGCGATTGCCGCCAGCTATGGCGGGTTCGCGCTCGCCACCACCCCGGCGGCGCTGATCGCGGCGATCCTGGCCTTCCAGCTGGCGGTCAACGCGCTGCTCGCGCCGATGATGGCGATCATGGCCGAGGAGATACCTGACGACCAGCGCGGCACGGCGGGCGGGCTGCTCGCGCTGGGCAGTCCGGCGGCCTCGGCCCTGTCGACGCTGCTGGTCGGTTCGACGATGCTGGGCGAGCATGGCCGGATGGCGGTGCTGCTGGGCATGAGCCTGATCCTCATCCTGCCGCTGATGCTGACGCGCGCGCGGATCATGGTGCCGGTCGAGGCCAAGGGCGCGTCGGGCCCGTTGCCGCCGCGTCGCGATCTGGTCGTCGCGGGGCTGTCGCGGCTGTCGATCCAGGTCGCCGCCATCGTCACCCAGGTCTATCTCCTCTATTATTTCGAGGCGATCCTGCCGGTCGCACAGTGGGCGGCGCTGCCGCGCTGGATCGGGCAGCTCTTCACCATCGCCTTCCTCGCGCCCCTGCCGATCGCGCTGATCCTGGGGCCGCTGGCCGACCGGACCCGGCGGCGAAAGGGCATCCTGCTGGTGGCCGCGCTGGTCGCGACGGCGGGGTTGGTCGTCATGGCCTGGATCGGGATGCGGGGAATCGGCGCCGACTGGCGGATCGCGGCGGTCGCCTTCGTCGTCTACACGACCGGCTCTTCGGTGTTCGTCGCGCTCCATGCCGGGCTGATCCTGCAACTGCTGCCCGATCCCCGCCACCGGGGGCGCGACCTGGGGCTGTTCAACCTGACCAACACCGTGCCCTCGATCATCGGCGCCTCGCTGACCTGGACGTTCGCCACGCCGCAGGATTTCACCACCGTCATGGTGGTGCTGGCGCTGATGACCGGCCTCGGGGGATTGGCGATCCTGGGGGTGCGGACCTGGGAGTAGGCGCCAGACCGCGTCGCAAGCGGGGCGAATGGCGGGGGCGCAGGGGAACGTCGGCCCCCGGCGGGGCATTGCCCCCGAAAAGGAGAGCGACCATGGACGATGCCATCAAGCCGACGACCGAAACCGCGCGCCCCAATCTGTCGACCGAGCATCAGCGCGACGGCGATGCCCGCCGCCCCAGCGATACGCTCGACAAGGGGCAGGCCAGCACCGAGGGGGAGGATGCCCCGAAGCGGAAATCCTCGCTGACCTGAGGAGACGCCCCGTCCTATCCGTAGTGACACAAGCCAGAACGGGGCGTCGAGGACCGTGCGGAAGCCCGACCTCGCGCTCCCCTTACCGTCAGGCGGTTTAAAAAGCGCCAAGGAATCGATGAGCTGCGGCGGAATTACACCAGCCCCGGCCCCTCGATCACCAAGGCGACGCCGATATCGTTGCGCAGCGCGGGGGGTAGGTCGACCTCCAGCGCCTCGACGGTGCGGCGGAAGGGCAGCGGCGCCGGATCGCCGGGAATCGTCACCCGCTGCACCGATCCGGTCCGCGCGAGCACGGGGAAGCGCGCGACATCGTCCTCGGGCCAGCCCAGCGTGAAGCCATGGACCGCCGCCCCCTTGCGCACATAGCGCACGTCGCGCGGGGTATAATGCGAGTCCTGCCCGCCTTCGTTGAACTGGCCGCCCTTCGACGCGGTGGGGCCCTCGCCCAGCAGGCGCCAGGGGCGGGTGGCGTAGATCGCATCGCCATAGCGGCGCATCCACGCGCCGATCCGCTCGACGATCGCCTCTTCCTTCTCGTCGATCGTGCCGTCGCCGCGCATCGGCACCGACACCATCATATTGCCGTTCTTGGCGATGACGTCGCACAGCGTGTGGATGATCTTGCGCGGCGTCTTGTACCCGTCGCGCGCATAGAGGTCGCGGTCGTAATGCCAGTTGCCGATGCAGGTCTCGGTCTGGAAGGGATAGGGCTGGATCGACTGGTGCGCGCCGCGCTCGACATCGTCGACGATCCCCGCAAGCCGCTCCGGCGGCGTGTTCTTGGCGGTCACCACCGCCTCGTTGCGGCCGCCGTTCCGCTGCATCGAGCTGTTGTACATATAGGCGGCCATATCGAGCCCCGCCTGGCCCAGCGGCAGCGTGAAATTGTCGAAATACAGGAGGTCGGGCTGATAGAGGTCGACCAGCTCGCGACAGCGCAGCCGCCACTGGCGGACAAAGGCCGGGTTGGCGGCGGGCGGCTTTTCGTCCCAGACCCGGTCGTTCTTCTCGTGCCACGCATCGGCCTCGGCGATCGAGCGGAAGCCGTCGGGCATCTTCATCGTCGGGCCGGTATAGAGCTGTTGCGGGTCCAGCCCGTCCCACCATTGCCCGCGCCCGTCCGCCCGGGTCAGCCGCGCCGCGTCATAGCGTTGCCCGGCGCGCGGGCCTTCGGGATCATAGCCATAGGCGGGCTGATACCAGTGCCAGGCATGCCCCGAATGGTTGGACACGCCGAAGCGCAGCCCCCGCTCGCGCGCCAGCTTCGCCCAGGTGCCGACGATGTCGCGCTTAGGGCCGAAGCGCGTCGCATTCCAGGGATGGTGGCTGGATGCATAGGAATCGAAATTGTCGTGGTGATTGGCCAGCGCCATGAAATAGCGCGCGCCCGACCGCTGATAGAGGTCGAGCAGCCGCGCCGGGTCCCAGTTCGCGGCGGTCCAGCGCGGATACATCTGCATGAAGCCGATATCGGCCGGGTGGCCGTAATGCGCCAGGTGATGCCGATAGGCGCGGGTGCCCTGCAGATACATTTCGCGCGCATACCAGTCGCCCGCCTCGGGCACGCACTGCGCCGACCAATGCGCCCAAAAGCCGAACTTGGCATCGCGGAACCAGTCGGGCGCCCGATAGCCCGCGACCAGCGAGGACCAGTCGGGCCGAAACGCCTGGGACGTCGCGGCCCCGGCGCGACCGGGAAGCAGCGCGGATCCCCCGATGCCTCCCATGGCGGACAGGAACGATCGGCGGCCGATCTGCATCGTTTTTTCCCCTTGGAGGCTGAGGCACAGGTGCGGAACCGCGAACTTGCCTGACAAAAGCACGCGCGTCCATGGGCTTGCATGGCGCAAGGCGCAGGCGTTGCGGTCCGGCACGGCGCGGTATCGCGCGGCTCTCCCACCGAAACGCGCCGCGCTCCCGGCCGGATGATCGCATGCGATCGGGCGCACAAGCGGGGCGGTCCGTCCCTGCCGCTGCCTTGGACCGGGCCGAAGCGGGATTATCCCCGAATGTCGGACAGTTGACAGACAGCAAAAAAGCGAAGAGTGATGCTGGTAACGTTACCAGATATAACGGAACGAGATAGGGAGTGGAGACGATGATGACGGGAACGCGCGCCCGCCGTTCGGGCAAGAGCGGCATCGGACCGGCCAGCCTGGCGGTTCTGGCCCTGTGTATCGCCATGCCGGCCCAGGGCCAGACCGCGCCGGCGCAGGATGGCGCGACGGTCCAGCCGGGGCAGGGCGATCAGGCAGGGCAGGCCGATGTGGCCTCGCCGCCCGCTGATGCCGGCGAAGCCCAGACCCGCGACATCATCGTCACCGGCTCGCGCATCACCACCGGCGGCTTCACCGCGCCGACCCCGACCACGGTGATCGGCGAGCAGCAGATCCAGCAGAATGCGCAGCCCAACATCTTCACCACGGTCGCGCAGCTGCCCTCGCTCCAGGGATCGACCGGCACCTCGGTCAACACCTTCAGCACGTCGAGCGGGCAGCAGGGGCTCAGCTCCTTTTCGTTGCGCGGCGTGGGGGCGATCCGTACCCTGACCCTGCTCGACGGGCAGCGCGTCGTCGGCGCCAACGTCACCGGCGTACCCGATATCAGCCTGTTCCCGCAGCTGCTGATCAAGCGGGTCGATGTGGTCAATGGCGGCGCCTCGGCCTCCTATGGTTCGGACGCGGTCGGCGGCGTCGTCAACTTCATCACCGATACCCGGTTCAAGGGGATCAAGGGCAATGTCCAGGGCGGCCTGACCACCTATGGCGACGACCAGCAGGTGCTGGTCCAGCTGGCGGGCGGCACCAGCCTGTTGAACGACCGCCTGCACCTGATCGCCAGCACCGAATATGCGCATGAGGACGGCGTCGGCGGCGGCGAGTTCGGCACCGCGCTGGCGGGCGGGCGCGACTGGTTCCGCCAGTCGACGCTGATCAACCGCAACGTCCTGAACGACGGGACGCCGCAATATCTGTTCCGCGACTATGCCCAGCCCTATAACTACACCAAATACGGCCTGATCACCGCCGGGCCGCTCCAGGGCATCGCCTTCGACCAGGCGGGCAATCCCTTCCAGTTCCAGTACGGCTCGGGCGGGGTGCCCGCGCGCGACGCGGCGGGCAATGTCCGCGGCTGTCTCCCCGGCTTCTGCCTGGGCGGCGACCTGTCGGGCAATGTCGATGCGGGCCGCTCGCTCCAGTCGAAGATCCAGCGGGTGAACAGCTATGGCCGTATCGGCTATGACTTCGCGCCCAACGGCGAGATCTATGGCACGGTCAATATCGGCCAGGTGAAGACCAACAACCAGCCAGTCGGCGGCATGAACCGCCCGAACCTGACGATCGAGTGCGCCAATCCCTATGTCCCGGCGGCGATCAAGGCGGCCTGCACCACGGCGGGCATCACCAATTTCCAGTACGGCACCAGCAACGCCGCGCTGGGCAACAGCCAGGTCTATACCGATCGTCGCCAATATCGCTTCGTCGCGGGCGCCAAGGGGCGCGAGGCGGTCGCCGGGTCCGACTGGTCCTACGACATCTATTACGAGCACGGCACCAACTATACCGATGTCGATGTCAGCAACATCATGCTGTCGCGCCGGTTCAACCAGGCGATCAACGCCATCACGCTGAACGGCGCGATCGTCTGCGCCGATGCCACCGCGCGGGCCAATGGGTGCCAGCCGCTCAACATCTTCGGCGGCAATCCCTCGGCGGAGGCGCTCAGCTATATCATCCCGCAGAACGGCGCCTATCAGCGGACGCGCCAGACCCAGGACGTGATCAGCCTCAACTTCTCGGGCTCGCCCTTCTCGTCCTGGGCGGGGCCGGTGTCGGTGGCGTTCGGCGGCGAGTTCCGCCACGAATTCTACCGCGTGCGCGCCGATCCGTACGGCGCGGGCTTCGCGAACAGCCCGGCCAACGGCGCCTATCCGGCCGACCCGGTGCTGCTGGCGGACGGCAACAACTGGTATGCGGGCAATTACAAGAACGGCAACGGCGCCTATAGCGTCAAGGAGGCGTTCCTCGAGGCCGATCTGCCGATCATCAATTCGGATGCGGGCGGCCGGGCCAATATCAACGGCGCGGTGCGCGTCACCGACTATAGCACCTCGGGCACCGTCTGGGCGTGGAAGATCGGCGGCACCTGGGACCTGCCGGTCGACGGCCTGCGCATCCGCGGCGTGACCTCGCGCGACGTGCGCGCCCCCAATTTGTCGGAACTGTTCGCCGCGCCGGTCACGACGACGCTGCCGGGCTTTTTCGATCCCTTCCGCAACGTCAACGTGCTGGCGCTCCAGAACACCATCGGCAACGTCAACCTGACGCCCGAGATCGCGCGCAACACCACGCTAGGCATTGCCTTCTCCAACTCGGCGGCGATTCCGGGGCTCAGCCTGTCGGTCGACTATTACAAGATCAAGATCACCGACGTCATCTCCAGCCTGGGCGCGCAGGACATCGTCAACCTGTGCTTCCTGAACATCGCGCCGGAGACGTGCGGCGTGTTCAACCTGAACAACCCCAACGGTCCCAATTTCATCAACGTCCAGTCGTTCAACCTGGCATCGATCCTGACCGACGGTTTCGATATCGAGGCGAGCTATCGCTGGCAGCGTCCGCTGGGCCTGCCGGGCAGCCTGACGCTGCGCGCGCTGGCAACCAATATCCGTCGGTTCATCACCGATACCGGCCTGCCCGGCACCATCCCCAACGACACGGCGGGGGTGAACATCGGCAACACGCCCAAGTGGAAATGGCTGGCGGTGCAGACCTATGCCACCGACGACTGGTCGCTGCTGCTGCAGGAACGCTGGTTCAGCGACGGCAAGCTGGGCAACCAGTATATCGAGTGCACCACCGGCTGCCCCGCCTCGACCGCCAACCGGCCGACGATCGACACCAACTTCATCCCCGGCGCCTTTTATTTCGACGTGGGCGGCACCTATAACGTGACCCCGGCGGTCACCGCCTATTTCAAGGTCGACAATGTGTTCAACCGCGATCCGGCCCGTTCGCCCTATTTCGTCAATCCCGCGCTGTACGACGTTCTCGGGCGGGTGTTCCGCGCGGGCGTGCGGTTCAGCTTCTAAAGGAAACAGGCCATGACCCTGTCGCGGATCATCGCGTCGTGCCTGCTGCTCGCCCTGCCGGGCAGCGCCCTGTCCATGCCCGAGCCGTCGCGGGAGCGTCCGGGGAGCAACCCGATCATCCGGGACCGCTTCACCGCCGACCCCGCGCCGCTGGTCGTCGGCGACCGGCTGTACCTCTATGTCGGGCATGACGAGGCGCAGCGGGACGAGATGTTCAACATGAAGGAATGGCTGGTCTATTCGACCACCGACATGCGCCACTGGACGCCGCATGGGCCGATCATGAACGTGCGCGATTTCAAATGGGCCAAGAAGGACGCCTGGGCCAGCCAGACGATCTACAAAAACGGCAAATACTGGTTCTATGCTGCGGTCGAGCATGACGACACCCATCCGGGCAAGGCGATCGCGGTCGCCGTGTCGGACAAGCCCACCGGCCCGTTCGTCGATGCCAAGGGTTCCGCGCTGAT
This sequence comes from Sphingomonas sp. NCPPB 2930, assembly GCF_042867205.1. Lineage (NCBI taxonomy): Bacteria > Pseudomonadati > Pseudomonadota > Alphaproteobacteria > Sphingomonadales > Sphingomonadaceae > Sphingomonas > Sphingomonas sp. NCPPB 2930. Next base: position 49,573 of record NZ_JBHZQU010000017.1, on the reverse strand, counting down.
CACCAACGAGATGACGCCCAAGGGCACGCATAGCTGGGAAGATATCGACCCGACCGTGATGACCGACGATGACGGGACGACCTGGATCGCCTGGGGCAACCGGCAATGCTATATCGCGAAGCTGAAGCCCAACATGATCGAGATCGACGGCCCGATCACCGAGATCACGCCGCCGCATTTCGAGGAGGGGCCCTGGCTGCACAAGCGCGGCAAGCTCTATTACCTGACCTATGCCTCGCTCGACCGCACGACGCAGCGGGACGAGCATGTGTCCTATGCCACCGCGCCGTCGCCCAAGGGGCCATGGACCTATCGCGGGCTGCTGACCGGATCGGGCAAGTACAGCTTCACCATCCATCCCGGCATCGCCGACTTCAAGGGCAAGTCCTACCTCTTCCTCCACAACGCCACGCTGGCGATCGGCGACCAGAGCGGATCGATCGGCCGCCGCGCGGTGACGGTCGAGCGGCTTTACTACAATCCCGACGGGACGATGAAGCCGGTGGTCCAGACCGAAGCCGGCGTCACGGCTCCGGGGCGGTAGGGGGTGAGTCCGCTTCCTCCGCTCCACCCCGGCGAAGGCCGGGGTCCAGTTGCCATGCGTCTGAAATGGTCGCCCGTGCGATCGGCTGCTCCACCAGCGTCACAGCGACTGGACCCCGGCTTTCGCCGGGGTGGGGCACAAACTTCAAGGACGCGGTGCGGCGGTGGAGTCGCGTTCGACCAGCCGGTGGTCGAGGATCGTGACGCGCGGCTCTCCGTCGGCCCTCGGCGCGCCGCCGCGAATCTCCTGGATCAGCATCTGGAGCGCCGCCTCCGCCAGCGCGCGGACCGGCTGGTGGACGGTGGTCAGCGGCGGCCAGAGCGTCGTCGCGGCGATGCTGTCGTCGAAGCCCGCCACGGTCAGGTCGCCGGGCACGTCCAGATGCCGCCGATGCGCGACCGAGACGATCGCGGCGGCCATGTCGTCATTGCTGGCGAAGATCGCGGTCGGCGGCGTCGCACCGTCCAGCAGCGCCTCGCCCGCGACCAGGCCCGAGGCATAGCTGTAATCGCCCTGCACCACCTGGGTCTCGATCCCGCCCGCTTCCTCGACCGCCGCCCGAAAGCCCGCAAGCCGCGCGATGCTGGCCGACTGGTCGGGATTGCCCAGCACGAAGCCCAGCCGCCGGTGGCCCAGCCCGATCAGATGCCGGGTCATGTCATAGGCGGCGTGATTATTGTCGATGCCCACGCACACCGCATCGGGCGCGACGCCGCCGATCACCGCGACGGGCAGCCCCGCCTCGCGCAGGATCTCGCGCACCGCCGCCGACTCGCCCAGCGGCGGCGCCAGCAGCACGCCCGCGATCCGCTGCGCGATCAGCCCCTCGATCGCCGCGCGCGACGGCGGCTTGCCGTTTTCGCCCTTCAGCAGGAACAGCTGCGCCGCGCGGGTCGAGGCGTCCTCGAACACGCCGACCAGCAGCTCGCTCATGAACGCCGCGCTGGGGTTGGAATAGATCACGCCGATCCGGATCTCGCGCGCCGTCACCAGGCTGCGCGCCATCAGATTGGGGGTGTAGTTCAGCTTGGCGATCATCTCGCGGACATGCGCGCGCACCTCGTCGCGCACCCCCGCATCGCCGTTGATGACGCGCGACACGGTCATCGGCGACACGCCCGACGCCTTGGCCACATCGATGATCGTCACGCCGCGCGGGCGCTGTCGGGTACGCGTCAAAAGCCCAATATCCTGTCGTCGCGGGGCCTGTCGCCCCGGTCGTCGGCCACCGCCGTGCCTTGCCGTAAGGGGGAAGGTCAATGCCGGGGATGCGTCCCGTCGGCGAAAATCCCGATACAATCGAAAGGCGCGGCGTGACGCGATTTCCCTATATCCGCTGGACGATCATCGCGCTGTTCGTCGGTGCGATGGTCATCAACTATCTGACGCGCAGCATCCTGGGCGTCGCCGCGCCCGCGATCATGACCGAGCAGCATATCTCGGCGCAGCAATATTCCTGGATCACCGGCGCGTTCCAGTTCGGCATCATGTTCCAGCCGGTGGCGGGCTATCTGCTCGACCTGATCGGGTTGAAGATCGGCTTCACCCTGTTCGTCGCGGTCTGGTCGTGCATCACCATCGGGCATGGCTTTGCGAGCGGCTGGATGGGGTTCGCCGGGCTTCGCGGCGCCTTGGGGCTGGTCGAGGGATCGGCGCAGCCCGCGGGCATGAAGCTCGTCGCCGAGTGGTTTCCGGCGCGCGAGCGCGGGCTGGCGGGCGGCCTCTATCAGATCGGCGCGTCGTTCGGCGCGGTGTTCGCCCCGCCGCTCGTCGCCTGGGCGGTCTTTCATCATAGCTGGCGCGCGGCCTTTTTCGTGGCGGGCGGGCTGGGGCTGCTCTGGGTCGTCGCCTGGCTGCTCTGGTATGCGCCGCCCGCCCGGCACCGAATGCTGTCGCCGCGCGAGCGCACGCTGATCGTCGAGGGGCAGGAGGCCGCGCTCGCCAGGAAGCGCCGCCGCCCGCCGCTGCGCGAATTGCTTGGCCGTCGCAACCTCTGGGCGATCGCGGCGGCGCGGTTCCTGGCCGATCCGGTCTGGGGAATGCTGTCGCTATGGATGCCGCTCTATCTGGTGCAGGCGCGGCATTTCGACCTGACCCAGATCGCGCTGTTCGCCTGGCTACCCTTCCTGGCCGCCGATCTGGGGTGCCTGTTCGGGCCGGCCGTCGTCGCCTTTCTCCAGCGGCGCGGGATCAATCTGATCGACGCGCGGCGCGGGGCCTTTACGCTGGGTGCGGTGCTGATGACGGGCATGATGTTCGTGGGCAGCGTGACCAGCCCGGTCGCCGCCGTCGCGCTTCTGTGCCTGGGCGGTTTCGCGCACCAGACGCTGTCGGTGACGGTCATCACCCTATGCTCCGACCTGTTCCCGCAGGATCAGGTGGCGACCGCGACCGGCGTTTCGGGGACGGCGGCCAATCTGGGCGTGCTGCTCTTCACCCTGACGCTCGGCTCGCTGGTCGATCAGGTCGGTTATCAACCCTTTTTCATCCTGCTCGGCCTGCTCGATCTGGCGGGTGCGGCTCTCCTCTGGACCTTGGTGCGCAAACCCGCATGACCCCGATCAATCCCATCCTGCGCGGCTTCAACCCCGATCCGTCGATCGTCCGGGTGGGCGAGGACTATTATATCGCGACCTCGACCTTCGAATGGTATCCGGGCGTCCAGATCCATCACAGCCGCGATCTGGCGAACTGGACGCTGGTCGCCCGGCCGCTGGTGCGCGCGGGCCAGCTCGACATGCGCGGCAATCCCGATGGCTGCGGCGTATGGGCCCCCGATCTCAGTTACAAGGACGGGCGCTTCCACCTGATCTTCACCGATGTGAAGCGCTATGGCCGCACCACCATCGACGGCGCGAAGGGCGCGTCGCTGCGCGATTTCCACAATTACTGGGTATCGAGCGAGCGGATCGACGGCGACTGGACGGACGCGGTCCATCTGAACAGCAGCGGCTTCGACCCCGCGCTGTTCCATGACGATGACGGGCGCAGTTGGCTGCTCAACATGCTGTGGGACCATCGCCCCGACCGCAAGCGCTTCGCGGGTATCGTGGTGCAGCAAATGGACCTGGCCACCGGCCGCCTGATCGGCGAACGGCGCGTCATCTTCGAGGGGACATCGCTCGGCTTCACCGAGGGGCCGCACCTCTACAAGCGGGGCGGCTGGTATCATCTGCTCGTCGCCGAGGGGGGGACCGAGCGCGGCCATGCCGTGGTGATGGCCCGGTCGCGCGACCTGTTCGGCCCCTATGAGACGCATCCCGACGGCCCCGTCCTGACCATGCGCGACAGGCCCGACGCCCCGCTCCAGCGCACCGGCCACGGCGATCTGGTCGACACGCCCGAGGGGGAGACGTGGATGGCCTATCTCTGCGGCCGCCCGCTGCCGGAGAGCGACCGCTGCGTGATGGGGCGCGAGACGGCGATCCGGCGCATGGCCTGGGGCGCGGACGGCTGGCTGCGCTGTGCCGAGGAGCCGCCGGTGGTCGATGCCCCCGAACGGATCGAGGCGCATGACGCGTTCGACTCGCCCGATCTGCCCGCCGCCTTCCAATGGCTGCGCACGCCCGATCCCGACCATCTGTTCAGCCTGACCGCACGGCCGGGCCATCTGCGCCTGTACGGGCGCGAGACGATCGGCAGCCATTTCACCCAGTCGCTGGTCGCGCGCCGCCAGACCGCCTTCCGCTATGACGCGCAGACTCTGGTCGACTTCATCCCTGAGCATTTCCAGCAGGCGGCGGGGCTGGTCTGTTATTACAACAGCAGCAAATATCTCTACCTCCACCTGACCGCCGACGATGCGGGGCGGCGGCAGGTGCAGGTCCTGTCGGTCCTGCCGGTCGGCGAGGGGCGCAGCGTACTGAGCGCGCCGATCCCCGCGCCCGAGGGGCCGGTCGAGCTGCGCGTCGCGGTCGATCATGAGCGGCTGCGCTTCGCCTTCCGGGCCGAGGGGGCGTGCGCGTGGCAATGGCTTCCCGAAGCGTTCGACGCCAGCCTGTTGTCGGACGAGGCCACGTTGCAGGGGCTGCCCAATTTCACCGGCACCTTTGTCGGCATGGCCTGCCAGGATATGGCGGGCACCGGGCACCATGCGGATTTCCGCTGGTTCCGCTATGTGGACGATCCCGAACCGCACGAATGACGGCAAACAGGCCGGGCGGGTCAGCCGCCGCGCTGCGCCTGCGGGTAGAGCCAGGGTTTGGCGAGCGCGATGCCCGCCAGATTCTGGGTCCGCCTTATGTGGCGAAGCCGGAAGCGACCCGGCGGGCGCGGCAGGTCGGACCAGAGCCGGTGATGCGCGCGATAGGCGGGCGGAACCCGGACGCGTCCGCTGGCCTGCCCGATGACCGCGAGCGAGTCGCCCAGCAGCAGCACGTCGGCCAGCCCCGCATCATGGGCCAGCCGGGTCGCGGCGATCAGCGCCAGCCATTCGGCGTCCATGCTGTCGCCCGGTCCGGCCATGCGCGCGACATGGGCATGGCCGCCCATCACCACCGCCCATTCCAGGCCGGTGGGGCGCAGCCCGCCATCGAAGAAGATCTTCACGCCGCGATGCTGCGCGCGACCGCCTCGGCCGTCTTGATGCCGTCGACCGCCGCCGACAGGATGCCGCCCGCATAGCCCGCGCCCTCGCCCGCCGGGAACAGCCCGCGCGTGTTCAGGCTGTGCCCGTCCTCGCCGCGCGTGAAGCGGACGGGGGAGGAGGTGCGCGTCTCGACGCCGGTCATCACCACGTCGGGATGGTCATAGCCCGCGATCTGGCGGCCGAAGACCGGAATCGCCTCGCGCATCGCCTCGACCACGAAGTCGGGCAGGCATTGCGACAGGTCGGTCGGGGTGACGCCGGGGCGATAGGAAGGCGTGACCGATCCCAGGCTGGTCGAGGGCCGCCCCGCCAGAAAGTCGCCCACCCGCTGCGCGGGCGCCTTGTAGTTGGACCCGCCAGCGACATAGGCGCGCTCTTCCCAATGGCGTTGCAGCGCGAGGCCCGCCAGCGGATCGCCGGGAAAGTCGCGCTCCGGATCGATCGCGACGACGAAGCCCGAATTGGCGTTGCGCTCGTTGCGCGAATATTGGCTCATCCCGTTGGTCGCGACGCGCCCTTCTTCGCTGGTCGCAGCGACCACCGTGCCGCCGGGGCACATGCAGAAGCTGTAGACGGTGCGCCCGTTCTTGCAGTGGTGCGAGATGTGATATTCGGCCGCGCCCAGGATCGGATGCCCCGCCTGGTGGCCGAAGCGCGCGCGGTCGATCCAGCCCTGCGGATGCTCGATGCGCACGCCGATCGAAAAGGGCTTGGCCTCGACATGGACACCCGCCGCCTGGAGCATCGCGAAGCTGTCGCGCGCGCTGTGCCCGATCGCCAGGACGACGTGATCCGCCTCCAGATAGCCGCCGCCATTCAGATGCAGCCCGCGCACCCGCCGCTCGCCCGATCCGTCGGTCTCGATGTCCAGCCCGTCGACGCGGGTGGAGAAGCGATATTCGCCGCCCAGCTCCTCGATGGTCGCGCGCATGCTCTCGACCATCGTCACCAGGCGGAAGGTGCCGATATGCGGATGCGCCTCGGTCAGGATCTCGGGCGGCGCACCGGCCTTCACGAACTCGGTCAGCACCTTGCGGTTCAGGTGGCGCGGGTCCTTGATCCGGCTGTAGAGCTTGCCGTCCGAAAAGGTGCCGGCGCCGCCTTCGCCGTACTGGACGTTGGATTCGGGGTTCAGCACGCTGCGCCGCCACAGGCCCCAGGTGTCCTGCGTCCGCTCGCGCACCACCTTGCCGCGTTCCAGCACGATCGGCCGGTATCCCGCCTGCGCCAGTACCAGCGCGGCGAACAGGCCACACGGCCCCGCACCGATGACGACGGGGCGCTTCGCACCCGGCGGCGGCGCGGCCGGCAGGTGATAGCGGGTGTCGGGGGTCCGCTGCACATCGCGGTCGCGACGAAAGCGTTCGAGCACCGCCGCCTCGTTCTTCAGGTTCACGTCGACCGAATAGACGAGCTGGATATTGCCCTTGTCCCGCGCATCATGGCCGCGCCGGGCGACGGTGAAGCGGATCATGTCGCGCGGGGTCACGCGCAACCGGCGGCAAATGGCCGCGGGCAGTGCCTCGTCCGCATGATGGAGAGGCAGTTTCAATTCACTGAGGCGGATCATGGTCCGCGCCATATAGGATCGGCCGCCGACACGCCAATCCGGCTTTGCGTGTCCAAGGGGTTGCGCGTTACATCCGGGCGCGGGTCAGGTGATGGCGTGGGGCCTCGGGCACGGCGACCTGCGCCATGATTTCGGCCTGCAGGGTGGGCCAGCCTTCGCCGAACCAATATTCGCCGCGTTCCGCCCGAATGATCGGGTCGCCGCTGGTCGCGACATCCTCGACGGGCAGGGTCTGCTGGTCGGGCACGTCGAAGAAGCTGCGCACGATCGGCGTGGTCGGGCTCTCGCCCTCGCGCACCACGATGCCCAGCCGGTTGGAGTGTAGCCGGACCAGCGCGCCAAAGGGCTGGATGCCGAGACAGGCGATGAAGGCGCGCAGCATCGCGGGGTCGAAATGCCCCTCCCATTCCAGCATCTGGGCCAGCGCCTCGTGCGGCGACCAGGCGCGCTTGTAGGACCGGATCGAGGTGACCGCGTCATAGACGTCGCACACCGCCGCCAGCCGGGCGAAGCGGCTGATCTCCTTGCCCTTCAGTCCGTCGGGATAGCCGGTGCCGTCCATCTTCTCGTGATGGTGGAGGCACACGTCGAGAATGCGCGGGTCGAGATCCTCCAGGTCGAGCAGCATGCGATGCCCCAGGCCGGGGTGAAGCCGGATCTGCGCCAGCTCCTCGCCGGTCAGGCGGCCGGGCTTGTCGACGATCTCGGCGGGGACTTGCATCTTGCCGATGTCGTGCAGCATCCCGGCCAGCCCGGCGACGCGGACATCCTCGTCGTCCATGCCCAGATGGCGGGCCAGCCCCATCATCAGCGTGCCGACCGCGACCGAATGGATATAGGTATATTGGTCCTTGTCCTTCAGCCGGGTGACCGCGATCAGCGCGGCGCCGTTATGGCTGGTCGCATGGGCGATCTCCTCGACCATGGGCAGCAGGTCGGCGGTGCGGATGGCGCGGCCCAGCCGGGCCTCGGCGAACAGCCTGGTGACGGCGGCGATGGCGCGTTCGGCGGTGGCGGCGGCGCGCTCCAGCTCGGTCGGCGGCTTGCGACGCCGGGGGCGGATCGCGACGACCGGCTCGGGCGCGGCGGCGGCGGCGGGCTCGGCGGGCGGGGCGGGATCGTCGCGGTCGCGGCTGTCGGCCATGGCCATCGCCTTCAGCCCGCGCCCCTTGGCCAGGTCGATGGTGATCTGCGGCACCGATTCGTGAATCAGCGCCCGGTCCTGCGGACTGATCAGCAGAAAGCTGCGCCGCCAGAACGGGTTGTGAATCCAGGAACAGTGCACGGCATGAACGAACATGCCCAATTCCGCCTGATCTCCCCGGATCCGGATATACCGATTCGTGTCCCCATCGTCACTCATGGACCGCGCTTAACCGAGAGCAGGTAAAGGCTTGGTTGCGGTCTGGCGGGGTGCGGCCGCACGTGCGGGCCCCGCCGCATCGGTCCGAAAGAGCGACCGATTTGGTCAGACTGGCGCCGGACCCGACGGGCTCGTGATACGATAATCACTTGCAATAGCGTTGACTATGCGAGTCTTTAGCAATAGCGCGCGGGTAAAGGGGAAATCATCATGTCACAATCCTTCATCGCCTTGTCCTGCGTGGGCTTTCTGGCGACCGCACCGGGGATCGCCGCCGCCGAGAATGCGCGCCGCGCCGATCCCGCCGCGACCCATGCGCAGGACGCCACCGGGCAGCGCGACGTGGTCGTGACCGGACAGCGTGCGACCGGCGCCGCCGTGCTGGAAAGCCCCAAGGCGACCGCCCCCCTGCTCGACACGCCGCAGACGATCACGGTGGTCAGCGAGCAGACGATCCGGAAACAGAATCTCCAGACGCTGCGCGACGTGCTCCAGACGATTCCGGGCATCACCTTCGGCGCGGGCGAAGGCGGCGGCGGCTATGGCGACTCGATCAACCTGCGCGGCTATTCGGCGAGCAACGACGTCACGATCGACGGCGTCCGCGACAGCGCGCAATATAGCCGCACCGACCCGTTCAACCTGCAACAGGTCGAGGTCTATAACGGCGCGAACAGCGTCTTCAACGGATCGGGATCGGTCGGCGGCACGATCAACCTCGTCTCCAAGGTGCCCACGGCCGAGACGCTGACGATCATGCAGGGGTCGGTCGGCACCGACAATTATTATCGCGGCGCGGTGGACAGCAATGTCCGCGCGTCGGACCTGGTCGCGCTGCGGCTGAACGCGGCCTATCATCACAACGACATACCCGGCCGCGACGTCGAGAAGATGGAGCGCTGGGGCGTTGCGCCCTCGGTCACGATCGGCATGACCGGCCCGACCAGCCTGACGCTGGCCTATGTCCATCAGGAGGATCGCAACACGCCGGTATACGGCGTGCCCTATTTCGACAACGGGCTGGTCGACGGCTTCGTGCCGGGCGCGAGCCGCAGCGCGTATTTCGGGATCGCCAATCTCGACCGGCAGGACATCACCGTCGACCGGCTGACCGCGACCTTCCGGCATCAGGTCGATGCGCATCTCAGCCTGCGCAACCTGACCCGCTGGCAGCAGGTCACGCAATATAGCGTCACCTCCGCGCCACAGGGGACCTTCTGCCTCGCCTCGACCGGGCGGCAACCGATCACCGCGACGCCGGGCGCGACCGTGGGGGCGGCCTGTCCCGCCAATGTGCCGCCGGGCTATTATCTGCCGTCCGGCCCGCGGGGCTATGTGCGCGATCAGCGCAACCAGATGCTGTACGACCAGTTCGACGTGCGGCACGAGGCGGGGGCCAAGGGCGGCCTTCACAATGTCCTGAATGTCGGCCTGTCGGGGACGCTGGAGAATTACCGCATCACCACCGCCTCGCTGCTGCGCAACGCCAATGGCAGCGCGGTCTCGCCGCTGCCGCTCATCGCCATCGCCGCGCCGAACACCGACTATACGGGGCCGATCAACCTGACCACCACCGCCCAGTCGCGCAGCGAGACGCGCAACCTGGCGGTTTATGCCTTCGACACGCTGGAGTTGAACCGCTTCTTCGAGCTGAACGGCGGCGTCCGGTACGAATATCAGGAGGCGAATTTCCGCGCCCTGCCGTTGGCAGTGGTGCCGCCGGGGACGACGGCGCTGACCGCGCTCCAGTCCCAGCCGCAGGTCAGCCGCGAGCGGCTATTCTCCTGGCGGGTCGGCGGCGTGTTCCACCCGGTCGAGAATGTCAGCCTTTATGCCGGCTATGGCAATGCCAAGACCCCGTCGTCCGCGACCGTGCGGCTGGGCTGCGGCGTGCCCTCGACCGCGACCGCCGCGAATCCGTGCGCCGTCGCGCCCGAAACCGCGAAGAATTACGAAGCGGGGGTGAAGGCCGGGCTGTTCGACCGCCATCTGGAGGTGACCGCCGCCGTCTTCCGCAACGAACGCACCAATTACCGCGTCCCCTCCAACGATCCCGCGCTGCCCGCCGGGCTTCAGGTGCTGGACGGGCGCAGCCGGGTGGACGGCGTCGCACTGGGCCTGTCGGGGGCGATCACCCCGGCCTGGACGATCTTCGCCAACTATACCTATCTCGACGGCAAGGTGTTGCAGAGCATTTCCAACCGCGACAAGGCGGCGGGCGTGGCCGATGTGCAGGCGAACAGCCAGCTGATCCAGACGCCCAAGCATTCGGGCAGCCTGTTCACCACCTACAAGCTGCCCTTCGGACTGGAGGTCGGTTATGGCCTGACCTATCAGGGCGACTTCGCGACCAATGCGCCGGTCGCGGCCAATCGCACCCAGTACCGGGCGGAGGATTATCTGATCCACCGCGCCTTCCTGGCCTATACGCTGGCCGAACGCTGGACGCTCCAGCTCAACGTCCAGAACTTCACCGACGAGAAATATGTGACCGGCGTGCGCAACAATGTGAACGCGACGACCGGCGTCGTCACCGGCGGCTGGGCGGTGCCCGGCGATCGGCGGCAGGCCACGCTCAGCCTGTTCACCAACTTCTGAACGGACTAGCGTTGCCGTCATGCTGATCGCCATCCCCAACGTCCTCGATCCCGCCGGTGTGGCGCAGGTCCGCGCGATCGTCGATGCGGGGGAATGGGCGGACGGCAACGCCACCTCCGGCCCGCAGGCCGCGCTCGCCAAGCGCAACGCGCAACTGCCAGAGGACTCCGCCGCCGCCACCCAGGCGGGGCGGATGGTCCTCGACGCGCTGGGCCGCTCGCCGCTGTTCGTGGCGGCGGCGCTGCCGCTGAAGGTCTATCCGCCGCTGTTCAACCGCTATGCCGGGGGGCAGGCGTTCGACGTGCATGTCGACAATGCGGTCCGTCTGAAGCGCGGCAGCGACTTCCGCATGCGCAGCGACCTGTCGCTGACGCTCTTCCTCGAAGACCCCGCCGCCTATGACGGTGGCGAACTGGTGGTCGAGGATCTGTTCGGCGAACAGCGGGTGAAGCTGGGCGCGGGCGATGCGGTGCTCTACCCCGCCTCCAGCCTCCACCGGGTCGAGCCGGTGACGCGCGGGTGCCGCGTCGCGTCGTTCCTGTGGGTCCAGTCGATGGTCCGCGACGATGGCGAGCGGCGCATCCTGTTCGACCTCGACCGCGCGATCCAGCGGGTCGGGGCGGAGAAGGGGCAGGGGGACCGCTCGGTGGTCGAGCTGACCGGCGTCTATCACAATCTGCTGCGCCGCTGGGCCGACGCCTGAGCGGATCGCCCCGGTCCGAGCCGGGGCGACGAGCCCTCAGAACCGCCCGCGCAGCGTCACCCGCACATTGCGCGGCGCCCCCGGCATCGTCCACACATCGGCATAGCTGCTGCTGATATAATAGACGTCGAACAGATTCTCGAGGTCGAGCCGCACGTCGAAGCGCGGCGTCACCGACCAGGTCGCATCGGCGCGCACGATCGTATAGGCGGGCAGGCGATAGCCGCTGGCGAAGGGGTCGCCGTTGCGCGCGCCGACATGGGTGACGCCGCCGCCGACCGTCATCGCCCCCACCCGCTGATGCAGATCCAGCGCGGCGAGATGCTTCGGGACATTGGACAACGTGGTGCCGATCAGCGCGGCGTTCTTGTCGTTGCGCACCGTGGCGTCGGTGTAGGTGTAGGTCGCCGTGCCGGTCAGCCCGCTGGCCAGCCGCAGGTCGGCCACCGTCTCGACCCCGCGCGACCGCTGGCGGCCGATCTGGGTCTTGGTGAAGACGTCGGTGGCATTGGGGTTCAGCACGTTGCGCTTGGTCATGGTGAACAGCGCGGTCTGGCCGGTCAGCGCGCCGCCGAACAGCGCATATTTCGCGCCGATCTCGGTGGACTCGCTACGCTCGGCATCGAAGCTGCTGATCCCGTCCGACGGATTCAGGCGCAGCGACTGGCCCCAGCTGGTGAACAGCGAGAAGCGCGGGCTGGCCGCCCAGCTCAGCGCGGCGCGCGGGGTGATGCCGCGATCCACCGTATCCAGCCGCAGATCGCCGCGGACATGGTTCACCATCGTCTCGCGAAAGCTGTTCCAGCGCGCGCCGATCAGCGCGGTGAAATCGCCGAAGCGGATCAGGTCCTGGGCATAGATGCTCTCGCTGCGGAAGGAGTGGTGGCGGTTCTGGAACGCGGTCGGCACGGGCAGGGGCTGGCCATAGACGGGGGCGAAGGCGTCGATGGTCAGGATCGGCGCGCCCGGCCGCCCGCGCGCCTGGTCCATGCGGAAATCCATGCCGTGGCGCACCCGGTCGGCCCCGATGCGCAGTTCGTGCGACAGGCCCAGCCAGTCGAGTTTCGCGGTCAGCTCGGCCCGCGCGGTCAGGTCCTGCCAGCGGAAATCGTGGAAGCGCCGCGACCGTCCGATCGTCCGGCCATCGGCCTGCACCCCGCGCCCGCCGAAATCGGGCTGGGTCGCATAGCCGGTCAGGAAGCCGTCGCGGCTGGACAGCCCGGCCTCCAGCGAGACGCGGTCGGACAGCGCGGCAAAGACGCTGCCCTGCTGCCACAGCATGCGCTGGGTCATCCGGCCATCGGCGGGCTCGCCCAGGAAGGTGCCGCGGTCCATCGCGCGCGCATTGCCCTTGATCGCCGCCACGCCGCGATCGATCGGCGCGCGGTTGCGCATGAACTCGGCCTGGTAAAGGAACCGCAGGTCCTGGCTCGGGGTGAACGAGACCGAGGGGGCGAGCAGCAGCCGGTCGGTGTGGACGAACTGGCGGAAGCTGTCGCCCTGTTCCGACACGCCGATCAGTCGTGCGGCCAGCGTATCGGTCACGGGGCCGCTGATGTCGCCGGTCGCGCGCAGCCGGTTCCAGCTGCCATAGCTGAGCGACGTTTCGCCCTGGAGCGTCGTGGTCGGCGTCTTGGTGACGATGTTGAGCGAACCGCCGGGTTCGCCCAGCCCCGACAATGCGGCGGCGGCGCCCTTCAGGAATTCGAACCGCTCGACCGTGGCGGTGTCGACCGGCGCGTTGAAGCCCAGATTGCTGTTGAACCGGTTGATGAGGATGTCGGGGCCGCTATTCTCGTTCCCCGCAAAGCCGCGGATCGAATATTTGTCCCACAGCCCGCCAAAGTCGTTCTGCCGCGCGACCCCGCCCGCCAGGTCGATCGTGTCGTCCAGCCGCGTCGCGCCCAACCGGTCGATCAGTGCGTGGTCGATGACGCGCAGGCTCTGGGGATAGCGGGCGGGCGACGCGTCGGTGCCGGTGATGCTGGCATTGGCGTCGCGCAGGCCGGTGACGACGATATCGGTGCGGTCCGCCGCATCGTCCCGCACCGCCCCATCGTTCCGCAATGCCGACGCAGTCTGCGCCTGAACGCCCTGGGCCATCATCGCCCCGGCCAGCAGCATGGCGCGCCCCATCGCCTTCGACATCATCACAAGCCCCCACATCAATCGATTTCGGGCGCGCCATATCGATAATGCTAATAACTCTCAATCATGAAGTGATGACGGGATAGCGTTACCTGTCACGCCGCTGACATGCCGCGCTGCCATGCGCCTGGGGCATGACGGTCGGGACTCGGGCAACTTCCGGGCGACCATGGCGATTGAGGATCATGAAATGACCGGATTCTGGCGAATCATCTGCAATGCGGCGGCGCTGGCCGCGACGCTTGCCCCGCTGAGCGGTTGGGCACGGCCGCTCAAGGTCATGACGTTCAACGTCCGCTATGCCTCGGACGAGGGGGCGGAGCGCTGGGCGGTGCGGCGGCCGGTGATGGTCGAACTCATCCGCCGCGCCGCGCCCGACCTGATCGGGACGCAGGAACTGCTCCAGCGGCAGGGCGACGACCTGACCCGTGCGCTGCCCGGCTATCGCTGGTTCGGGCGCGACCGGCGCGGGGGGCATGACGACGAGCATATGGGCATCTTCTATCGCCCCGACCGGCTGACCCTGATCCGGCATGGCGACTTCTGGCTGTCGGACACGCCCGACATGGTGGGCAGCCGGAGCTGGGGCACCGACCTGCCGCGCATGGCGAATTGGGGCGTGTTCGAGACGAAGGGGGCGGAGCGCCGCCGCTTCCTGTTCGTCGACACGCATCTGCCGCACCGCGACGAGGATGCCGAGGCGCGCGACCGTGCGGCCAGGCTGATCCTGTCGCGGCTGCCCGCGCTGGCGCAGGGGTTGCCGGTGGTGCTGGCGGGCGACATGAACGCCCGGCCCGACAGCGCCGCCTATCGCACGCTGGCGGGGGCGATGACCGATGCCTGGACCAGCGCCGCCGAGCGCGAAGGGCCGGAGATGACCTTCCACGACTTTACCGGCACGCCCGACCGGCGGATCGACTATCTGTTCCTGCGCGGCTTTCGCGCGGACCATATCGCGACCGACCGCTGGCACCGGGGCGCGACCTATCCGTCGGATCATTTCCCGGTCCGCGCCACCCTGTCCTTCGCGGCGGGGCACGGCCGGTAACGTCTTTTGCGATAGCGTTATCATTTGCCCGTTCCTATGCTCCCGCCGGAATCCGATGGCCGCGAACCGGCGGCCCGACGGGACAGGAGAGGGATGACGATGCGCGAAGGGCAATCACGGTCTGGCGCCGGGCGGCGGGCGATTCTGGCGCTGGCTCTGGGGGCGGCAACCGCCTGGCCGGTCATGGCCGAGGCACGGCCGCGCATCCTGACCCCGATGAGCGCGCATGCCGTCCTGCAACGCGATCGCCCGATCATCGTCGAGGGGACGGCGGACGCGGGCGAGCGGGTGAAGGTCACGCTGGGTGGCAACAGCGCCGATGCCACCGCCGACCGCCAGGGGCGCTGGCGCGCGACCCTGCCCGCCATGGCGGCGGGCGGCGCGGCGCTGACCCTGACCGCGACCGGCCAGGACGGCGCGACCGATGCGATGGACGATCTGCTGATCGGGGATGTCTGGCTGTGCTCGGGCCAGTCGAACATGGAATATCCGACCAAGCAGGCGCTGAACGGCGAGATGCTGGTCAAGGGCGCGGCCGACGACCGCATCCGCCTGCTCGACATCGCGCATCATGTCGGCCTGTCGCCCGAGGAGGCGCTGGAGAAGCGCCCGGTCTGGGCCGCCGCCGCGCCCGCCAGCGTCGCCGATTTTTCCGCCGCCTGCTATCTGATGGTCAAGGATCTCGCGGCGAAGTCCAGGGTGCCTATGGGCGCGATCGATTCGAGCTGGGGCGGGACCAAGATCATTCCGTGGATCCCCGGCGTCGATGCGCGCAAGCTGCCGGGGCTGGCCGCCGATGTCGACCTTCTGGCGCTCTATGCGCGCGACCATGCCGCCGGGCTCCGCGCGTTCGGCGGCCGCTGGGGTGAGTGGTGGCGCAAGGCCAGCGGGACCAGGGCGGGGCAGGAGCCCTGGAACGCACCCGACCGCCTGAACTGGACGCCGGTGCCCAAATTCGGCCCGTGGGAGGAATGGGGCGTGCCCGCGCTGGCCGATTATAACGGGCTGGTCTGGTTCCGGCAGAGCTTCGACCTGGCCCAGGCCCCGACCGGCGACGGCGTGGTCGAGCTGGCCGGGATCGACGAGATGGACACGGTGTGGGTCAACGGGGTGGTCGTGGGCGCGACCTTCGGCTGGGGCGACTGGCGTCGCTACACCGTGCCTCGCGCGGCGCTTCGGAAGGGGCGCAACGAGATCGTCGTGGGGCTGGGCGACGGCTATGGTCCGGGCGGCATGTTCGGCCCGGCGGACCAAATCCGCTTCACCCCCGCCGGAGGAGCGCCGATTCCGCTCGGCACCGGCTGGCGCTATTCGGTCTATAAGCGCGACGACCAGAGCTATCCGCGCAGCCCCTGGGAAAGCCATGCGGGGATCGGCACGCTCTATAACGGCATGATCGCGCCGCTGGGGCCGATCGGGCTGAAGGGCGTCGCCTGGTATCAGGGTGAATCGGATGTGGGGCGTGCCGATTATGGCGACCGGCTGGCGCTCCTGATGGCGGGCTGGCGGCGGCAGTTCGGCGATGCGAACCTGCCCTTCCTGATCGTGCAGCTCGCCAATTACGGTGCGCCGCCGGTCCGGATCGAGGATAGCGGCTGGGCCGCGCTGCGCGAGACGCAGCGTCTGGCGGTGCTGCGCGATCCGCACAGCGCGCTGGCCGCGACGGTCGATATCGGTGTGCGCAACGACATCCACCCCGCCGACAAGAACGAGCTGGCCAAGCGGCTGGTCTTTGCGCAGACGCATCTGGAGGCGGGCGACCGCGCCAAGGCCTCCGGGCCGATGATCGCCTCGGCGACGCGGGGGCATGGCGAGGTGGTGCTGCGCTTTACCGGCGTGCAGGGCGCGCTCCACGCCTGGAGCGCGGTGGCGCCGATCGGGTTCGAGCTGTGTGACGCCACCGCCTGTCGCTATGCCAACGCGACGGTGAACGGGTCGGAGGTGCGGCTGGCCGATGCCAGGCCCGGGGATGTCCGCGTCCGCTATGCCTGGGCGGATGCGCCGGTGGTCAATCTCTATGACGAAGCGCCGCATCCGGTGGTGCCGTTCGAGGCGGCAATCACCGACCAATAACGCAACCCGTCGCCCCAGCGCAGGCTGGGGCCTTTTGCGGATGACGACGATCCTTGCCAAAGATCCCAGCATACGCTGGGATGACGGTGTTTGTGGCAGGGTCCTTCGCCATATCCTACCTGCAACCCGTTGAGCCGCCACAAAAGGCGCTTGAAATAAAATTCCATCGGGTTGAAAGATAGCAACGACCCGATGGAATCGGGCGAAGCGTTGAGGAGAGAGCATGGCCGTGCCGCCGGAAGCCATTTCGCGCGCCAACCTGGCCCCGTTGCAACTGCATGTGCCCGAGCCGAAATTCCGGCCGGGCGACGCAGTCGACTTCGCCGGTGTCGAGGTTCCCCCCGCCGGTGCGCAACGCCGCCCGGACACCGCCGCGCCCGCCGACAGCTTCCACGAACTTGCCTATACGCTGGTCCGCGTGCTGGATGACGAAGGCCGCGCGGTCGGTCCCTGGGACCCCCGGCTTTCCCCCGATGCCTTGCGCCGGATGCTGCGCCACATGGTGCTGCTCCGCGCCTTCGACGAGCGCATGTTCCGCGCGCAGCGTCAGGGCAAGACCAGCTTCTATATGAAGGCGCTGGGCGAGGAGGCGGTCGCGGTCGCCGCCGCCCATGCGCTCGACTATGAGGATATGTGCTTCCCCTCCTATCGCCAGCAGGGGCTGTTGATCGCGCGCGACTGGCCGCTGGTCGATATGATGAACCAGATCTATTCCAACAGCGCGGACCGGCTGGGCGGCAAGCAACTGCCCATCATGTATTCCGCCAAGGAAGCGGGTTTCTTCTCGATCTCGGGCAACCTCACCACCCAATATCCGCAGGCTGTCGGCTGGGCGATGGCCTCGGCCGCCAAGGGCGATACGCGGATCGCCGCCGTGTGGTGCGGCGAGGGCTCGACGGCGGAGGGCGACTTCCACTCGGCCTGTACCTTCGCCGCCGTCTACCGCGCGCCGGTCGTCATGAACGTCGTCAACAACCAGTGGGCGATCTCCAGCTTCTCCGGTTTCGCAGGCGCGGAGGCGACGACCTTTGCCGCGCGCGCGATCGGCTATGGCATTGCGGGTCTGCGGGTCGACGGCAACGACGCGCTGGCGGTCTATGCGGCCACCCAATGGGCCGCCGAGCGCGCGCGGACCAACCAGGGCGCGACGCTGATCGAGCATTTCACCTATCGCACCGAGGGGCATTCGACCTCGGATGACCCGACGCAATATCGCTCGGCGGGCGAGCCGACCGCCTGGCCGTTGGGCGATCCGATCCGGCGGTTGAAGGATCATCTGATCGCGCTGGGGGAGTGGGACGAGGAACGCCACGCCGCCCAGGACCGCGAGGTCGCCGAGGAAGTCCGCGCCGCGCAAAAGGCGGCCGAGGCGAATGGCATTCTCGGCCACGGCCTGCACCAGCCGCTCGACAGCCTGTTCGACGGCGTGTTCGAGGAGATGCCTTGGCATTTGCGCGAGCAGCGCCAGCAGATGCTCGACGAGGAAGAAGCGAGCGGACGGCCATGGGCGCGCAAGTGAATTTCCCCTCTCCCATCGGGAGAGGGAGGGGCCCGCTCGGCACCGCCGAGTGGGAGGGTGAGGGTATCCTCGCCTTACGTCCCACCCTCACCCTCCCGGCGCTATGCGCCTCCTTCCCTCTCCCAAGGGGAGAGGGACAGTGAGCGACACCATGACCGAGACTTTCGAACAGGCGGGCGAAACCACCCGCATGAACATGATCCAGGCGATCAACTCCGCCATGGACGTGGTCATGGCGCGCGATCCGGATGTGGTCGTGATGGGCGAGGATGTCGGCTATTTTGGCGGCGTCTTCCGCGCGACCGCGGGACTCCAGAAGAAGTACGGCAAGACCCGCGTGTTCGACACGCCGATCACCGAATGCGGCATCATCGGCGTCGCGGTCGGCATGGGAGCCTATGGCCTGCGCCCGGTGCCGGAGATCCAGTTCGCCGACTATATCTACCCCGCGCTCGACCAGCTCGTGTCGGAGGCGGCGCGGCTGCGCTATCGCTCGGCGGGGGAGTTCACCGCACCAATCACGGTCCGCTCGCCCTTTGGCGGCGGCATCTTTGGCGGGCAGACGCACAGCCAGTCGCCCGAGGGCATCTTCACCCATGTCTCGGGCATCAAGACGGTGATCCCGGCCGCCCCCTATGACGCCAAGGGCCTGCTGATCGCCGCGATCGAGGACAATGACCCGGTCCTCTTCTTCGAGCCCAAGCGCATCTATAACGGCCCGTTCAACGGCCATTGGGATCGCCCCGCCGAGAACTGGTCCAAGCATCCCGGCGGCGCGGTGCCGACCGGCTATTACCGCATCCCGCTGGGCAAGGCGGCGACGGTGCGCGCGGGCGAGGCGGTGACGATCCTATGCTATGGCACGATGGTCCATGTCTGCGCCGCCGTGGTCGCGGAGATGGGGGTCGATGCCGAGATCCTCGACCTGCGCACGCTGATCCCGCTCGACATCGAAGCGATCGAGGAATCGGTGAAGAAGACCGGCCGCTGCATGATCGTGCACGAGGCGACGCGGACGGGGGGCTTCGGCGCGGAGCTGTCCGCTTTGGTCCAGGAACGCTGCTTTTACCATCTCGAAGCGCCGATCGCGCGCGTGACCGGCTTCGACACGCCCTATCCGCACAGCCTGGAATGGGCCTATTTCCCCGGCCCGGTCCGTATCGGCCAGGCGCTCAAGACCTTGTTGAAGGACGCCTGACATGGCCCGTTTCACCTTCCGCCTGCCCGATATCGGCGAAGGCATCTCCGAGGCCGAGATCGTCGCGTGGCATGTGAAGCTGGGCGACCGGGTCGAGGAGGACCAGTCGGTCGCCGACATGATGACCGACAAGGCGACGGTCGAGATGGAATCGCCCGTGTCGGGCACGGTGGTCGAGCTGGCGGGCGAGGTCGGCGATCAGGTGCCGATCGGATCGGCGCTGATGGTGATCGAGACGGACGTGGTCGAGGCCGCGTCGCCTGCGACGGAAGAGGCGGTGCTCGAAGCCGAAAACCCCGGCGTCGAAGAAGCGCAAACTCCCTCTCCCCCTGTGGGAGAGGGAGCAGAAGAAGGTGCTGGCCTCGCCCGCCGTCCGTGCGCGGGCGGTGGATTTGGGCATCGACCTGTCGAGCGTGAAGCCCGCCGAGGGCGACCGCGTTCGCCATTCGGATCTCGACGCCTTCCTGCGTTATGGTGCGGGGCAGGGCTATACCCCCGCCCGCGCGCCCCGCGCCGACGAGCAGGTCCGCGTCATCGGCATGCGTCGCCGCATCGCCGAGAACATGGCCGCCTCCAAGCGCGCCATCCCGCACTTCACCTATGTCGAGGAAATCGACGTTACCGCGCTGGAGGACACCCGCGCGCAACTGAATGCGGGGCGCGGCAACAGGCCCAAGCTGACGCTGCTTCCCCTGCTGATCGTCGCGATCTGCAAGACGCTGCCCGACTTCCCGATGCTGAATGCGCGCTATGACGACGAGGCGGGCGTGGTGACCCGATCGGGCGCGGTGCATATGGGCATGGCGACCCAGACCCCGGCCGGGCTGATGGTCCCCGTCATCCGAAACGCCGAGAGCCGCAATGTCTGGCAGCTGGCGACCGAGATCGCGCGGCTGGCCGATGCGGCGCGCACCGGCAGCATTGCCGGGGGCGACATGGGCGGCGGCACGATCACGCTGACCTCGCTCGGGCCGCTCGGCGGGATCGCGACGACGCCGGTCATCAATCGGCCCGAGGTGGCGATCATCGGTCCCAACCGTATCGTCGAGCGGCCGGTCTTCCGCCCCGACGGACGCGGCGGCGAAACGATCGCGCGCGCCAAGCTGATGAACCTGTCGATCAGTTGCGATCACCGCGTCGTCGATGGCTATGACGCGGCAAGCTATGTCCAGGCGTTGAAGCGGTTGCTGGAGACGCCGGTGATGCTGTTCGCAGATTGAGGGTCGATCCGGGGTGAGGGTGTACGCTTCGACTTCGCTCAAGCTGAACCGCTGTCGGTAACTATTCCCCACCTCCGTTCCGCCTGAGCGAAGTCGAAGGCCATGCATGACCCCATCCACCGGCCACCCGCCCTGTTCTCGCAGACGGGCGGACGCCAGGGTCGCGCGCCGACCAAGCCTTGCCAACCGCGCCCCCGGCGTGGAACAGGGGCGGCATGACGACCGACCATAACGCCCGCACCGGCCTGATGCTCGGCATCGGGGCCTATATCAGCTGGGGCATATTGCCGCTCTATCTCAAGCTGTTGAAGGGCGTGCCCGCGCTTCAGGTGCTGGCCCATCGCATCCTGTGGTCGCTGTTGCTGCTGGCGCTGGTCGTGCTGGTCGCGCGGCGGGGGCGGGCGATCCTGGCGGCGGCGCGCGGGCGTACCCTGTTGCTGCTCTGCGCCAGCGCCGCGCTGATCGCGGTGAACTGGCTCGTCTATATCTGGTCGGTCCAGAACAACCATGTGCTCGAGGCGAGCCTGGGCTATTTCATCAACCCGCTGATCAACGTCGCGCTGGGCGTCGTGCTGCTGGGCGAGAGGATCCGCCGGGGACAGGCGGTGGCGGTCGGCATCGCCGCGCTCGGCGTGGCGGTGCTGGCGATCAGCGGGGGCGGGGCGATCTGGATATCGCTGACGCTGGCATTGTCGTTCGGATTCTATGGCCTGGTCCGCAAGGTCGCCGCGATAGACGCGCTGGGCGGCCTGACGGTCGAGACGCTGTTGCTGGCCGCGCCCGCGCTGGCGGTGCTGGTGCAGGCCAGCGCCACCGGCACGGCGGCGTTCGGGGTGGACCGGCATCTCGACATGCTGCTGATCCTGGCGGGGGCGGTGACGGCGGCGCCGCTACTGATGTTCGCGGCGGCGGCGCGGCGGCTTCGCTATTCGACCCTGGGGCTGCTGCAATATCTCGCCCCGACATTGCAATTCGCGCAGGCCGTGCTGCTGTTCGGCGAGCCGCTCAAGCCCGTGCATATCGTCACCTTCGCGCTGATCTGGGCGGGGTGTGCGCTCTATGCCTTTGACAGCGTGCGGGGGAGCCGGACGCCCGTCACCGCCGAATAAGTCGGCTCACCGCCGCCCGCTCTGCAATTTCGCGACCGCGCGCCGCAGCACCCCGCGCGGCGCAACCCGCGTGCTGGCGGCGGTCAGCCGGTTGAGCAGCCCCGACACCATCACCGCCTGGCCCCGGCCGAGCGCATCCAGCCCGTCGCGCACCACCTGGTCCGACGTGCCCGCAAAGCGTTCGAACAGCGGCGTTTGCGCCATGCCCGCGACATCGGCGAACTCGGTCCTGGTCGGCCCCGGACACAGCGCGGTGACGATCACGCCGCGCCCCTTCACCTCTTCGTGCAGCGCCTCGGAGAAGTGCAGCACGAACGCCTTGCTGGCATAATAGACCGCCATATAGGGCCCCGGCTGAAAGGCGGCGGTGGACGCGACGTTCAGCACCGCACCCCGCCCGCGCGCCAGCATCGGGGGCAGCAGCGCATGGGTCAGCGCGACCAGCGCACGGGCATTCAGGTCGATCATCCCCAGCTGCGTCGCCAGATCGCCGTCCGCGAAGGGGCCCAGCGCGCCATAACCGGCATTGTTGATCAGCGTATCGATATGCAAGCCGCGGTCCGCCACCCCGTCGAGCAAGGTCTTCACCCCCTCCGGCCGTCCCAGATCGGCGGAGACGACATGTATCTCCACCCCCGGTCGCTGCCCCAGCTCCAGCGCCAGCGCGGCCAGCCGGTCGGTGCGCCGGGCGGTCAGGACCAGGGTCACCGGCTTTTTCGCCAGCGCGCGTGCGAAATCCGCGCCCAGCCCGGCCGATGCGCCGGTAATCAGGATGGTGTCGGTCATGGCCGCCTCCCAAATCGCGCGGCCGTCCTTATCCGTTCAGCCAGCCGCCGGTGAATCCCGCCCTTTGCAATCCGCGCCGCAGGTGCGGGTTCCGTCGCATCGTCTTCCAGATCAGGCCGGTGCGGTGATTCTCGATCATCGCGACGATCGGGCCCTGGTCGATTCCTAGATAATCCTTGTCGACCCAGCCGATGCCGGGGACGATCTCGCCATGTTTCAACGGCTCGGGCGGGTAGGTCAGCGTCGGGTTGAACGCATCGAGGAAGCCGTATTTGCCGTAGATGCCTTGGCCATAGCGGTCGTGCATCGCCTGCACCGCCGGAATCGCGATGTCGGGGGCGAAGGGGATGGACGCAGCGGCGGCCGTGGGCGCCAGCGTGCCGTCGTCGCGCTCGCCCGGCCCGCGCGCCGAATAGCTGTAGAATTCGCGCGGCAACCCGTCGATCGTCTGGATGAAGTCGCCCGGCCCGTCGCACGCGGTCAGCCCCCAGATATCCGCGCCATAGCCGCGCCAACGCCCCGGATTCTCGATGGCATAGCGTTGCTGAGCATAGGCGGCCCGGCGGCTATTCTCGAAATAGTCGATGCCCTTGCCCGCCATATAGCCGTCGCGGATGCCTTTGAAATCGACCCAGACATGGCTGTACTGGTGGCCGAACAGCGGGGCGAAGTGGAGATGCGGCTGGCCCCAGCGATCCGACCAGCTCGGCTCGAACCGGCTGGACCAGGCCTGCCACGTCCCCTCCGGCAGCGGATGGGTGGGGGAGCCCAGCGCCAGCAGATAGAGCAGCATCCCCTCGTTGTAGCTGTCCCAGTCGGACTTGATGAACCCCGTCTCCGGGTGCCAGCCCATCGACAACAGGGGCGCGCGCGGGGTGATCCAGGTCCAGTCGACCGCGCCGTAGATCCGGTCGGCGAGCGCGCGGATGCGGACCTCGTCGGGATGATCGCCGTCGAACCAGCTTTGCGCGAACAGCACGCCGCCCATCAGCAGCGCGGTGTCGACCGTCGACAGCTCGCACCGGGCGAAGCGCTGTCCCTTGGTGACGCCCAGGAAGTGGTAGAAGAAGCCCTTATAGCCGCTGAACCCCGTCTCGCCCGGCCCCTGCGGCGCATCGGCGAAGAATTGCAGCGTGGTCAGCGTGCGAAGCCGCGCCTCTTCGCGGGTGATCCAGCCATTGACCACGCCGACCGGATAGGCGGTCAGCGCAAAGCCCACCGCCGCGATCGACGCGAAGGACGGCGTCGGCCAGCGATCGGGGGCGAGGCCGGTTTCGGCATCGGTCGTTTCCCAGAAGAAGCGGAAGGTGCGTTCCTGCAGATCGCGGATCAGGTCGGGTTGAACCTGCGGAATGATGCGCGGCGCGCTCACCCGGCCCTGCGGCCCGGCACATCCCGTTATCAGGGCAGCGAGGCTCAGCCCGCCCAGATTCAGGACGCCGCGGCGGTCGTACATGGTCTCTCCTTGTTTCTTTTCTGGTGCCGTGCCGTTCTGGACCCGGCCCGGTCGTTATGGCCCGCAACCTAGCCGGAACGACCCTCCACGGGGAAGAGAAGGAGGGGGCATAGCCGACCCCGGCGTCCCGGATGCCGTGCCGGGCGAAATATGTCGGCGATACAGTATGATGGGGGCGGCCTGGCGGCCCGATGCGGGCATGCCCGTCCAGCCATGCGAATAAAAAAATGTAACCGGTTACTTTGCCGGACGGCCGAGACGCCGAATCGGTACGGGGCGGGCCCTGCCCAATCCGGGCGGGCGCATCGGCGATGGGATGATCGCGAAAAAGGGAAAGGGCGGCTCGCCACCGAGCCGCCCGGCATCCTCTCCCGGCACGAAGCCTTGCGGCTTCCGATGCCTGATGCCGACCTGTTTTCGGCCGGTCATTCTGACATGAACGGCTCTTAATCCTGTCTTGGCCGCCCGCTCAAGCCCCTGTCGATGGACCTTGGGCTAAAGCGGTGATCCTGTGTCTTTCGAGCAACGGGTATGGTGCTGGCCGTTCGCGTGGAAACCGCGCTAAGAGGGCGGCATGACAGTTGAATTTCGGCGTGACGCGGCGGTGGCGGTCCTGACGCTACGGAATCCGCCACATAATCATCTGGGGCTGGGAACCATTTCCGAATTGGGCGATGCGTTCGATTCGGCGGATCGCGATCCCGATATCCGGGCGATCCTTCTTCGATCCGAAGGTCGGGTCTTCTGCGCCGGGGCCGACCTGGTGAACGCCAACCCGGTGGCGGAGCCTCTGCCGCCCGGCGCGCGCAGCCCCTTCTATGTCGCGGCGGCGCGTCTGTTCGGGGTCGCCACGCCGGTCGTGGCGGCGGTGCAGGGGGCGGCGGTGGGCGCCGGCCTGGGGCTGGCGCTGGTCGCCGATTTCCGGGTGGCCAGTCCCGAGGCGCGGTTCGTGGCCAATTTCGTCGCATTGGGGCTGCATCCCGGCTTCGGCATCTCGGCGGTGCTGGAGCGCGTGATCGGGCGACAGCGCGCGGCGATGATGCTGCTCACCGGGCGGCGCATCCGGGGAGAGGAGGCCGAACGCTGGGGGCTGGTCGACCAACTGGTGCCGCCCGACCGGCTGGACGAGACGGCCCTGGCGCTGGCCCGAGAGATCGCGGCGGGCGCACCGCTGGCGGTGGCATCGACCCGCCGGACGCTGCGCGGCGACCTGCGTGCGCTGGTCGAAACGGCGACCGACCATGAACTGGCTGAGCAGGCCAGGCTGATGCGGACCGAGGATTTCGCCGAAGGGGTGCGCGCGGTCAGCGAACGCCGACCGGGACGGTTCGTAGGGCGATAGGGGGCGGCAATTCCGACCCGCCGTTCAGCCTGAGCGAAGTCGAAGGCCAAGGGAATCACGCCGCCAGAAGCGCGGGGCGGCGGTTTAGCGTGGCCTTCGACTTCGCTCAGGCTGAACGGGCGGTGGGGTAGGGGGCGCGGGGCCGGGCCCGCCATCCCCTCAGCCCTGCTTCGCCGCCAGTTCCGCCTTGCGCGCAGGCAGGGCGGCCAGGATCGCGCGGCGTTCCTCGGGCGGCTTGGCGCTCCAGTTCGAGATTTCGCGGATCGTCCGCGCGCAGCCCAGGCACCAGCCCGTCGCCTTGTCCATCGTGCAGACCAGCACGCAGGGGCTGGCGATGCTCGCGGGTTCCGGTTCGACGAAGCTGATGATGTCGAGCGACATGGGATCAGATCCCGAACGAGACTTTCAGGAAGTCCGGGATCGGGCCGTTCCAGCCGCCGTCATCGGGCGTCTCGTCGGCATTGGAGCGGCGGCGGTCGCGACGCCGGTCGTCGCCGCGCGGCGGGCGCGCATCCTGGAACCGGGGCTGCTCCTGCCGGGGCTCCGGCTCGCGGGTCGCGCGGGCCGGACGGGCGCGCGGCGCCTCCTCGACCGGCTCGGGGGCGGGGACGGCCTCGACCGGCGTCTCGGCGGCGCGCTGGCCGCGCTCGCGACGCGGACGGCGACCGGGGCGCTCCTCCTCGACGGGGGCGGGCAGTTCCAGGCGGTCGATGGTCTGGCCGGTCAGCTTCTCGATATTCTCGAGATTCTCGGCATCGTCGGGCGCGACGAAGGTATAGGCGGTGCCGGTCGCGCCGCCGCGACCCGTGCGGCCGATGCGGTGGACATAATCGTCCGGATGCCAGGGCGCGTC
Source organism: Sphingomonas sp. NCPPB 2930 (assembly GCF_042867205.1). Lineage (NCBI taxonomy): Bacteria > Pseudomonadati > Pseudomonadota > Alphaproteobacteria > Sphingomonadales > Sphingomonadaceae > Sphingomonas > Sphingomonas sp. NCPPB 2930. The sequence continues at coordinate 23,455 of NZ_JBHZQU010000017.1, read as the reverse complement.
GAAGTTGAACACATGGCTGACGCCCTTGATGTCCAGCCCGCGTGCCGCGACGTCGGAGGCGACGAGGATGTTGATCTCGCCCCGTTTGAACAGCTCCAGCTCGGCCAGCCGCTGCGGCTGTTCCATGTCGCCGTGAATCTCGCCCGAGCGGAAGCCATGCTGCTTGAGCGACTTGTTCAGCTCGCGCACCGTCGTCTTGCGGTTGCAGAAGATGATCGCGGTGCGAACCTCCTCCTGGCCCAGCAACTGGCGCAGCCGCTTGCGCTTCTCGAACGACTGGGGCGCGACCGGCACGACGAACTGCGCGATGTTGATGTTGGTCGAGGCGGGACGCGCGACCTCGATCGTCTTGGGGCTTTCCAGGAACTTGTCGGCCAGCTTCTTGATCGGCGGCGGCATCGTCGCGGAGAAGAGCAGGGTCTGGCGCTGCTTGGGCAGCTTGGTGCAGATTTCCTCGATATCGGGGATGAACCCCATGTCGAGCATCCGGTCCGCCTCGTCGATGACCAGCATCGAACAGCCGGTCAGCAGGATGTTGCCGCGCTGGAACAGGTCCATCAACCGGCCCGGCGTCGCGATCAGCACGTCGACGCCCTTTTCCAGCGCCTTGATCTGGTCGCCCATCGACACGCCGCCGATCAGCAGCGCCATGGAGAGCTTGTGGTTGGCGCCGTATTTCTCGAAATTCTCCGCCACCTGCGCGGCGAGTTCGCGCGTCGGCTCCAGGATCAGGCTGCGCGGCATGCGCGCGCGGCTGCGCCCATGCGCCAGGATGTCGATCATCGGCAGGACGAATGAAGCGGTCTTGCCCGTCCCCGTCTGTGCGATGCCGATGATGTCGCGCATCATCAGGACGGAGGGGATGGCGGACGCCTGAATCGGTGTCGGCTCGGTATAGCCGGCATCGTGGACCGTCTTCAGGAGTTCATCGGAGAGGCCGAGATCGGCAAAGCTCATGCAGTTTTCCGGAATATGGCGTGGAGTGGGAATCGCCCCGCGCTCGCCCAGCAAGGGTAGGCGCTTGCGGATTTGACGGCAAAAGTCAAGTTTTTGCCGCGTTCGGATCGTGAATCACCCGGTTGCCGGACAGGGCGGCGATGGTCAGCGCGCCGGCGTCAGGGCGCGGAAGCGCTGGATATCGCAGGTGCCGCCCGCCCGCGTCCGGATCGGATCGCGTCGCGCGCAAATCTGGCCGTCGGCACCGGGGCGGATATAGAAGGTGGCATAATAGTCGATCTGCCGACAGGCGCGCGACAGATGGGCGCGCACCCGGTTGCCGCCCGCCAGGACGATGTCGACCGTCCCCTCCTCGCCGGGCAGCGCGCCCGCCAGTTGTTGCGCGGGGATGCAGCGGGGGCCCTTGCGCTCCTTCCACCGGATCGGCGTCATCGCGCGCATCGGGGTGCGCGGCACCCGGACGATGACCCGCTCGCGGATCATGACCTGGGCGAAGCGCCCTTGCGGAAATGACGGATCGGCCGCCCCCAGCAAGGCGGGCGTTACCAGCGTCGCCAGAGTGGCGGCGGCAAGTGTCCAAGGGCGGCGCAGCATGTCAGCGGGACCCGCTCATAGCAGCGATCGTTGAACACTTCCTGAACCTGTTTTAGCGGATGGGGCATGAATTCCAGCCAGACCGCCATGATCGCCGCGCTTCGCCCCCTGCTGGGCGACAAGGGGATCGTCACCGATCCCGAACGGATCGCCCCCTGGGAGATCGACTGGCGGCGGCGCTTCTCCGGCCATGCGCCCGCGATCCTGGCCCCCGCCGATACCGCGCAGGTCCAGGCGGTGCTGCGCGCGGCGGTCGAACACCGGGTGCCGCTGGTGCCGCAGGGGGGGAACAGCTCGATGGTCGGCGGGGCGACCCCGCCCGGGGACGGCTCGGCGCTGATCCTGTCGACCCGCCGGATGAACCGCATCCGCCGGATCGATGCGCAGGCGGGCATGGCGATCGCCGAGGCGGGGGTGATCCTGGCCGATCTGCACGACGCCGCCGAGGCGCAAGGGTGGCGCTTTCCGCTGACCCTGGGGGCAAAGGGCAATGCGACGGTGGGCGGGCTCGTCTCGACCAATGCGGGCGGCACGCAGGTCTTGCGCTTCGGGACGATGCGCGGGCTGACGCTGGGGGTGGAGGCGGTGCTGCCCGACGGGACGCTCTATGACGGGCTGTCCGCGCTGAAGAAGGACAATCGCGGCTATGACCTGGGACAGCTGCTGATCGGCGCGGAGGGGACGCTGGGCATCGTCACCGCCGCCGCGCTGCGGCTGGCCCCGGCGATCGCGGGCCATGCGACCGCCTGGGTCGGGCTGTCCGATCCGGCGGCGGGCCTGTCGCTGCTGCGCCGGTTGCAGGCCGCGACCGACATGATCGAAAGTTTCGAGATCCTGCCCGCCGAGAGCCTGGCCGCCGCCGTCGCGCATCTCCCCGGCGCGCGCGCGCCGCTGGCCGGGCCGCATCCCTGGCACGTGCTGATCGAGGCGGTGACGGGCGACCCCGCCGCCGATCCGGCCGCCATGCTGGAGGCGCAACTCGCCGCCGCGCTGGAGGACGGGGTGGTCGCCGATGCGGTGATCGCGGCATCGGACGCGCAGGGCGAGGCGTTCTGGCTGCTCCGCCACTCGCTGTCCGATGCCGAGCGCGCGCTGGGCCCGGCCGTCCAGCATGACATCGCGGTCCCGGTCGAGGCGATGCCGCGCTTCATGGTCGAGGCGGCGGCGGCGTGCGACGCGCGCTTCCCCGGCACCCATGCCTCGGGCTTCGGGCATCTGGGCGACGGCAATATCCATTTCCATGTCCGCGCCGCGCCCGGCACCGACCGCGACCGTTTCTATGCCGAACAGGCCGCGACCATCACCCGCTTCGTCCATGACCTGGTGACGGCGGCGGGCGGCACCATCTCGGCCGAACACGGCATCGGCCAGATGAAGCGCGACGAACTCGCCCGCCTCTCGCCCGAACGGGTCGCGGCGATCCGCGCCATCAAGACGGCGCTCGATCCGCACGGCCTGTTCAATCCGGGCAAGCTCGTCGCTTGCGCATAAGGCCCCGGCCCCATAGACACGAGGCCACGACACGCGGCCGGGGGGCTCGCGTGAACGCGTTTTTTGGAGATTATCATGGCCAGCGCGCCGTCCCTTCCGCTTTTCTATAACGGCCTGGAGCCGCTTTCGAGCGAGGCTCACGCCAATTACAAGGTCCGTCCGCAGGAAACGGCGCCCTTCCTCGCCGGCCAGCATGCCATCCCCGTCACGGTCGACGAATTCCCGCTGGTCCAGCGTTTCATGCCGATCGTCTTCTCGGTCGGCGAGGCGCCGATCCCGCTCGCGCTGATGGGCCTGAACGAGGGCGTCAACGTCTTCGTCAGCGACGAGGGCCGTCTGACCGAGACGAACTTCTACGTCCCCGCCTATGTCCGCCGCTATCCGTACATGCTGGCGCGCCTGCGTCCCGAGGCCGAAGAGCTGTCGCTGTGCTTCGACCCGACCTCGCCGACCATCGGCGCGTTCGACGACGGCGACGCGCTGTTCGACAATGGCCAGCCCAGCGAGCTGACCAAGAACATCCTGGCGTTCAACGAATCGTTCGAACAGGCCGGGGCCCGCACGCAGAACTTCATGGCCGAACTGGTCGAGATGGGCCTGCTGATGGACGGCGAAGTCTCGATCCAGCCCGACGGCGCGGAGCAGCCCTTCGTCTATCGCGGTTTCCAGATGGTCAATGAAGAGAAGCTGGTCGACCTGCGCGGCGACCAGCTGCGCAAAATGAGCCAGTCGGGCATGCTCCCGCTGCTCTATGCGCACCTCTTCTCGCTCTCGCTGATGCGCGACATCTTCTCGCGCCAGATGCAGCTGGGCAAGATGCCCCAGCCGCAGCTTCAGCCGATCGGCTAAGCCATGGGCGGGCCGGTCGCCGCGACGGCGCGGTACAGCCATGTCGCGATCGCCTTTCACTGGGCGATCGCGGTCCTGGTGGTCGCCAATCTGGCGATCGGCCTGCTCCACGAAAGCCTGTTGCCGGGGACCATCCCGCTGCACAAGGCGATCGGGTTGACCGTGCTGGCGCTGACCGTCGGCCGGATCCTCTGGCGGCTGGGCCATCGCCCGCCGCCGCTGCCCGCCGAGGTCCCGGCCTGGGCGCGCGGCAGCGCCCATGCGCTGCACATGACCCTCTATGCCCTGATGATCGTCATGCCGATGAGCGGCTGGGCGATGGGATCGGGCCGCGACGTCCCGCGCCCCGTCAGCTGGTTCGGACTGTTCGACGTGCCGCCTCTGCCCATCGGCAAGGCCGCCGCCGGGCTGGGGCATGAGGCGCATGAGATTCTGGGTTGGGCGATGCTGGCCCTGGTGGCGATCCATGTCGCGGCGGCGCTGCGCCATCACTATCTGCTGCGCGACGGCCTGCTCGCGCGCATGAGCTTCCGCACGCGCTGAGCTTTTCCTTCCCTGCACGGGGGAGGGGGGACCATGCGAAGCATGGTGGAGGGGTGTGGCCGCCTGAGACCGGTCGGCACCCTCGCAGAACGGGATACCCCTCGTCAGGCCGTCGCATCCCACGACCCGTTACGAAAAAATGACGAATTGCGGGGGGCGGGGTTGAACCAAATAGGCCCCTTCTTATTTATACCCTGTACGGCATCGTGTCCCCCCTTTCGCGGTGTCGTATGACACGCTTTCAGCGTGTCTCCTCCCTGAACCTTGGCCACCTCGCGCTCTCCCCCTTGCGCGAGGTGGTTTTTTATTCGGCGGCGAGCGGCAGGTCCTGCCCCAGCGCCTCGGCGCCAAGCGCGGCGATCACCCCCCGGACCAGCGCGACGGTGGCATCGAAGCCTTCGCCCGGCGATTCCAGCGCGGCATCGAGATAGAGCGAACGGTCCAGCTCCAGCTGGATCGCATGGATGCCGCGGCGGGGATCGCCGTGTCGCTCGACGATATGGCCGCCCGCATAGGGCGCGTTGCGGGTGACGGCGACGCCCAGCCCGCGCACGGCGGCCTCGATCCGGCGGACGAAACGGGGCTCGGCGGTCGTGCCGTGCCGGTCGCCGATCACCACCCGGGGGCTGACCGTCGCGCGGCCCAGCGGCGGCATCGAATGCAGGTCGAGCAGCACCGCCACCCCGAACCGCGCCCGGACCGCCGCCAGACAGGCCGCCAGCGCCTGGTGATAGGGCCGGTGGTCCGTCTCGATCCGGGCGACGATCTCGGCATCGGTGAAGCGCCGTGTCCAGATATCGCCATGACCGGCGGTCCGGCGCGGCACCAGCCCCAGCCCGCTGCGCAGCTTGGCCGAACTGCGCCCGCCGATCCGCGCGCCCGCATCGACCAGCGGATCGCGCTCGCCCTCGTCGCGGTTCAGGTCGATCCAGGCGCGCGGGGTGCGTTGCATCAGCATCGGCTCGTCGCCGCGCGCCGCCATCGCCACTCGGTCGATCAGCCGGTCCTCCAGCGCCATCAGCGCGGACGGCGGCACGCGCAGCGCGTCGACCAGCGCCGGGGAATAGTCCCGCCCGCCATGCGGCACCGACAGCACGACCGGACCGGCGGGCAGCGCCAGCCCGTAACCGTCATAGCAGGGGCCGGGGTTTGCTTGGGCCATTGGCGGGCGATCCTATGGCGGGCCGACAAGGCAAGCAATGGTCTGGAAATCTTAACGGCCTCGCCGCTAGAACGGCGGCCACATGAATCGGGATCAAGAGATGCTTCACATCCTGCTGGCCGAAGACGATGAGGTCATGCGCGAATATCTGACGCGGGCGCTGACCCGTTCGGGCTATCGGGTGACGGCGGTGGATCGCGGCACGGCGGCGATCCCGCTGCTGGAGAGCGAACGGTTCGACCTGCTGCTGACCGATATCGTCATGCCCGAGATGGACGGCATCGAGCTGGCCCAGCGCGCCGCCGTGATGGTGCCCGACCTGCGCGTGATGTTCATCACCGGCTTTGCGGCGGTGACGCTGAAGGCCGGGCAGGCGGTTCCCAACGCCCGCGTCCTGTCCAAACCCTTCCACCTGCGCGACCTGGTGATGGAGGTGGATCGCCTTTTTCAGACAAATTCGGTCGATGGTGCAATTTAGGGCTTGCCAGCCCCCCACACCCCGGCTAATTGGCCGGCCTCCGGCGGGCGTGTAGCTCAGTGGTAGAGCACTGTGTTGACATCGCAGGGGTCGCAAGTTCAATCCTTGCCACGCCCACCATCGAAAACCCCGCTAGGCCAACGGCTTAGCGGGGTTTTTGTTATGCTGTGCGGATCGACTGCCCGCTGGCCGTTTTTGGCGGATCCTATCCCCATGAGGGGTTTGGCGCTTTGTCGCGTATAGTCCTGTCATGACCGATCCCATCGACCACGATCTCGCCCGATTGTCGCGGGGCATGCCGCCCGCCGCGCTTGCGGATATGGAGCAGCGGGTCGCCGCGACGATCGCGGCGGCGCCCGTCCCTGTCGGAACGCTCTCGGCGCGGGGCATGGCGTTGTCGGCCGCCGCCGCCATGGTGCTGGGCCTGGCGGGCGGCGGCGTGATGGCCGGGCGGAGCGAGGCGCGCGAGCGGCCCGGGGCGGCGGTCGTCGCGCTGGGCGGGGGCCTGGCGCCGTCCACGCTGTTGCTGGGCCGGTGAGGGGCGAGATGCGCCGGGCGGTGCTGACCATGGTGATCGCCTTCGTCGCCGCGCTGGCCGGGGTGGCGATCGGATGCCGGTTGCTGATGCCTACCGAGCCGCAGGCGAGCGACATCCATACGCTCGTCCACCAGACAATCGCGCTCGACCCGGCGCAGGCGGTGGCGCTCGACCGGCTGGAGACGCAGTTCGCCGCCACGCGCGCCGCGCTCGACGCCCGGCTGCGCGGCGACAATGCCCGACTGGCGGCGGCGATCGAGGTGGAGCATCGCGACGGTCCCCGTGTGACCCAGGCGATCGACGCGGTGCATCACAGCATGGGCGACCTGCAAAAGGCGACGCTGGCGCATGTCTTTGCGATGCGCCGCGTGCTGCGGCCCGACCAGGCGGCGACCTTCGACCGGCTGGTGGTCGCCAAGCTGACCGATACGGGGCGGTGAGCCGCGATTATGCGGGCTTGTCCGACGGCGATCTGGTCGCGCTGGTGCGGGGCGGTCGGCCCGAGGCCTATGCCGCGATCGTCGCCCGGCACAAGGCGGCGCTGTATCGCCTGACCCTGGCGCATGTCCGCGACGCCGAGGAGGCGCTGGACCTGGTGCAGGAGAGTTTCGTCGCCGCGCACGGCGCGCTGGCGCGGTTCGATACGACGCGCAGCCTGCGCGCCTGGCTCAGCCGGATCGCGCTCAACAAATGCCGCGACTGGGCGCGGCGGCGGCGGGTGCGCGCGATGATCGCGCGGTTCCTGCCGGTCGAGGCGGCCGAGGCGGTGGCCGACGACCGGATCGGGGGCGAAGCGGCGGCGATCGAGCGCGACTCGCTGGCCCGCACGCTGGCCGCGCTGGACACGCTGCCCGAGGCCTTGCGCGCGCCGCTGATCCTGTGCGCGATCGAGGGGCTGAGCCAGGCCGAGGCGGCCGAGGCGCTGGGGCTGAGCGTGAAGGCGGTCGAACTGCGCATCCGCCGGGCCCGTACCGAACTGCGCGACAGAACCGGGTGAGGGGCGCACGCCGGGCCTGCGTATAAGGGGGCATGATCGATCCGAAGACGATGATGCGCCGCCGCGATCTGCTGGCGGGAGGGGCTGGGCTGGGCGCGCTGGTCGCGGTGCCGGGCTGGGCGCAGAGCCATGCGCATGGCCTGGATATGGCGCGCCCCGAGCTGAGCGGCCCAGACATCACCCTGACCATCGCGCGCCAGCATATGGTGATCGACGGCAAGCCCTATCACGCGATCGGGATCAACGGCTCGGCCCCGGCGCCGCTGATCCGGCTGCGCGAGGGGCAGCGCGCGCGGATCACCGTCGTCAACCAGTTGGACGAGGAAAGCTCGATCCACTGGCACGGGCTGCTCCTTCCCTTCCAGATGGACGGGGTGCCGGGGATCAGCTTTCCGGGCATTCCGGCGGGCGGGCGCTTCACCTATGAGTTTCCGGTCGTCCAGGCGGGGACCTATTGGTATCACAGCCATTCGGGGCTGCAGGAGCAGGAGGGGCTGTACGGCCCCATCGTCATCGATCCTGCCGGACCCGATCCGATCGCCGCCGAGCGCGAGCATGTCGTCCTGCTGTCCGATCACAGCGCGCTGCATCCGCATGCGATCTTCCGCCGCCTGAAATTGCAGGGCGGGTATTTCAACTATCAGAAACAGACCGTTGGCGGCCTGCTGGCGGGGCGCGACCAGCCCCTGGCCGAGCGGCTGCGCTGGGGCGCGATGCGGATGGACCCCAGCGACGTGTCGGACGTGACCGGCTCGACCTATCGCTATCTGGTCAACGGCCATGGCCCGGCGGACAATTGGACCGGGCTGTTCGCGGTCGGCGAGCGGGTGCGGCTGCGGCTGGTCAATGCGTCGGCGATGACGATCTTCAACGTGCGGCTTCCGGGGTTGGCGATGACCGTCGTGCAGGCGGACGGGCAGGATGTGCGGCCGGTCGCGGTCGACGAGCTCCAGATCGCGGTCGCCGAGACCTATGACGTGATCGTCACCCCGGCGGAGGACCGCGCCTATACGCTGGTTGCCGAGACCTGGGACCGGTCGGGCATGGCGCGGGCCACGCTGGCGCCGCGGATCGGCATGGTCGCGCCGGTGCCGCCGCTGCGCCCCCGGCCGCTGGCGACGATGAAGGATATGGGGATGGGCGGCATGGATCAGGGTGCCGCCGCCTGCTCGCCCGAACATGCCGCGATGGGGCATTGCCAGCCCGGCGGGGGCGGCATGGACCATGGGGCGATGAAGCACGGCATGCGCGACTTCGCCAACGCGCCCGGCCTGCCGCGCACGCCGGTCGTCCAGACGGTTTCGCCGATGCCAGTCGACCGCACGGGCGAGCCGCCACAGGGGCTGGCCGATGCCGGGCACCGGGTGCTGACCTATCGCGACCTGGCGAGCACCCGGCCCAATCCCGATCGCCGTACGCCCTCGCGCGCGCTGACCATCCATCTGACCGGCAATATGGAGCGCTATATGTGGGCGTTCGACGGGGTGAAGCTGAACGCCGTGACCGCGCCCATTCCCTTTCGTTTGAACGAGCGGGTGCGGGTCACGCTGGTCAACGACACGATGATGGCGCACCCGATCCATCTGCACGGCCACTTCTTCGAGCTGGTGACCGGGCATGGCGATCATGCCCCACGCAAGCATACGGTCAATGTCGCGCCGGGGGGCACCGTCACCTTCGACCTGACCGCCGATGCCGAGGGGGACTGGGCGTTCCACTGTCACCTCCTCTATCACATGCATGCGGGCATGATGCAGGTGGTGACCGTCCGGCCCGATCCGGCGACGAAGGGAGATGCGGCATGATCCTGCTGTCGCTTCTGCTCGCCGATCCGATGATGCAGCATCAGGGCATGGCGATGCCCGGCATGGCGATGCCGATGGCCGCCCCGAAGCCCGCCGCGCTCCGCAAGCCGGGCAAGGCCAGGCCTCGGAAAAAGGCCACCCGCGCCCCGCACGCCGCGCTGGGCCAGGCCGGAATGGCGCATCATGCCATGGAGCATAAGGCGGCGGCTTCGGCCTGCTCCCCCGAACATGCGGCGATGGGCCATTGCCAGGCGACCCCGGCCATGGAAGCAGGTGCGGTCGATCCCGCCGCGATGCCCGGCATGGCGATGGGGGCGGAGGCCTGTCTGCCTGAACACGCCGCCATGGGCCACTGCAAACCTGCACCGGCGGCCGAGACCCGCGCAGCCGACACCGCTGCGATGCCCGGCATGGCGATGGGGGCGGCGGCCTGTCCGCCCGAGCACGCGGCGATGGGCCATTGCAAACCCGCACCGGCGGCCGAGACCCGCGGCGCCGATTCCGCCGCGATGCCCGGCATGGCGATGGGGACGGAGGCCTGTCCGCCGGAACATGCCGCGATGGGCCACTGCCAGCCCACTGCCACCCCGGCGGAATTGGTGGGCCATGCCCCGCCGCCGCCCGCACCGACGACGCGCGCGGCGGATCGCTACTACGACCCCGCCGTCATGGCCGTCGCCGACCGCCGAATGCGGGCGGAGCATGGCGGCATGGCCTTTCACCAGATCCTGTTCAACCTGGCCGAGATTCAGGTCCGCGACGGGCGCGACGGCTATCGCTGGGACGGGGAGGGCTGGTTCGGCGGCGACATCCACCGGCTGGTGGTCAAGAGCGAGGGCGAGGGGGATTTTCGCGACCGGGTCGGCGCGGCGGAAGTGCAGGCGCTCTATGCCCGCGCGATCGATCCCTATTGGAACCTCCAGGCGGGCGTGCGGCAGGATGTCGGCACCGGGGTAAGGCGCACCTATGCGGTCGTCGGGGTCGAGGGGCTCGCCCCCTATTGGTTCGATGTCGAGGGCGCCTTGTTCCTGTCGGACAAGGGCGATGTGCTGGCCCGCGCCGAGGCCTGGGTGGACCAGCGGATCACCCAGCGGGCGATCCTGCAACCGCGCATCGAGGTCAATCTCGCCGTGCAGGACGTGCCCGACCAGCGGATCGCGGCGGGCGTCTCCGATATCGAGCTGGGCCTGCGCCTGCGCTACGAGATCGCCCGCGAATTCGCTCCCTATGTCGGGGTGAACTGGGAACGTCGCTATGGCCCCGCCCGTGGCAGCGGCGCGGCGCTGGCGCTGGGCATCCGCAGCTGGTTCTAGCGCCGGATCGCCATTCCGCGATGCCTTTCCTTCCCTCGCCCCTCGCAGAGGGGAGAGGGTTGCGCAGACTTGGCCTTTGCGAAAGCAAAGGCTTAGTCGGAGCTGGGTGAGGGGTGGGCGCTCGCGAAGCGAGCGCGCGAGCCTTTGGGCTCGCTCAACCCCTCACCCAAGCTGCGCTAGCCAGCAGGCTGGCAAGCTTCGCTAACCCTCTCCCCTGTCCAGGGGAGAGGGAAGAAGAAGATATCTCGAATGGTCATTGGCCTCAGGCCGGTCGCGGCAGACCGGCGCAGGGTTCAGCCATGGTCGGGCCATTCGGTATCGATAACCAGCAACAGCCGGTCCTCGCCACTGCCCGCGATTGGGGGGGAGCGGTGGATGATCGCCCGGTCGCCCGCGCGCTCGCGGCCCTTGAACAGGCCGACATCGCCCGGCGCCAGCGCGCGGGGCGGGGACTGTGGATCGGCGCCATGGGGCAGCCACTGGGTCGCCTGCCCGCAATAGGTGGTGATCATCCTCAGCGCGACATAGTCGGCATGGAATTTCCAGCAGCCATTGCCCGTCACCCGCTCGATACGGATCTCGACCCGGTCCTCGCCGGTCAGCGTGGCATAAAGCCGGGCCAGCGTCTCGACATCGCGGGCGAGCCCGTCATGCCAGTCCTGCGGAACCGTATCCGCCAGCGCGGCCAGCACCTTCGCCGCGACCGATCCGGCATCGGCCGCGAAGCGCAGCGCCGGAAACTCCGCCAGATCGGGCCGGGGCAGCGGCGACGCGCGTTCCCATATCGCCAGCGTCACCGCCGGATCGTCGATCGTGCCCAGGACGCTGGAGTCGTGTCCCACACGGACATGATCGGGGAGGGCGAGGGGCGCGGTGTGGAGCAGGTCGAGGGAAGGGGACAAGGGCAGGATACTCGGCTAAATGGTATGATGTATCGTACCATGTCGTACCCATTGGCGAAAGATGCCGCCGCTGCAAAGCAGAAGGGGGCGGCACCTTGCGGCACCGCCCCCCTGTTTTCGAACGAGGATCGTCCGGTATCAGCCCGCGTCCTCGTCGGGGAAGGCGTTGGTCGGCTTCGAACCCCAGACCGCGTAGAACAGGATGTAGAGCTCGCACACCGCGGTCAGTAGGAACGACTGCTGCAACCCGTAATGATCGGCCAGCCAGCCATGCACCGCGACCAGCGCGCCGCCCGCGATCGCCATGATCAGCAGGCCCGAGCCTTCCTCGGTCAGCGGGCCGAGGCCGCGAATGCCCAGCGTGAAGATGGTCGGGAACATGATCGAGTGGAACAGGCCGACCAGGATCAGCGACCACATGGCGATGTGACCATCGGCGAACACGGTGACCAGCATGGTCAGGAACGCGCCGATCGAGAAGACCGCCAGCACCGCGCCCGCAGGCACCTTCTGCATGATCGCCGAGCCGACGAAGCGGCCGACCATCATCCCGCCCCACAGCAGCGTCAGGTAACGGCCCGCCGCCTCGGTGGTCATGTTGCCGATGTCGGGGCGGCTGACGAAGTTGACGAACAGGTTGCCCACGCCGATCTCGGCGATCAGGTAGATGAAGATCGCGCCGATGCCGAACACCAGGTTGCGATGCTTCCACAGCGAATGGTTCTTGCGCTCCTCCTTGGCGATCCGGCTGGTCGCCGAACCCATGGCGGGCAGCGGGAAGCGCGCGATGACGAGCGCCAGCACGACCAGAACGATCGCGACCAGGCCATAGGGCAGGACCACCGCATGCGCATCGGCCAGGCGTTCGGCCTGGGTCAGCGCCTCACCGGCCTGCGCCGTGCCGCCCTTGGACCGGCCGAGGATCAGATAGGCGCCGAACAGCGGGGCCAGCATCGTGCCCATCGAGTTCATCGCCTGGACGAGATTGAGGCGCGACGACGCCGTGTCCGCCGGGCCCAGCACCGCGACATAGGGGTTGGCCGCGACCTGGAGCAGGGTGATGCCGCTGGCGATCACGAACAGCATCAGCAGCGTGACGCCATAAGAGGGCAGCGATGCCGCCAGCATCATGCCGACCGCACCCGCCGCCATGATGAGCAGGCCCGTCACCAGCGACTTCTGGTATCCGATCCGCTCGATCAGCTTGGCCGAGGGGATGGAGGCAAAGAAATAGGCGATGAACCAGACGCTCTCGATCAGCGAGGCCTGGAAATAGCTCAGCTCGAACACGCTGCGCAGGTGCGGCAGCAGCGTCCCGTTGATGACCGTGATGAAGCCCCACATGAAGAACAGGCTGGCCAGCAGCGCCAGTGCGGAGCCGTATCTGCCCCCTCCCGCGGCTGGCGACGCGCCGTTGGCGCGGGAAACGACGGGTGCGGCCATGCAATCCTCTCCTTCGGGCCGGTAATCTCGCGAAAAACTGTTCGCAGACCGGCTTGCTCCTGATATTTTGTCTGACTATAGTGACGCAAAAGGCGCGTCAATGGCGTCTGGCGACGAAAGGGTGAGGCATGTCGAGGGCGTCAATCAAGACCTTTTTCACGTTGGTAGCGGTAACGTCCGTAATGAGTTCGACTGCGGCCCTGGCGGGCGAGGTGAAACGCGCCCCCGCCGGGCAACTGGCCGATGGTGCCGCAATCGAGGCGGTGACCCTGACCAACAAGGCCGGGCTGTCGGCGCGCGTCCTGACGTACGGCGCCACGTTGCAGTCGGTCATGGCGCCCGACCGCGACGGCAAGCTGGCCGACGTCCTGCTCGGCTATGACAAGGCCGACGATTATGTGAACCATCCCAATTTCTTCGGGGTGACGGTCGGCCGCTTCGCCAACCGGATCGGCGGCGGGCGCTTCACGCTCGACGGGCGTCCCTATCAGCTGACGCTGAACGACAAGGTCAATTCGCTACACGGCGGGACCAAGGGCTTCGACAAGCATCTGTGGAAGATCGTGTCGATGAAGGACGGCCCGACCGCCAGCGTCGTCATGGCGCTGACCAGCCCCGATGGCGACCAGGGCTATCCGGGCAAGGTCGATGCGACCGTCACCTATTCGCTCGACGAGGCGGGGGCGCTGACCATCGCGTTCGAGGCGAAGACCGACAAGCCGACCATCGTCAACATGACGAACCACGCGATCTTCAACCTGAACGGCGAAGGCTCGCCTTTGGGTGCGACCTTCCACAAGCTGACCATCCCGGCGACGACCTATACCCCGGTCGACGCCAAGCTGATCCCGACCGGCGAGCGTCGTCCGGTCGCGGGCACCGTCTTCGACTTCCGCAGCCCGCGCGTGGTCGCCGACGGCATTCGCGACGGCAACGACCAGCAGATCCGCTATGGCCAGGGCTACGACCATAATTTCGCGCTCGACAAGGGGCTGACCGCCACGCCGCAGCTGGCGGCCCGGCTGGAGGACCCCGCCTCGGGCCGCGTGCTCGAAGTGCTGTCGACCGAACCGGGCGTGCAATTCTATACGGGCAATTTCCTCGACGGTACCTATGTCGGCAAGAAGGGCCATTTGTACCGCATGGGCGACGGCATCGCGCTCGAGCCGCAGAAATTCCCCGATTCGCCCAACAAGCCCGATTTCGTCTCGCCGCGCGTCGATCCCGGCAAGCCCTACCGGCATACCATGATCTACCGCTTCTCCACCGTTCGCTGACCGAAAGCCTGACATGACCGACACGCCCAAACTGCGCAGCCGCGCCTGGTTCGACAATCCCGAGAATATCGACATGACCGCGCTCTATCTGGAGCGGTATCTGAACTTCGGCCTGTCGCTGGAGGAGCTTCAGTCGGGCAAGCCGATCATCGGCATCGCGCAGACCGGCTCGGACCTGTCGCCGTGCAACCGCCATCATCTGGTGCTGGCCGAGCGGGTGCGCGAGGGCGTGCGCGAGGCGGGCGGCATCGTCCTGGAATTCCCGGTCCACCCGATCCAGGAAACCGGCAAGCGCCCGACCGCGGGCCTCGACCGCAACCTGGCCTATCTGGGGCTGGTCGAGGTGCTGTACGGCTATCCGCTCGACGCGGTGGTGCTGACCATCGGGTGCGACAAGACGACCCCGGCTGCGCTGATGGCCGCCGCCACCGTCAACATCCCGTCGATCGCGCTGTCGGTCGGGCCGATGCTCAACGGCTGGCACAAAGGCGAGCGGACCGGCTCGGGCACCATCGTCTGGAAGGCGCGCCAGATGCTGGCGGCGGGCGAGATCGACGATGCGGAGTTCATCCGCCTGGTCGCCTCGTCGGCGCCGTCGACCGGCTATTGCAACACCATGGGCACCGCGACCACGATGAACTCGCTGGCCGAGGCGCTGGGCATGTCGCTGCCCGGCTCGGCCGCGATCCCCGCGCCGTATCGCGATCGCCAGGAAGTCGCGTATCTGACCGGCAAGCGCATCGTCGAGATGGTGAACGAGGACCTCAAGCCCTCCGACATCCTGACCAAGGAAGCCTTCCACAACGCGATCAAGGTGAACTCGGCGATCGGCGGCTCGACCAACGCGCCGATCCACCTCGCCGCCATCGCACGCCACATCGGCGTCGACCTGCCCGTGCAGGACTGGGAGACCGAGGGGCACAAGATCCCGCTGCTCGTGAACCTGCAACCGGCGGGCGAATATCTGGGCGAGGATTATTACCGCGCGGGCGGCGTGCCCGCCGTGGTCAACCAGCTGATCGAGCAGGGGCTGATCCACGAGGGCGCGATGACCGTCAACGGCAAGACCATGGGCGAGAATTGCCGGGGCGTCGCGATCGAGGACGAAAAGGTCATTCGTCCCTTCGCCCAGCCGCTGAAGGAAGAGGCGGGCTTCATCGTCCTGTCGGGCAATCTGTTCGACGCCGCCGTGATGAAGACCAGCGTGATCTCGGAGGAGTTCCGCGAGCGTTATCTGTCCAACCCCGACGATCCCGATGCCTTTGAAGGTCCGGCGGTCGTGTTCGACGGGCCGGAGGATTATCACCACCGGATCGACGATCCCGCGACCGGCATCACGCCGCAGACGCTGCTGTTCATGCGCGGCGCGGGGCCGATCGGCTATCCGGGCGCGGCGGAAGTCGTCAACATGCGCCCGCCCGCCTATCTGATCACCGAGGGCGTGCACTCGCTGCCCTGCATCGGCGACGGGCGTCAGTCGGGCACCTCGGGTTCGCCCTCGATCCTGAACGCCAGCCCGGAAGCGGCGGCGATGGGTGGCCTGGCGCTGATCGAGACCGGCGACCGGGTGCGCATCGACCTGAACAAGGGCACCGCCAACATCCTCATCTCCGACGAGGAACTGGCCGAGCGTCGCAAGACCCTCGCGGCGGCGGGCGGGTATAAATATCCCGCGTCGCAGACCCCGTGGCAGGAAATCCAGCGTTCGGTGGTCGGCCAGATGTCGACCGGCGCGATCCTGGAGGGGGCCGAGAAGTATCAGCGCATCGCCCAGACCCAGGGTCTGCCGCGCGACAACCATTGATCGGGCGCAGGCACTGATCGGGTGCAGGAAAGTCGGGCGGGATCCATCCCGTCCGGCCGCCCGGCGGGGGATCGGCCCTTTCGTCTAGCTGTTCTCGAGCCAGGCCAGGGCGGCGTCGTAGGACAGGAAGGCGTCGATATTGGGTAGCTGGTAATTCTGCCGGACCTGCATCTTCAGGGGGCTGGAATCGACGACCAGCGCCAGCCGGTCACCGGGCTGATAGAATGCCATGATGCCGTCGCGCATCACCTGGACCATCGTGATCGGCATGATGGGGGTGCCGCGTCGATCGACCAGCACCCTGGCATGGCCCCACTGCGCGCGCGATGCGTCGAGGAAGGGCTGGAAGCAGGCCCAGTAACGGTCGGCGATCTCGACGGTCCACGCGGTTCGCGTCCGGACCTGAATGATGAAGCGCTCGTCCAGCCAGACGGAGAATCCGGGGTCGTCGATTCGCATGGTCCTGTTTCCCCCCTCCGGCACCAGATGGCATGGCGTCGCTATCCAAGTGGTTAAAACCAAAATGGACCCATTGGGAATGACCCAAATGTCGCTATGGCGATGACGGCTGGACGACGGCGAGCGCCTCTTGACCTGAACCGGGCGGCACTCGATACCGCTAACAAAAATCGCGGAGAGTAAGACATGGCAAGCAATTCCACTCCTCTGATCGATGCCCTGCCCGAGGATTGGCGGACGGGCCGTTTCGTCGGCCGTATCGATCGCGGCGAGGGGCCATGTCCTATTTTGGTGCAGGGCGGGGAAGTTTTCGACATGAGCCGCGTCGCCCCGACCGTTTCGGCGCTGATCGCGGCCGGTACGATCGAGGCCGGGCAGGGGGAATCGCTGGGCGATCTGGGCGACCTGAACCTGTCCCCCGAGGAAGGCGCGGCCAATCGCCTGCTCTCGCCGATCGATCTGCAATGCGTGAAGGCGGCGGGCGTGACCTTCGCCGTGTCGGCGCTGGAGCGGGTGATCGAGGAGCGCGCGCGCGGCGACCATGCCAAGGCGGCGGGGCTGCGCGCCACGCTGGAACAGGCGCTGGGTGGCAATATCCGCTCGGTGGTGCCGGGCTCGCCCGAGGCCGCGCAGCTGAAGGATGCGCTGATCGCCGAGGGGCTGTGGTCGCAATATCTGGAGGTCGCGATCGGCCCGGATGCCGAGATCTTCACCAAGTCGCCCGTGCTGTCGACCGTGGGTTGGGGCATGCCGGTCGGGGTCCGCTCCGATTCGACCTGGAACAACCCGGAGCCCGAGGTGGTGCTGGTCGCCGACGCGCATGGCAAGGCGGTCGGCGCGACGCTGGGCAACGACGTCAACCTGCGCGATTTCGAGGGGCGCTCGGCGCTGCTGCTGGGCAAGGCGAAGGACAACAACGCCTCCTGCTCGCTCGGGCCGCTCGTCCGGCTGTTCGACGACGGCTTCACCATGGACGATGTCCGGTCGAGCGAGGTCAAGCTGACCATCACCGGCGCCGACGGCTATGTGCTGGAAGGCGCCAGCTCGATGGACCAGATCAGCCGCGATCCCGAGGACCTGCTGGGCCAGGCGCTCAGCGAGCATCATTATCCGGACGGCCTCGTCCTGTTCCTCGGCACGCTGTTCGCGCCGACCCAGGACCGTGACGAGCCCGGCCGCGGCTTCACCCACAAGGTCGGCGACACCGTCGTCATTGCCAACCCGCGTCTGGGCACGCTGGTCAATCCGGTGATGACCAGCGCCGACGCCCCGGCCTGGACCTTCGGTCTGGGCGACCTGATGCGCAACCTGGCCAAGCGTGGCCTGTTGTGACGGAGACTCAAGACATGTTGCAGAAGACCAGCGCCGCCGATCTGGTCGCGCGCTATCCCAGCCTGACCGACAAGCGGGTGATCGTGACCGGCGGCGGCTCGGGGATCGGCGAGGGGCTGGTCGAGGCGTTCGTCGCGCAGGGCGCCCGCGTCGCCTTCGTCGACATCGCCGAGGAGGCGAGCCGGGCGCTGGTCGAGCGGCTGTCGGGCGATGCCCGCCATGCGCCGATCCATCACCGCTGCGACCTGACCGATCTCGACCATCTCAAGACGATCTTCGCCGAGCTGGAAGAGGCGCTGGGCGGGGTCGACATCCTGGTCAACAATGCGGGCAATGACGACCGCCACAGCATCGCGGACGTGACCCCTGCCTATTGGGACGAGCGGCTGAACGTCAACCTGCGCCACCAGTTCTTTGCCGCGCAGGCGGTGATCCCCGCGATGAAGCGCGCCGGTGGCGGCGCGATCCTGAACTTCGGGTCGATCAGCTGGCACCTGGGCCTCAACGACCTGGTCCTCTACCAGACGTGCAAGGCCGCGATCGAGGGCCTGACCCGCAGCCTGGCGCGCGACCTGGGGCGCGACAATATCCGCGTGAACACCATCGTGCCGGGCAACGTCCAGACGCCGCGCCAGGAAAAATGGTACACGCCCGAAGGCGAGGCGGAGATCGTCGCGGCCCAGTGCCTCGACGGGCGCATCCAGCCCGCCGATGTCGCGGCGCTGGTGCTGTTCCTGGCCTCGGACGATGCCAGGATGTGCACCGGCCACGACTATTTCATCGACGCCGGTTGGCGCTGACAGACCGGGCGAGAGCATAGGAGAGAGTGATGCAGCAGGCCGAACATTGTCTGACCGTGGGTGCGACGCTGGGCGAGGGCCCGATCTGGGTCGACGGCCTGCTGTGGTTCGTCGATATCAAGCAGCAGCGCATCTATGCCCATGATCCGGTGGCGGGCACGCTCGAGCACTGGAACTCGCCCGAAATGGTCGGCTGGGTGGTGCCGGCGCAGCGCGGCGGATTCGTCGCCGGGCTGAAGTCGGGCCCGCATCACTTCGATCCCGCGACCGGCGGGTTCGAGCGTATGGCCGAGGTCGATACGCATCTCCCCGCCAACCGCCTGAACGATGCGTGCGTCGACGGGCAGGGGCGGATCTGGTTCGGCACGATGGACAATGACGAAACCGCGCTGTCGGGCCGTCTGTTCAGCTGGGTCGCGGGACTGGTTTCGCCGTCCAGCGCCGATGCGGTGTGCATCACCAACGGTCCCGCCATCTTGCCCGACGATTCGACGCTCTATCATGTCGACACGCTGGGCAAGGTCATCCTGGCGCACGCGATCCTGGCGGACGGGACGCTCGGCCCCGCGACCGAGTTCGCGCGCTTCGGCGATGCGGACGGTCATCCCGACGGCGCGATCTGCGATGCCGAAGGTGGGGTGTGGGTCGGCTTTTACGGCGGTTGGGCGGCGCGGCGTTACGGCCCCGACGGCGTGATGACCGACGAGGTGCGCTTCCCCGTGTCCAACATCACCAAGATCGCGCTGGGCGGCCCCGACGGCCGCACCGCCTATGCCACCACCGCGCGGCAGGGCCTGTCGGACGAGCAACTTGCCGAGCAGGTCCAGGCGGGCGACATCTTCACCTTCCGGGTCGCGGTCCCGGCCAAGCCGCTCCACCGCGCGGCCTTCTGACCCCCATCTCCGAACCCGGCGTCTCGGGTGGCCCGCTCCTGAACGGGGGCGGGCCTTCTACCCTTCCATCGCGCTGCGGGTATCCTCCAGCGCCAGATCGACGAGCAGCCGCATGGCCTCTCCCGCGCCCTCGACATCGCCCGCGGCGATCGCGTCATAGACCTTCACATGGTCGGGCACCGGATTGCGGGGCAGCGCGCGCGACCGCTGCTTGAACTGGGTGGTCCAGGCGACCGCCGCGCCGATGCTGGCGGTCAGCACGACCAGCGCATCGTTGCGGGTCGCGGCCAGCACGGCGTTGTGGAATTCGCGGTCCGCCGTGCGCCCCGCCTCGGTCGCCAGCGTGTGGCGGCGCATCGCGGCCAGCGCGTCGCGCATCTCCTTCAGGTCGGCCTTGTCGCGTCGCTCGGCCGCCAGCCGCGCGGCGGCGGGCTCGACGATCGACCGCAGCTCGAACAGGCTGCGCACGAACTGGATGTCGGGCTCACCCGAAAAGGCCCAGGCGAGCACATCGGGGTCGAGCAGGTTCCAGCGGTTGCGCGGCAGGACGCGGGTGCCGGTCTTGGGACGGCTTTCGACCAGCCCCTTGGCGCTCAGCACCTGCACCGCCTCGCGATAGGCGCTGCGCGACACGTCGAGCGCCTCGGAAAAGGCGACCTCCCCCGACAGCGTGTCGCCGGGGCGATATTCGCCCGACACGATCGCCGCGCCCAGCTTGTGCGCGATCGCGCCGTGCAGACGGCGGCCGGTGCCGCGCCGGGTCTTGGGTGCGGGAACCTCGGAATCGGCCGGGGACTCGACCGGGGAATCGACCAGGGGTTCGGGCGCGGCGTCCCCGTTCGTCATCATGTCATCCATCGATCGTACCTCTCCGCCCCTATCCTCGCGCATTACCTTTAACATTGCCATCGCTCCGTCAAACGAATATGTCGGAGTAATATAAAGGAGCTTCCCCCTATGACCGATTTCCGCTCGATCGACGCCGCCACCGGACAGCCGGTGGGCGACGCCTTTGCGGTGCACGGACCGGCCGATGTCGATGCGGCCTGTGCCGCAGCAGAGGAGGCGTTCGACGTCTATCGCGCCACCAGCCGCGAGGAGCGCGCCGTGTTCCTCGACAGGATCGGTGCCGAGATCATGGCCATTGGCGACGATCTGATCCAGGCGGCGATGCGTGAAAGCGGTCTGCCGCGCGCGCGTCTGGAGGGCGAGCGCGGCCGCACGGTCGGCCAGCTCGGCCTGTTCGCCAAGGTGCTGCGCGCCGGGGCCTATCTCCAGGTCCGTATCGACCCCGCCCTGCCCGACCGCCAGCCGCTGCCGCGCCCCGATCTGCGTCTGCGCATGGTGCCGCTGGGCCCGGTCGCGGTGTTCGGCGCGTCCAACTTCCCGCTCGCCTTCTCGACCGCCGGTGGCGACACCGCCTCGGCGCTGGCCGCCGGTTGCCCGGTGATCGTCAAGGGCCATCCCGCCCATCCGCAGACCGGCGCGCTGGTCGCCGCCGCGATCGAACGTGCGGTCGAGGCCTGCGGCCTGCCCAAGGGCGTGTTCGGTCATCTGACCGGCCCCAGCAACGAACTGGGCGGCGCGCTGGTCCGTGATCCGCGCATCGCGGCGGTCGGCTTCACTGGCTCGCGCGCGGGCGGCCTGGCGCTGCTGAAGATCGCGCAGGAGCGGCCGATCCCGATCCCCGTCTATGCCGAGATGTCCAGCATCAACCCGGTCGTGCTGATGCCCGAAGCGCTGAAGGCGCGCGGAGCGGCGCTGGGCACCGCCTTTGTCGGCTCGCTGACCATGGGCGCGGGCCAGTTCTGCACCAATCCGGGCCTGTTGCTGGCGATCGAGGGCGAGGGGCTGGACGGCTTTGTCGAGGCGGCGCGCACCGCGCTGACCGAGGCGGCGGCGCAGACCATGCTGACGCCCGGCATCCACGCCGCCTATACCAAGGCGTCGGAGTCGCTGGCGAGCCACGACAAGGTCGAGACGGTTGCGAAAGGAAAGGTGGGCGAGGGCGTCACCGCCGGTCGCGCCGCCTTCTTCCAGACCACGGCCGAGGCGTTCCTCGCGGACGAGGCGCTGGGTCATGAGGTGTTCGGCGCGTCGTCGATCCTGGTCCGCTGCCGCGACGAGGCGGAGCTGATCGCGGTGCTCAAGGCCGCCGAGGGTCAGCTGACCGCGACGATCCAGATGGACGAGGGCGATACCGACATGGCCGCGCGGCTGGTGCCGGTGCTCGAGCGCAAGGCGGGGCGGATCCTGGCCAATGGCTGGCCGACCGGCGTCGAGGTGGCGCATGCCATGGTCCATGGCGGCCCGTTCCCCTCGACCTCGGACGCGCGCACGACCTCGGTCGGCAGCCTGGCGATCGATCGCTATCTGCGGCCGGTGTCGTACCAGAATCTGTCAGCCGCGCTGCTGCCGCAGGATCTGAAGGACGAAGCGGCGGGCACGCTGCCCCGTCTGGTCGACGGCCAGCCGGGCTAAGGAATGGCGGGGCGCGTCCCGAACCGGGGACGCGCCCCTTTTTGTTGAAAGACGATAAGGGGAGGAATTCATGGCTGATCGCCTGTTGCAGCACCGCGCACCCGATGGGACCCGTTCGGTCATTCTGGCGCGGGGCGACCAAGCGGCCTTCGTGCCGGGTATCGACACGGTCATCGCATTGGCGCAGCGTGCCATTGCCGGCGGGCAGTCGCTGCTCGACACCGCGCTGGCCTGCGGCGAGGGCGTGGCCGTCGATCTGAAGGCGGAGCTGGCGGCGGGCCATCTGATCGCGCCGATCGACCATGAAGACCCCGCGCACTGCGTCATGACCGGCACCGGCCTGACCCATCTCGGCTCAGCCGAGGGGCGCGACAAGATGCACCGCGACGCGGCGGCCGCCGCGCACCAGACCGACTCGATGCGCATGTTCCTGGAAGGCGTCGAGGGCGGCAAGCCCGGCGAGGGCCAGGTCGGCCAGCAGCCCGAATGGTTCTACAAGGGTGACGGCTCGCAGCTGGTCGGCCCGGGCGACGCGCTCGAAATGCCCGCCTTTGCGCAGGATGGCGGCGAGGAGCCCGAGCTGGCGGGCATCTATCTGATCGGCCCCGACGGCACGCCGCATCGGCTGGGCCTGTGCCTCGCCAACGAGTTCTCGGACCATGTGACCGAGCGGCACAATTATCTCTGGCTCGCGCACAGCAAGCTGCGCCCCGCCGCGCTCGGCGCCGAACTGCTGCTAGGCGACGTGCCCGAGCATATCGAGGGGACCAGCAAGGTCGTCCGCGACGGCGAGACGCTGTGGGAAAAGCCGTTCCTGTCGGGGGAGGCCAACATGTCGCACAGCCTGGCGAACCTCGAGCATCATCACTTCAAATATGCGCTGTTCCGCCGTCCGGGCGACGTGCACGTCCACTTCTTCGGTACGGCGACCCTGTCGTTCGCCGACGGCATCCGGACGCAGGAAGGCGATGTGTTCGAAATCGCTGCGGCACCCTTCACCTTGCCGCTCGCCAACCCGCTGGCGCGGACCGAGGACAAGCCGGTGACGGTCGGACGTCTCTGATCGTCCCGATTCCCGGCTGAAATGCTACCAGGGGCGTCCTTTCCAAACGGGAAGGGCGCCCTTGTTGCGTCTGGCGCGAGTGATTCTGGTTGGCGATTCGGGTCTGCGACGTCTGGGGTGGGATAAGGTTCCGGCTGGTATGGGGCTGGTGGCGTGATGCAAATCGTTGTTTTTCGGTATTTTTCCCGAATTTTTTCAGAAAAGTGAAAATCTGTTGTTGACGGTTCGGGGCAACCCCGCCTAGAGGGGTTTCACCGCAGCGGTGGCCGACACG